>CAZFLL010000198.1:0-3440 GCA_964519865.1 uncultured Chitinophaga sp. | reverse complement strand
CGGTAGTGGGTTATGAGTATATGAAGTTCAGAAATAAAGGATCTTCCATGAGTGCACAGGGTCCAACCGGCGGATTTGGCCAGTTCGGCCTGGATTACACCAACTATATTCAGTACGGCAGTATCTCCACCCGCAGTGTATCTTCTTATATTGATCCCAAATTTGAACTGCAGTCATTCTTCGCCAGAACTGCCTTCAACTACAACGATAAGTACCTGTTAACAGCTACTTTCCGTGCGGATGGGTCCTCTAAGTTTGGTAAAAACAACCGCTACGGTTATTTCCCTTCCTTCGCAGGTGCCTGGAATATCAGCAAAGAGGATTTTTTCAAAGTAAAAGCAATCAATTCCCTGAAACTGAGACTGGGCTGGGGTAAAACCGGTCAGCAGGACTTCCCTTCAGGTTCAGCCGTTGCCCGTATCCGCTTTGGTAACAATGGTAACCTCGACGGACAGATTAACTACAATAACCCTGACCTGAAATGGCAATCTGACCGTCAGTATAACTTTGGTTTGGATGCGGCCTTGTTAAATAATAAACTGAATGTAACAGTTGATTACTTCAATAAAAAGACTACAGACCTCCTTTTCCCGACAACATCAGATCCTAATGGACCGGTTTCCAGTACCATTCAATGGAGTAACCTCAAAGGATATGTTGAGAACAAGGGAATTGAAATCTCTGCAAATGCAGCCGTGATCAACAAGAAGGATTTCGGTTGGGATTTTGGAGTGAATGCCTCCTTTATTAAAAACCAGATGAAAGACCTGGTTGCTCCGATCTATACCGGTACACTGAACGGTCAGGGTATTACCGGCACATTGGTTCAGACCCTGCAGAATGGCCTCCCGATCAACGCTTTCTGGACCCGCCAGTTTACTGGTATGGACAAGGCAACCGGACTGGCTACTTATACCGATGAGGGTAACAGTTTCTATTATGTAGGTAACCCCAATCCCAAAACATTGCTTGGTATTTCCACCAGTCTGAGGTATAAAAAGCTGAATCTGTCAATTAATATGAACGGTGCTATGGGTCAGGATATCTATAATAACACGTTGAATAACGTAATCAACGTGGGTAGTATCAACGGGGGACGTAATATAGCGGTATCTGTTTACAAAGATCCGGTGAAAGAATCTTTTGCAAATCCTGTAACTGCTTCTTCCAGATTTATTGAAAAGGGAAGTTACCTGAAGATGAGCAATGCTACTTTGAGCTATTCATTAGGTAATGTGGGCAAATCGTTTAAAGGGGCGAGTGTATTCATTACCGGGCAGAACCTGTTTGTAATTACCAAGTTCTCTGGATTTGATCCTGAAGTGAACGTGGACAAAGGCACAAACTTCGTTCCTTCTGTTGGTATCGAATACCAGCCTTATCCTTCTGCACGGACATTTACTTTGGGTGTAAACTTTTCATTATAAGAAATAAAAAAACTTTCCTTATGATACGTAAACTCTTTTTCTTATTCGCCTTTTCCTCCGTGGTACTGCTCGGCTGTACCAAATTGGAGCAAAAATTTGACGGGGAACTTACCTCCGATCAGGTAAGTTCTGGTGGCAACACCAATACAGCCGCCCTGCTTTCTGGGTTGTACAATAATATGCAGAATCTCTTCCAGGATCAGACCGGTATCTATGCCCTCTGGGAAATGACTACCGATGAACTGATCGGTCCCACCCGTGGACCAGACTGGGATGATAACGGTGTTTGGCGTGTACTGCACGCTCAGAAATATGATGGGGAAAACCAGCGCATTGTGGATGCCTTCAAAAACCTGAATGGTATTGATTTTGGTGCCACTGACCTGCTGCGTTATAGCCCTACCACCCAGCAAAAGGCAGAAGCCCGTATGCTGCGTGCACTGGCTGACTTACTGCTGCTGGACGGATGGGGACAGGTAAACTACCGTGCACCTGGTGAAAGTGTACTGACTCCTTCTAAAGTTCGTGTTGGTGCAGAAGCGCTGGATTTTATTATGTCAGAACTTACTGCCATAATTCCTGACCTTCCCAACGGACCCGCTTACACAGCCAATAAAAATGCGGCACGTGTGCTGCTGATGAAATGTTACCTCAACAAAGGGGTTTGGGCTACCAACGCTTCCCGTCTGGCTCCTACCTTTGCTCCTGCAGATATGAACCAGGTAATCAGCCTGGCTGACCAGGTCATTAATTCAGGTCTGTACAGTTTCCCCGGTAACTATTTCGACAACTTTGCTCCCACAAACGGAACAATCGGATCTGAGAATATATTCACCCAGGAAAACAAGGGTGGTGTACAGGCCGGAAACCTCCAGTCACGCTGGCGCTCTACCATGCACTACAACCAGAACCCCGGTGGATGGAATGGTTTCACTACTTTATCTGATTTCTATGGCAAATTCGAAGCCGGCGATAAAAGAAGGGGCCAGAACTACCCGACTGCGGGTGGTCCTCCTAATCCCGGTGCCCGTCAGACTGTAGGTCTGTTCCTGGGTCAGCAATATGACCTGACTACCAATGCTGCCCTGAAGGACAGGACTGGTGCTCCGTTGGCTTTCACAGCCCAGGTAAAAAGTATTGAAGTGGGTAGTAACCTCGAAGTAACAGGTATCCGGGCTTTCAAATACCCCGTCGACTATGTAAATACCGGTGCCGGTTCAATTGATAACGATTACGTTTATTTCCGTCTCGCTGATGTGCTCCTGATGAAAGCAGAAGCGATCCTGCGCGGTGGTACAGGTACAGTAGCCGGTTCTTATGGCAGCACTGCCGTAGCCCTGGTGAACTCTGTACGGACACATGCTTCCCGTGGTGCAAGTGCCCTGGCTTCTGTAACACTGGATCAGCTGCTGGATGAAAGAGCACGTGAGCTGTACCTGGAAAGCTGGAGAAGACAGGATATGATCCGTTTTGGTAAATTCCTTACTCCCTTCCAGGAGAAGAACTACACCAGCGATAACAAATATATATTGTTCCCGATTCCCAACAGGTACCTGGCGGTTAACCCCAACCTGACACAGAATCCGGGTTACTAAGAATTTTCAGAGCTAAGCAGTTAGCAATTTTAGCAATTACAAAGAGCCATTTTCTAGTGGCTCTTTTTTTATTTTTTTAACAGCCCGGATGACTAACTTATAGCTCTTTCAGCAGTTAAAATATGGTACATTTGAATTTCACTTTTTCAGAAATGTATACCCGTTTGCTTCGCCATACCGCCTCTTTTCTTTGCCTGTCACTGGTTTTTTTCGCCTGCAGTAAAAAAGCGCAGAAAGACGCCCTCTTCACCAAGATGGATGACACCGGCATCATTTTCAACAATACCGTGATTGATGACTCCCTGGAGAACAGTTTCTATTACCGGAACTATTACAATGGCGGTGGTGCCGGTATCGGTGATATCAACAATGACGGACTGGCGGATGTGATCTTTACCAGTAATATGGGCGAGAATAA
>CAZFLL010000197.1:910-4554 GCA_964519865.1 uncultured Chitinophaga sp. | reverse complement strand
AACGCCCAGGAACTCTATTACCTGGCCGTTTCTTCCGATGGATCAATTTATACCTCCAGTTTTGTAAAAGGCGTTTTTCCACTGATGATGAAGCAGAGCAATAACCGCGGGGATTCACTGCTGATGCTGGTAAACTTTGACAAATACCGGAAGTTTATCAAAATGTCGGCCGGTTTCAATACACTCGACCAGTTTCTCGCTTCATTTCCAAAAGCATCCGCTGAAGGGGAGGAAGATCCGGCCAATACCCTGATGAGAGCCTTTGTGAACCGGTTGGAACAATCAGATGGTCTGGAAGACGGGGTGGATGTGGCCGATTCGTATGCCAGTATAACAGAGACACTAAAACCCGTGGCCGACCGTATGCTGCTGAATATCCAGGATAATTATGAACGTAACCTGGGTACCGGTAATCCCAAAGGCATCGCTATTTATAATATTCTTGGCAAACTTTTTCTCAGTGCGGATTCGACCCGGAATATAGACCTGACCAAAGAATTGGGTATTCCCCCGGTATATGAAGTGCCGTTTACCACGCTTAACGGCGACAGCAACCGGGTAATCGTACAGTTATTTATCTATGGCGACAAAGACGGGATCGGGGTGTTTCCCGGACTGATCAGCATGTTTAATAACCCCAATTGGAAAATTGACCAGAGCAATAAACAATGGGTGACCGTATCTTCCGCTAAAGGCAAACCGGTTTCCCTCTATATGAACCGTCCCCTGCCCGAGGAGACCAACGAAGATGCGAAAGCACAGGAAGCCTTATGCAAATACCTGGAAGATAAAAAACTGATACCAACGGTCACCATTAACCGCGGACACAGTTATAATGCCCCGTATACCATTGACCAGATGTCCACCGCTTCCAAGATCGTATTCATGGGATCCTGCGGCGGTTACCGGATGATCCACGATATCCTGCAAAAAGCACCGGATGCACATATCATCGGCACCAAACAGATCGCAGACGCCCCGGTGAATAATCCTTTCCTCCGGTTGATCATGGAAAAACTCCGGACCGGCAGCGATATCAAGTGGATCCCCTTCTGGGAAGAACTGGATAAGATAGTGACCGATAAAATCTTCGAGGATTATGTACCCCCGCACAAAAACCTGGGTGCTTTGTTTATCAAAGCCTATACAAAAGCCATGGGGCCGGAAGCCATCAATCAATAAACGGTAACGGGTTCTGTCTGCTTCTGGTTAAATTTGCGGTTTACAACACATTATTTTGGCTGAACCAAAGAAAACATTCTTCGACTTTGCATTGCTGAAACGGGTATTCCGTTATGCAGCGCCCTATAAACGGCAGTTTTACCTCTCCGTAGTACTGGCCATCCTGCTGGCCCTGATCACCCCGGTGCGCCCGCTTCTGATCAAAGTGACCGTGAATGAGTATATCAGCAATGAAATGGCCGCTATGCTCATCAATATCACCCTGATCCAGATCGGACTCATCCTGGTGGAAACGGCCATGCGGTTTCTTTTTTCTTATACTACGGCCCTGTTGGGTCAATCTGTGGTAAAAGATATGCGGGTGGCCACTTATAAAAAGATCATGCATCTCAACCTGTCTCAGTTTGACAAGACCCCGATCGGCACCCTTACTACGCGGACCATCAATGATATTGAATCCATCAATGATATCTTCTCGGATGGGCTGGTACCCATTATCGCGGATCTGTTGTCCATTGCCTGTGTGCTGACCTATATGTTTATCAGCGACTGGCAACTCACGCTGATTGCCCTGATCCCTTTCCCGATCATGATCATCGGGACTTATTATTTCAAAGAAAGTATCAACCGCTCTTTTCATAAAGTACGGAATGCCGTGGCGGCCCTAAATGCCTTTGTACAGGAACACCTCACCGGTATGGCTGTGGTACAGGCATTTGCTTCGGAAGAACGGGAGATGGACAAATTCAAAAAAATCAACCGCGATCACCGGGATGCCAATATCAAAGCCATTTTCGCCTACTCGGTGTTCTTTCCGCTGGTTGAGATTGTGCTGGCACTCTCTATCGGGTTAGTGGTCTGGTGGACTTCCAAAGAAGCACTCAACCTGCACGAGAGTCAGCAGGGAACGGTTATTTCGTTTATTCTTTGCCTCAACTTGTTATTCAGGCCACTGCGGATGATTGCGGATAAATTCAATGTACTCCAGATGGGCATTATTGCCAGTGAACGGGTGTTTAAAGTGCTGGACAATCCCGACTTCACCCCGGAGAGTCCGGCAGATGCTTTTAAACCGGAAACCGTAAAGGGAAAGATCGAATTTGATAAAGTAGTGTTTGAATATACGCCCGGCGTACCGGTGCTGAAAGAAGTGTCCTTTACTGTCAATCCCGGTGAGACCATTGCGATTGTAGGCCGGACCGGTAGTGGCAAGACTACGATCATCAGTCTGCTCAACCGGCTTTATCATATCCAGGGCGGGAAGATCAGTATTGACGGAGTGGATATCGAGCAGTTTGACCTGGATGCGTTGCGGAAGAATGTGGGGGTGGTGCTGCAGGATGTGTTTTTATTTTCCGGATCTGTGATGGATAATATCACCCTTCGGAATCCGGAGATCACAAAGGAAAAGGTGATCGAAGCGGCCAAACTGATTGAGATGCATGAGTTCATCCAGCGGCTGCCCGGTGGCTATGATTACAATGTAATGGAGCGGGGGGCCACTTTATCCCTGGGTCAACGCCAGTTATTATCCTTTATCAGGGCCATGTTATATAACCCGTCTATCCTGATTCTGGATGAAGCCACTTCTTCGGTGGATACGGAGAGTGAGCAGCTGATTCAGCACGCCATCGATACCCTGATCAAGGGACGGACCTCGATCGTGATCGCCCACCGGCTGTCTACCATCCGGAAGGCCCATAAGATACTGGTACTGGACAAGGGGGAAGTGAAGGAAATGGGGACCCATGAAGAGCTGATACGGCTAAAGGGTCATTATGCGAAACTGCATGAAATGCAGTTTGAAGTCATAGATGATTAAAATACAACGGTTTAATAAAAAAGGGGTCTCCTGATATCAGGAGACCCCTTTTTTATTAGATCAATCAGGCAAGGCTGGCTGAAATAAAGGTTCCGTCAGCACGGAAAAATGCTTTCCAGCGAACCGAACCGATAAAGAATTTCACTTTCCAGGTATTGCCATCCTCCGCCTGCCATTCCATCCGGGTAGCAGTGGGATAACGGGCTGCAAAAGCGGCCTGTACAGCAGCCGGCAGGTTGGAAGGAGGAATAGCGGGAGGATCATCAGCACCGCGGCGTCCGGTCACGGTTCCGCTGTTGTCATCGGCATTGGCAGAGATAGTGGATTTTTCGCAGGAGGTGAAGAAAAGACTGGCGCCTAAAACGGCAACAAAAAATGTGTTTTTCATGGCTTTTAAATTTTATTGATAATAATGAATACATAAAGGAGTACTCGCCGGGGAGAAGGATGTAACCCGGTTGATTCTTTTTTCTGTACTCTTTTTTCAGGGCAGTTCTTTTTGTAAATTGCATCTATGAAGGATTACAGTGAAATGACTGAACAAGAGCGTAAGGAACTGGAGGAGCAATACCTCCGTGATCCGGATTTTTTTTACAAAAAGGCCGAAACTGACCGCCTCAAAGAGGCCTTGAAAAGAACC
>CAZFLL010000197.1:0-900 GCA_964519865.1 uncultured Chitinophaga sp. | reverse complement strand
TCCTGGTAATGACCCGCCTGATGAAAATGGGCAGCATGTTGTCAAATGCCCGCATAACCAAACAGGCCTCTACTCCAAATACGAATGACTGATGGACATTTTTGACGAGGATCTTCTTGCTTTTTGGCGCACCCTTAATAAAGAAGGGGTCCGTTATATTATGGTAGGGGGAGTTGCTACTAATCTCAATGGATATCAGCGCACTACAGAGGATATTGATATCTGGCTGGATGACACCCTGCAAAACAGAGAACAGTTCAGGTTGGCATTTAAAGCCTATTCCGGTACTGACATTACAGGAGTCGCCAACATGCAGTTTATACCTGGTTGGGTCAATTTCAGATTGAATAATGGTTTTGCGCTGGATATTCTTATTTCCATGAAGGGGTTAGAAGGATTGAGCTTTGATGAATGCCTGAAACAGGCCAATCTCGCAGATATTGAGGATGTACGGATTCCCTTCCTTCATATCAATCATCTTATCGCCAACAAAAAAGCAGTGAACAGGCCTAAGGATCAATTAGATGTGATTTCTCTGGAACAAGTAAAAGCACTCGAAAAAGATAGTTCCGAAGATTGCGTCTGAAGCCCGATTATTTCAAGGTTTTTTACCCTCCCCCCCTTATCTTTGCGCCAAATTTCGGAAGAGGTATGTGCACCAATCGTTTCAAATCCTTTACTGTAGCGGTTTTCAGCGTCTTTTTCATGCTTTTTGGGCTGCCAGCCATGGCTCAGCATCATGAAGAAGGTGGTCAGCCGGCTGCAGAACAAGCAGATCATGCTAAAGGCGGTCATGAAGAGAAGCTGAATGTGGGCGAAGTCATCTTCGAACACGTACTGGATGGCCATGAATTCCACTTTTTTGGTGTATCTGTACCCCTGCCGGTATTGGTATATTCC
>CAZFLL010000196.1:0-4555 GCA_964519865.1 uncultured Chitinophaga sp. | reverse complement strand
ATTTGCGTGGCAAAATTACGGATTTTGAGACACCGGAGAAAAAGAACCAAGATGTCAAGAAACAAGAAACCAAATAAAAAACAAATGACAAGAACCAAAAGCCTGCTTAGATGTACTTGATATTAAACAGGAGCCTTTATTTCATTAATACACTTTCTACCTATTGTCAGGTATGGTTAAATTATTATACTCTGCCCCCATTGGCACATTGGCTAATTGGCATATTGGCACATTGTTCTGATTACTTCAACTTATTAGCTGAATCCCGTGCTGCCGTAAAACCCTGGTCTAAACTAAAAGCCCGTTGATAATTCAGTTTAGCTTCCTCCCGTTGACCCAGCGCTTGCTGGCATTTGGCGATCCAATAATAAGTTTCCGGGTATTTGGGAGAGATGGTTAGGGCCAGATTAAAGACCTTCAGGGCTTCGGTAAATTTTTTCATGTCAAATAATATGGAGCCTTTTTCGATATAACTTTCAAAAAAGGTATAGTCATGTTTTATTGCTTCATCAAAAGCCAGCAGGGCTTTGTTCTTATCATCGATGGCTGAGTAATAAATACCCTTATAATAATATGGTTCTGCATGTTCTCCCAACGAATCCGCCCTGGCCAGGGAATCGCATAACGCAAGCACCCGTGGGTTTTTTGATTCGGCATATTGAAGGGCCAGGATATAATTCAGTTCCACATCATAGGGTGTAAGGGTATAGGCTTTTTCAAGAATGGTCAGGGCTTCAGCCGTATTCCCTTTTTTACCCAGCAGGTCGGCTTTCATTTTCAACAGGTCCACCTGTTCCGGATTTTTTTCCAGTAAACCAGAAATCAGCAAAAGGGCATCCTCTGTTTTGCCCTGGGCATCATAACTGCGGGCCAGGGTCAGGTTGAGCAAGAGGCTTTCGGGGAGTACCCCTATAGCTTCTTTGAGGAAGACCAATGCTTCGGCTGGTTTGGACTCCAGCAGGAGGGCGCCAATACCAAGGGCATACTGTTCATTCTTTTTTAATGACCAGGCTTTCCGGAAATCCGCCAGGGCTGGTTCCGGTAATTGATCAGCATTAAGCTGGATCGCCCTGCGGAAATAGAGTTCATCCCGTCCGGGTTCTTTTTTAATACTATCCGTCAGGGCCGCATAGGGTGGTTTGGCCAGTAATGCATCAAATGATGTTGAACCATCATTATGATCAGCACAGGCACTGATTAATGTCAGTATTCCGGCGACAAATGCGTATATTTTTGCAGTCTTAATCATCTTCAGGGTCATTAAATTAAGGGTCAAAACTACTATTTTTGGCGCTGAGGTATGACAAATAGCTGACAAACCAACGTAATAACAAAAATAACTTTGCCCCCTCCGGAACAGCCCGGATCCCAAAGAAACACATTAGTATGAAAAAAATTGCATTGCTTTTACTCATTGCCGGATCATTATTTGTCCTGCCGGCCTGTAACAATTCCGCTAAGCTTTCGACTGCCGCCGCTGCCGCCGACACACTCCGGTATCCTGACGAAACGCACCTGAAAAATATCCGTCAGCTCACGTGGGGTGGTGATAATGCAGAAGCCTACTGGAGTTTTGATGGAAAGTACATCGTGTTTCAACGTACCAACCCTAAAGAAGGGATCAACTGCGACCAGATATTTGTAGGGAAAGTGCCCACAAAACCAGGTGAAGCGTTTACGTATAAGCGGATCAGCTCCGGTGCCGGCCGTACCACCTGCCCGTTCTTTACCAAAGACGGTAAACATATTATTTATGCCTCCACGCACCTGGGTAGCAATGATTGTCCGCCCACTCCGGACCGTGCTAAATACGGGAACAAATATATCTGGCCCCTGTACGACAGCTATGATATTTTCATGGCCGACCTGGATGGTAAAATTGTAAAACAACTGACCCACTCAAAAGGATACGATGCGGAAGCTACGTTATCGCCAGACGGGGAGAAGATGTTATATACCAGTGATAAAGATGGTGATATTGATCTCTATATCATGAACCTGAAAACCGGTGAGGAAAAAAGGGTGACCAATATGCTGGGTTATGATGGCGGTGCATGGTTCAGTCCTGATGGTACCAAACTGATCTGGAGAGCATCCCGTCCCAAAACAGACGCAGAAATTAAAGAATACAAAGACCTGCTGGCTGAAAACCTGGTGGCTCCCACCAATATGGAAGTATGGGTGGCCAATGCGGATGGCAGTAATGCGCACCAGGTAACTTCTTATGGCCAGGCCAACTGGGCCCCGGCCTATATGCCTGACAGCAAGCGGATCATTTTTGCCAGTAATCATGAATACAAAAGAGGTTTTCCGTTCAATCTGTATACGATCAATGAGGATGGCACCAACCTCACCAAGATCAGCCGTGACAAAGGCTTTGATGCCTTCCCGATGTTTTCACCCAATGGTAAAAAAATCGTTTTCTGCAGTAACCGGAACAATGGCGGAACCCGTGATACCAATGTGTTTGTAGCTGACTGGGTGGAATAAGCGGACCTTATTCCCCGGGAAGCCTATATTTGTCTAAATTTTTCAGCATGGAAACAGGAATGCTTCATCTTCATAGTTTACTCCGGTGGGTAATCTTACTCTTATTATTGGTTGGCCTGTTCCAGGCTTTCAGCAAAAAGGAAAGTATCCGGTCCACCAGTCTCTGGCTAATGATCGCGGCACATACCATGCTGCTGATCGGTTTATACCAATGGATCGCTGGCCGTTACGGGATCATGAAGGGCCTGCCCGAAAATGTTCCCTCCCTGATGAAGGATTCATTCTACCGGTTTTACTGGGTCGAACACCCTTTACTGATGATTGTGGCGATTGTGCTGATCACACTCGCACGTGGTAAAGCAAAAGCATTGAATTATAAGAATACAGGCTGGTTACTATTGATCGCCCTGATCTTTATTCTCGTGGCTGTGCCTTGGCCATTCCGTGAAATCGGCGCGGGTCGTGGATGGTTCCCTGGAATGTAGAGAGAAGTTGATAAGTTAACAGGTTAATAAGTTTAAGGCGTGAAAGGTTTACTAGTTAATAAGTTGACAAGGGGTGGACATTCACTAAATGAATTCCACCCCTTGTTTTTTTAGAGGATTTTGAGTGTACAGTCCTTTATAAATTTCTCAGTCTTTGAGCCTTGTCAACTTTTTAACTTGTCAACCTGTCTTTACCGAGGCCACAGCTCCACCACTTCACAATCCTTCATCTCCTTTCCATCAATGACAAACCGGATCAGGGTGCGCACTTTATGCCAGCCCTGTTTGCCGGCGGCACCGGGATTCATGTGCAGGCATTGCAGTTTTTCATCGTACATCACTTTCAGGATATGGGAGTGTCCGCTGATAAATAGCTGAGGTTTGTGGAGGAGTAATTCTTTTTTTGTTTCCGGGTTATAGCGGGGCGGATAACCACCGATATGGCGGATCATGACTTTTACCTGCTCACAGGTGAATACCAGTTGTTCGGGATAAAGAGAACGGATATCATTGCTGTCAATGTTTCCATAAACACCCCGGAGGATTTTGCCGGCTTTTTCAAGCTGGGTAGCCAGCTCCTTATTCCCCCAGTCACCCCCATGCCAGATCTCATCGCAGGTTGCAAAATGGGTAAATACGGCCTCGTCGAGGTAGCCATGCGTATCTGATATCAGTCCGATCCGGGTCATTGTATAAATCCTGCTTCTTTTAATTGTTTAAGTATCATGATGGCGCCAGGCGCCTGTTGTTTTTCTTTCAAGTACTCTTCAAGTGTAAAATAACGGAGCTCACCGATTTCTGCTGCCGGGCTTGGCCGGATATCTTTTGTCAACAGGTAACAATCCTGTTCCATGATCACTCCCTTATTTTCTCCAAAAGCAGGGGCGCTGATATGGGTGAAAAACTCCAGGTCGCCGGGCTCAATCCGGGTGTTTAGCTCTTCTTCAATTTCCCGGCAAATTGCTTCCACAGCCGTTTCGCCGGCATCTTTTTTCCCGCCCGGCAGGTAAAAGCACTGCTTATTCAGGCTGAATGCCAGTAAAAGTTTTTGCTCCCGGATGACCAGTAATCCGACGGTGGCTAACTGCATCCGGCAAAATTCGGGGAACGGGAACAAATTCCTATTTTTAATGTAACGATTGTATATGCCTTTTCACCGCAACTTCACCTATTACATTGACAAACGCCAATGGAAATTCTATTTTCTTATGGTTGCCGTTAAAGGTCTTAGTCTCCAGGGTCTTTTATTCTGATTTCCTGACTACTAACTACAAACTACTAACTACAAACTTTTTCATATGCCTCACTATTATACCCTCGGCTCCATCCCCCACAAGCGGCACACGCAGTTCCGAAAGCCGGATGGTGGCCTGTACAGCGAACAGCTATTTTCCACCGAAGGATTCAGCGATGATTATGCGTTGCTGTATCACTGTCACCCGCCGACCATGATCACTAAAACAGAGGCACAGGTGGATGTGAGTCCGCAGATCGCGGAGGAAAAAATGCTGAAACACCGCAGTTTTGAAGGATTTAAAGTAAAACCGGTCAAGGATTACCTGCAGAGCCGGGTGCCGGTG
>CAZFLL010000195.1:0-4678 GCA_964519865.1 uncultured Chitinophaga sp. | reverse complement strand
TGATTGACAATGATGGCGACAACGGGGATAACAGTAACCAGAAAGGAATTATTAAAGTAACGGCTTCGCAAAACAGTCAGTCGCTGCGAAACGGTACGGTAAAAATTACCGCCACACAGAACAGCCAGTCACTCCGCACGATCTCCGTGGTAGCGGATATGGATGGAGATGGTATCTATGAAACCGATGTGACATCAAAAGTCAGTGATGAACTGATCATGGATAAGGATGGCAATGTAACTACTCCCCAGCAAAAAGCCGGGATCAGTACCTCCCGGAGTAATATCCGGAACAAGAATGGGTTCCAGGCAGTAACATCAACGGTATTCACTGTTCAGGGTTCTGCCACGGTCAATGGAAAGGATGTGCCCGTACAGGCCGTATATAAAGTAGTGGAGAAGGCCACGAGCGGGTTGAAGGATACGCTGAAGACACAGGTTTCGATACGTCCCGCCGAAAAGTATTCTCCAACCGTGTAGTGATTGTTTGGCGGGACTACTCAACCTGACAACATGATTCCGCTCAGTCACCCTTCGATACGTCCCGCCGAAAAGTATTCTCCAACCGTGTAGTGATTGTTTGGCGGGACTACTCAACCTGACAACGACATTCCGCTCCGAAAGCAATGTCGCCCTTCGGGTTCGTCGCCTTCGATACGACTGCCTCTTTACGGGATATTCAGGGGAGAAAGTATAAAAACTGAGGCAGTCGTATCGAAGTCGACCAGTAGAAGGCGATTCCTATCTTTGCCCCATGTACAAAAAATCCCTCACCAAGGAACAGGCTCTCCAGAAGCTGAAGCACTACTGTGCTTACCAGGAGCGGGCGCACAGTGAGGTGAAGGAGAAATTATATAACCTGGGCGTATGGACAAAAGACCATGATGAGATCATCTCCACCCTCATTGAAGAGAATTACCTGAATGAAGAACGGTTTGCCATTGCTTTTGCCGGGGGTAAGTGGCGCGTGAAACACTGGGGCAGGGTGAAGATCAGATACGAACTGAAACAGAAGCAGGTAAGTGAGTATTGTATTAAAAAAGCAATGAAGCAGATTGATGAGGAGGAATATATGACTGTATTAAAGAAGATGGCGGATGAACGCTATGCTTCTTTAAAATCGGATCAGTACCTGGTGCGTAAAAAAAAGACCATGGATTTCCTGGTGGCCAGGGGCTTTGAGATGGAACTGATCAGGGCCGTGGTAGCAGATAAAGCCTGATCATTCAACCAGCAGTTTCCATTTTTTCCCCAGTATATATTTTTTATTCAGACTGCCGAGTAATATGGAAGGTCCGGCAACGCCGACCAGCACGGCTTCAAACTGCAGCCAGTTTCTGACACCGGCACTGCCGTGAGAAATGGCTGCTACCGGCAGTAAAGGGATAGCCAGTACAGCACCAGCCGCGAAATAGGCCGGAAGCAGGAGCCAGCCCCGTTTTTTGATCCAGGGTTTCTTAACCAGCAGGATATCTTTCAACAGGATATCTGCCGTATCCCTGTTGTACAACGCATATTTTTTTATCTTAACCCCTTCCGGGTACCGGCGGCTTACTTTTTTCTTAACTGTATATGAACTGTCTTTCCCGCTTTTATAATAGCGGCTAATCCGTAATGAGGAATCAGTGCCGGAAATGACTTTGCCATTATAATTGCCTTTGGCGGTGATATACGAGACGTCCCATTCTTTTTTAAGCGTAATTCTTTTTGAAGGACGATGCTGGTTTACCAAAACAGGTTGCTGTGCATTTGCCGCATAACTTATAACTAGGCTTAAGAGAAAGAAAGGCAACCGGGTAAATATTTTCATGGCAAATAGTTCTACACTATTCTTTAAAAGTAAAGTAATTAAAGGAATTTATTTTAAAAAGCGAGTTACTGAAAGACTTAACTGTGAAATATTATCTCCGTTACTATCGAATTGAAAACCACCAAGGAAACCAATTCCAAGTTTCTTGTTAAGTTTATAAGTGTAGAAAATTTGTCCACTTAATCCAACCGAGTAGGTTTTTTGGGGGTTAATTTTGTCAAAAACGTAAACTGGAAAAGGAAGATTCGTTTCAGCTGGAAATAGAGTATATACAACAGAAGTTGAAGAGCTGGATTGATAACGTACTAAAATACCAGACCTAATACCGCAGAAATGTTTGGGGTTATTAATGAAGCTATAACCAATTTGTGCCATTGCTTGCATCCCAGCAGTTGTTTCATATATTGTAGCATCAATATTTTGATTGTTATAAATAAATGAAATTGGAAACCCTTTCTCACTATGAATTGTAGCCCCGATATTCCCTAAAAAAAACCAATTACTTTTAAGTGAGGAAAAATACTCTACTGAAAATATCGGCCCTTTTATGTCTCCACTTCCATTGTTTGAATTTCCTACTGTTATACTTATTCCTTTATTAACTAAAGTTTGAGAGATAACTGACCCGGAGTAAGTTATACTCAGCAGGGTTATAAACTGGTATATATATTTTTTCATACAAAAAAATTATAAAACAAACAAGGGGTTCTCTAGTCCCTTGTTTGTTTACTATGTTATTAATTTTTACGTTTAAAATTCATATATGAAATTGGATAAACAGTTGTTATAGGATCAGAGAATTGTACAATTTTTCGCCCACAATCATCATCTTCATCTTCTGATGGCATTGAAATTGAAATACTTGGCCCAGGATAACCAGGAGGTGGGGGTATTGTAACATTTATAGAAGAAGATTTACCACCATCACGCTCTATCCAGCCTTCTATTTGCCAGTCTCCTATATTTGCTCTATTCCAATTAAATAAGAATATATTATAATCATACCATGCTTGGTTTTTGAAGTTTTTCCGTTTTACTGGAGGGAGTTTCATGGAATGAATTTGTGTACCATTGGATCCATAAATATAAAAACTAAACTCAAGCTTCCCAGCAATCCAAGACTCAATTTTGCCGATATTATCTACTTTTACTATTCCTCCATATTCAGCTCCCCCATCAACACGAGAATATGAATCACCTGAAAAATTAAGGAAATTTGCAGTACTACCATCAACTCCTGCTTCTTCTTGGCTAAATACCCAAACATCATGTCCCCATGCATAATCTTCGTCAATAATGGTTAAAATATTAATAAGAGAATCCTTCCAGTCTAAATCATAACCGGGACAATATGTTGTTAATGTATCATATTCCAGTCCGATACAAGCCTTTGGGTTTGCTAGAGGGATATTTTTTATTAGCGAATCCAGGTTAATGTCTTCTAAGAATGGAATAAACACCATTGGTGCAGTATAGTTGACATTGTTAAGAATATCAATCTCTTTGATCTTATCTAGTATTTCTTCTCTTATATAAGAGGCTTTATTTCTGTCCCAATAATAATAGCCCAAATCTTCGTTTTTACCTAATAGGTCATATACAGAGATGTAATAATCACCTGAGTCCTGGGCATAACAAGACTCATATAACCATTTTTTAAACTCTTGTGAATTTTTAGCAGAGACTAAAAATTCTTGAGCTAATAGTTTAAAATAATCTAGTTTTGTTAATATATTATTAGTGAATGATTTGTTTTCAATTTTATTTTTTACTTCGTTGCTAATTTTTGTTTCATACATTTCTTTCTTGCAAGCCACAAAAAATAGCGTAAAAAGTAGACCGGTTATAAATATCTTTTTCATAAAACTAAGGTTATAGTTAAAAGTATTTAATTAGTTTTTTCTTACTAATTAAGTTGAAATTTCCCAATGATGAACTTTTTAAACGATAAGTAGCTCAATACAAAGGCGATAAGTATTGAGTAGTGGTGTTTAACTAATTTGTAGGTGATGGAAAAATGTAATCGAATATTCCCTACTTTATAGAAAAAGTAGCCTATTTTCATAAGAAAGGCTATTAGGGCTTAAGTATAAGGTTTCGTAAATTGTAGTAAATGTAACTTTGACGAATAACCGAAGAAAATGACGAAAAATATGAAATAGTATGACTTTAGTCAACTTTATTGTATAATAGTAATACTAACAGTTGCTCCGTCCCCCTTTTTACTCTGAATATCCAATGCAGCATCCATCGTCTTCAGCAAATCCTTAATAATCAGGTAGCCCAGCCCGTGGCCTTTCTTATTATCTACATTAGCGGAAGTGATTACCACTTCCTCGGCCATCAGGCGCTGGATCTGCTCGGGACTCATGCCGATGCCTTCGTCTTTTACGGAGACTGTTATATGGCTGTTTTCTTTTATGGCGGATACAACAATGGCTCCCTTCTCCGTGAAATGAATGGCATTGGTGAGCAGGTTATAGATCAGGATCTTCAGGGGTTCATAGTACTGGTGAATCTCCAGTGCCGGATCCACATCATTCAGGATGATCAGTTTTTTCTGCCGGGCCATGGACTGCAATAAACCCAACAGCTGTCCCACCATTTCATGGAGATTAAAGTTTTCTTTTACAAGTCGGCGGTTTTCATTCTGGTACTTGATCCAGTTGAGGATATTGGTGGAAAGCAACTGCAGCTCCTGGGAGGTATTGGTGATTTCTTTCAACGTCTCCACTTGCAAATCCTCACTCATCAGGTTTCTTTTCTCGATCAGGTTCTTACCGGCCACATTTAAAAACTTCAGCGGGGTCACAATATCATGACTGATAATGGAGATCAGGCGGGTCTTGATGCTGTTGTTTTTTTCGAG
>CAZFLL010000194.1:0-4756 GCA_964519865.1 uncultured Chitinophaga sp. | reverse complement strand
GCCGTGGGAGGGGAGGAACAGTTCAGGAAGTATATGGGGCAACTTTATCCTGAAACCATTTTTATTCCACAAGCTGACTCTTACAGAAACGGCATTGAGCAGGAGCTTCAGTTTACTGAGATGCTGGACGAAGTGCTGAGCCGTAATGAAGGAGTAGGTGCGTTTATTGCCGAAACCATCCGCAATACCGATGTGCAGATTCCTGCTGCAGGCTTTTGGCAACGTGTCCGTGAAATATGTGACCGGCACAACGTGTTATTCATACTCGATGAGATTCCCATTGCATTTGGCCGTACGGGCACCCTGTTTGCATTTGAGCAGTATGGTATTGTTCCGGATATCCTGTGCCTCGGAAAGGGCCTGGGGGCCGGTGCATTCCCTATGGCAGCTATTGTAACCAAGGAAGAATACAATATTGCCGGGGATGTGGCACTTGGCCATTATACTCACGAAAAAAGTCCATTAGGGGCAGCAGCTGCCCTGGCCATGATCGACTATACGATACAGCAAAATCTGTTGGAGAAAGTAATGGAGGATGAGGCTTTCGTACGCGTAGAACTCGAAGCGATGAAAGCGGACTTTCCTTTAATTGGTGATGTACGTGGAAAGGGACTGCTCTGGGCCATTGAACTCGTAAAAGATCCTTTAACCAAAAAAAGAGCAGTGGAAGAGGCAGAACAGGTGATGTATGCCTGTTTAAGAAACGGGCTCAGTTTTAAAGTATCGCAGGGAAATGTATTGCAGTTATGCCCGCCTTTAATAATAACAAATGAGGAGATCAGTGCCGCATTGTCAATTATCCGTCAGGCTATACAATCAGTCTTATCCTGACAAATCAAGAAGCGGCAATTATCCGTGGAAGTATAAATCACCGCCCCTGTTTTCACAGGGGCTTTTTATATCTTTGAAAAAAATATATGCGGGTAATCCTTCTTTTCTTAACGATTTTCAGCCTGTTGATATCCTGCAAGGACAAACCCGCTATTGTAAAGCAACTTGCCGGCAGCGACAGCCTCGTCATTACCTTTAACCTGCCCGGTACTGATTCCGTCATCGGAACAGTCAGCACTACAGAAACCAATGCCATTCAGAAACTCGCCGGATTTATGGCCGGTAAAGAACAGGCCAAACAATCCTGCGGCTTTGATGGCAATATGATCTTCTTTAAAGGCGGGCAACAGGCCCTGCCGGTCGTATTTAAATTCAGCGGCGACTGTAAGTTATTTATGTATGAACTGGAACAGAAACTGATCTATACTGAAGTGAGTAAGGAAGGAGCGGCGTTTTTGGAAAGCCTCAAAGAAGGGAAAAACTGGTACTGAGGGGAAGAACCAAGAACCAAGATAGCCAAGATGCCAAAGAAATCTCAAATTACAAACTTCAAAAAATATCCAAAAGGAAAAACACAATACCTCCTTTGAAACTTCTCAGGAGGATTGGTGCTTTTTTGGATATTATATTTTGGTGCTTCTTTGATCCTTGTTTTTTGGTCCTTCTTTGGCTTCTTGGCTATCTTGGTTCTTGGATCTTATTTTGGCATCTTGGTATCTTGGCTTCTTGGTTCTTTTGTAATTTTATATAATGAGTTTTCTACAGATCATTACCTACGCCGGTATTTTCATTTTCGCCATCAGCGGTGCGTTAAAGGCGCGTACCTTTAAAATGGATGTATTTGGCGGGATTGTTATTGCTTTTGTTACCGCCTATGGCGGAGGTACTTTGCGCGACCTGCTGATCGGGGTGAAGCCGGTAAACTGGATCAATGACAATTTTGCCCTGTTGCTCGTATTCAGTGGCACGGCTTTTACCTTCCTGCTCCGGGAAAATGCCAAACGTTTCCGCCGCACCATCTATTATACTGATGCATTCGGTCTCGGCCTCTTTACTGCCTGGGGCATTGAAGTGGCCATGCGCAACGGGCTGAATGATGTATATGCCCTGATCATGGGCGTGATCACCGCCACTTTCGGCGGATTGATCGCGGATATACTCTGCAATGCGGTGCCGAATCTTTTAAAGAAGGGTGAACTCTATGCCACGGCCTGTGCCATCGGCGGACTGGTTTATGTGCTGCTCAAACAGGTGCCGTTGCAATATCATAGTAACCTGACCGTATGTGTGCTGGTGGTGGCGGGTATACGGATCTATGCGAGCAGGAAGAAGCTGATGTTACCGGAGATATGAGGGAAGTTGCGAGCATTGAGTTGCGAGATGCGAGACATAAAGCGGGGGGATACTAATTGTCTGGCAGGTACACTTCAGGAAAGAAGAAATACAGAATCCGGGCCACAACCCTGAAAGGGTTGAACGATCAATAGCCCCGGGTGAAACCCGGGGTCAAGTTGTCCCATGATTCCCGGAACCCTGAAGGGGTGACACAAAGGAGAAATTTTTTTTGGCCACGAAAGCACACGTAGAGACACGAATTATACAGTAATAAGATGCCGTATTTGCCGTTAGTGTTGGAATTTATATGATGGGTTAGCCAGGGTGAAAGAAGAGTAGGCTATAATTTTAGAAAAGAAAAACTGGATGTCCATTTCTTGGAAAGACCGGGGTGGCCACTGCTACAGTCCCCAAAGTATAATCTAACTAATATGAAATTTTCACTTTATTATATTGTCATTATTATTTTGAGTTGTAACGAGGTCAGCACAAAAAACAGTGTGCTTACTAAAGATCAGTTTCTAAATTCTGTTAACATTGATTCTTTAGTATTTAATAATAATGAGAATACTTACTTTGACAAATATGGGGAAGGGTCCGGAAGCCTTTATAAATTCGACAGTTCCGATATGCTTTCTTTTTATTGTTTTTTAAATGGCAAAGCCTATCCTTATGCAGAGTATTTTAACGAAAAAGGAGAAATTATAAAAACCGATGGCCGCCCTTCTCTGCGAAATATTTATGAGGTGAACAGCGATAGTTCTTATACATTCTCATTTTTGTTTTCGACTTTTCGTAAATCTGATTATCAAGTTCAGTCAATTGTTAACATGACAGATACTTTAAATAATAAGCTATTGCAAGCAGCTGACTTTTCAAATGTTGGCGGTTTTAGTATAGTAGTCCGGACAAAGGAAGATGTTTTAAAGACAACAATTATTAACCACGTTAGTTTTTATGACTCTGTCAGGAAAGTTACAAGCACTTTTTTTGACACAATAAGTCTAAAAAATGTGGTAAAGGAATGAATGTTAGCTATAAAGAATTGTCACCGTAAGTGCAGGCCCAGCTGATAGGCTAACAAAGTATAAAACAAATAAGTAAAATTAAACCCACAAATTATGAGCATCCCCTTTTATTTAATTTTTCTTTTTGCATTTGGTTGTAATTCTGATTCCTTACAATTGCCAATTAAAAATGGAAAAATTATTCAAAGTAAGCAAGGTGTAGATAGATTAAATAAAGCTGTGATAATTGTCCCTGGAGATGACATTTGTATTCGTTCCTGCCTCGATGGAAAAATATCGATTATTGATAAAGATGAATCGGGTTATACGGTTTGCGTTAAATCAGATAGTATAACCATGATTTATTCAATTTTTGATTCTATTGATGTAAAGTTGAATGAAAATATAAAAAGGGGGGATGTTATTGGGTTGAAGAATAAAACTTTAAACGATTATAATTATATTATGTTCTCAGTTTTTATTTTTGAAAAAGAGGTCGAAGCAGCAGACTATTTGGTAAATTCAAAATGATGTCAATAGCTTTTAGCGTGCAAATCGTTATATGATACAAGAATGATAAAATCGCAAAAGATGGGCGGAGTTGATTTACGTCAGATCATTACTCTATATTCTAGCGGCGCTGCAAATGTGATATCCGGGATCTTTTCAGCGATGAGTGCTAAAAAGTGTGTCAATTCCCCCCCCCCTCAATCCCTCCCCCCCTCCAGCGTAAACCCCATACCCGTCCCAACCCCCTCTGTACTCCTTACATGGATCGTTTGTCTGTGCGCTTCGATGATATGTTTGCAGATTGCGAGACCGAGTCCGCTGCCGGTGACATCAATACTGCGGCCTTCTTCGGTGCGGTAGAAACGTTCAAAGATGCGGGAGAGGTTTTTTTCGCTGATGCCGATGCCGTCGTCCCCGATCTCGATCAGGATATGTTTGCCATCGGTTTTATACATACTGGCCGTGATGCTGCCGTTTTGTTTTCCATATTTGATGGAGTTCTCCACCAGGTTGATCAGCACCTGCCGTACTTTTTCTTTATCGGCGAATACGGTTAGCGGGGACTCACAGCCTTTCTTGATAACACAACTGATCTGTTGCTTTTCCGCCTTGCCGGATAAACTCTCAAATACTTCCCTGACCATATCCTGGATCACAAAATTCTGTTTGTATAAAACCAATTCCCCTCTTTCCAGTTTGGAGATCTGATCCAGGTCGGTGAGTAAATGCGTGAGCCTGTCCACATTTTTGGCTGTATTCTCCAGGAAGCGTTTATTTACATCCGGATTGGCCATGGCCCCGGATAATAAGGTGTCCACATAACCCTGTATGGCAAATACCGGGGTTTTGAATTCGTGGGAAAGATTCTGCAGGAATTCTTTTCTGAACTGTTCATTACTCCTCAGCATCTCCAGTTCTTCTTCATTCTTGGTAGCCCAGGCTTCCACATCCTCCCTTACATCATCAATACTTTTCTTCGGAAGTACATATTTGTAATAGGTCTCCTCCCGTTTAGTAGCTTTTGTTTTATAAATAAACTTATAGATGAGTTTGATCTTCCGGTAAATAAACCG
>CAZFLL010000193.1:1767-4773 GCA_964519865.1 uncultured Chitinophaga sp. | reverse complement strand
CATTAATGCTGTATTGCAGTGGCGGAGTGCCGCTGGTACCAAAGGCGGTAATACTTCCGTTATTGCTGCCACAGGTGGCTGCAGCGGGAATGGCACTTAACTGCGGGGCTGGTGAACTGCTGATCGTTACCTGCACGGCATTGATACAATTATTGGCATCTTTAACGGTAACCGTGTAAATGCCCCCGGTAACACCGGTAAAGAAATTGCTGCCCTGGAATGTTACACCGTTAATGCTATAGGTATATGGCGCAGTGCCTCCGGTGGCAGTGGCGGTGATCGTCCCGTTATTACTGCCGCAATCAGCATTGGTACTGGCAAGGGTCAGCTGCGGACCATTCGTATTGATAATGGTCACCACTGCTGTGCTCTTACAGCCACTGGCATCCCTTACGGTGACAGTATATACACCAGCGGCCAGACCGGCAAAAGTTCCGCTGCCCTGGAAATTGGTTCCATCAATACTATAAGTATATGGAGCAGGGGTAACAGAACCAGTGGCTACAATCTGTCCTGCATTATTGCCACAGGTGGTATTGGTGACCACTGTTGTAATACCCGGGCCTGGCAGAATAAAATTGGTACTCGCCTGTGATCCGCTGCAGGAAAAATTGATGGTGGCGACAATGGTATAAGTAATATTGGGTGACAAACCGGTAAACACACCGGTGTTGTTGCTGGCCACCTGTGTATTGCCATTATACAATGTATAAGTGATGGTGGAACCGGCCGGAGGTACCGGAGACACCGTAGCAGTTACACCCGCCGTGGCACAATTGGGGACGGCATTGATGGTATAAAGTGTCGTGGCACAATAAGCAGCCACATCCACAGAAGCCACAAAACCATCACCGCTTACATAGAGTAATTTCCTGGACTCATCATAAGCCAGGTCATACACTGATTTGCCCGCCATACCCGGGATGGTAATATCAGCCGGGGCATCACTGAAGGTTGTGCCGTTAAACTGGTACACTTTCACCGAACCATTGGCTTCCCCCACAAAAACATTATTACAGGCATCGGCAATAATACCGCCCTGCATAAAGGGCGTATTCGCGGTTGTGACCGGCGTGCCGGCTCCTGCACCTGTTGCTTTATTAAACGCTTTCAGGTTCTTTCCATCCCAGTAATAGAGATAAGAGGCATTTACCCAAAGCATATTGGCCGAGTTATCGCTCAGTCCTGAGGCCACGAGATAAGGACGGTTCGCCGCTTCCTGGATCGTGTTATATCCCGAGGGTACATTCCAGGCCACGGATGCGGCACTGTAAGGCGCCGTGTTTTTATATATTTTATTATTTAAACCGGGTGTGCCGAATGTACTGCCGAAGATGCTGTACATCTCATTATTGGCCGGGTCAAACACAAAGTCAGCAATATCCTGTGCCCAGCCGGTTCCGGCAGCATAAGCGATACCTGTTATATTGAGTCCGGTTACCGTGGTGGACGGCGGCGTAAACACCCCGAAGTTGATATTTGAATTCAGTCCGCCACCCGCTATCAGGATCTGCGGGGAACCATTGTTACAGCTCCAGAACATTTTCCAGGCTTCCATAAAGGATGGATTCGCGGTGGTGATATAGTTATCGAATAAACCAGTGGTACTGATACGTATCACATTAAAACCGGTGGCCGGACTGAATCCCTGCCCGAGATAAACATTACCGGTTGGTTTCTCCACCATCCAGCCGCCATAGTAGGTACCAAAGGTCCAGGTGGGAATGGTCAGTGAACCATTAAAGGTCCATTGCAGTGCCCCGGCCGCATTGTATTTGGCCAGGCTGTGATTGCCGGTAAACGCCCCACCCCCCGTCACATATACATTCCCGTTATAATCAAAATCCACATCCTTCGCCTTACCGGCATTCAGTCCCGTTAAGTTGACCGTGCTGCTGACAAAGGGATCGATTACCAGGGCTTTAGTGGAATCATAGCCGGCTGGCAGGGAGAAACGGATGATATGTTCCTCCTGCAGGAATTTTGATTCGAGTGTTGAAACAGCCCGTGCTTTTACATCAGTGCCATAATAACTGACCGGCACGGATACATTCACTCCCTCAATGGATGATTTAATCAGCAGGTTGCCTTTTTTATCGGTCGTGATGCTTTTTATATCCCCGCCGTATTTCATTTGTACGTTGCGGATATCAGCCCCGGGTTGTACCCGCAGACTGTATTCAAAACCGGCTTTGGTTTGTTCCGTAAAATGATAAACCAGGTCGATACCCGGGTATAAATTTTTAACCGTGATTTCTTTATAACCATAGGCTTTTTTACCGATCATCCGGTAGGTATGATAACCCGTGGCCCTTTCACCTTCGATCAGTTGCGCAGCTGGATTACTGTTCAGCCATTCCATCGTGATCAAGCGGTCGGTGATCACCTTTTTCTTTTCGATCTCTTCTTCTGAAAGACCCATTTTCTCCAGTCTTTCCTCTTCCGCATGGGAGATCTTATCCAGCTTACGTTGCAGGTGAATCAGCCCTTTTTCAGTAATCAGCACCGGCATGGTCATTCCTTCATACGCGTATAAGATCCGGCCCATGGCTTCATATCCGGCCATGGTCTTACCATACTGTCCCTTGTTTTCGATAAACTGTCCGCCCAGTCCATAGATATCTGACGGGGCACCGGCGAAACTGGATAAGGTATTAAAAACGGGCCTGGCGACTGCAGGTTGTTGAGCTGTCAACGGTCCGGCCACAAACAGTAAAAGGGCCAGTAAACTGATCCTGAACCATGATCCGGTCAACCTTAACCCCCTTATTTTGTCATAAACAGTCATGCGCGCCTTGGAAAACGAACCGGGCTTTTGGAACCCGTGTTACAACATTGAGTAAGCGCGGGGGGAGGGAGTGTAACCTTAGGAGGGGAATTAATTTTTTTTTCGAAGGGCGAACTTCAGGGAAGTCAAAATTCAACAGTAAAAAGTCAAAAACCCTGATAACCAAGACTCTAAAACATAGGGAAAAGGTTGTATTGGGAAGAAAAAACGTCCTTACA
>CAZFLL010000193.1:0-1667 GCA_964519865.1 uncultured Chitinophaga sp. | reverse complement strand
CGACCCTTTTTACTTTTTAATTTTGATTTTTGACTTTGAGATTTCTTTCGGCTACCAGTTTTTCAATCTTTCAGTTTCCAGCTTTCTAATACCGAATCCGCTTGTTCACGATTTAACATAAGAGCTTTCGGATACACATCGTATTTATTCATATAACTGCAATTGAACCGGTAGTCCACTTTTTTGGAAACTGTATCAAGAAAGTACTCGATCGTGAGCCAGCTGTCGAGACTGTCCATCGCCCGGTAATTGGTACGGTCATAGATCAGGAGACCCCTGTCCCATTCCAGGTCCTTGCGGTCCATAAAAGCCTGGTGAAAAGCAGTGTCCTTTTCCAGTTGCCGGTGCATAGCCGCATTCACCCAGCGCACCTGGTTCTTCACCGTCCAGGTCACCGCTTCAAAATCCGCCGGCAATTCCGGAATATCCGCCCTTGCCCGGATAGTATTATAGGCCAGCGAAAACTTCTTCATGAAAAAATAGTCCGTATCCGCTTTACAACTTTTAAGATCGGTTTTATCGAGATCACTGGCGGTCACAAATCCATCGCAGGGGGATTTGACCTGGCAGGCGATGAGGCAACAGAGAAGGAAAGAAAATAATATGAGTTGTTTAACTGAATTCATAATTCCTGCCGGGTTAACTAAATTATGAAAATGAATTTAAACAGCGATCATCACATTATATATTTAAAACACCTAAGGATGCCGGTCAGATACTCCCTTAATACCCGCCATTCCACGCGAATCGGCTACTGCACTGACATTTCCTGCTTCAAGCAACCCGCCATTTTTTAATAAACCGCAGAGGACGCAGAGAGCGCAGAGAAATACAGCATCCACCCGCTTTGCTTTTTTCTTTTAAATTTTGACTTTTGACTTCCTGCAATATGCAGTAACTTTCTCCTCAAATCCCACTAAAATGAAGTCTGTCTTACTCTCAGTCCTGTTGCTGATATCTGTGTACTCTTTCTCCCAGGACGGTTACAAAACCCCTCCCAAAGACGTGGCCGATATGTTGCTCGCAAAACGTTCCCCGAATGTAAGCGTGGATGATAAAGGAGAATGGATGCTGTTTATGGAAAGCAGCAGTTATCCTTCAGTGGCTGAACTGGCACAACCCGAACTCCGGATTGCAGGACTGCGTATCAACCCCGCTAATTTTGCGCCCAGCCGGCAGAATTTTATTACCGGCTTATATCTTAAAAACAGTAAGACAGACAAGGAATTCAAGATCAGTGGTCTGCCCACCCCGTTATTCGCGGGTAGTATCAGCTGGAGTGGTAATGATAAAAAAATCGCTTTTACCCATACAACCGATAACCGGGTGGATCTTTACCTGATTGATGTAGCCACACAGAAAGCCACCCGTATCAACAAAACAGCCCTGAATACGATCAGCGGCAGTTTTACCTGGTATGATGATAACACCCTCATCTATCGCGGTACGATCAAACCGGCCAGCGCCGCTCCTCCCCGTCCGGCTGTGCCTGACGGACCCACTGTGCAGGAAAACTACGGCAAAGCCGCACCCCGTCCAACCTTCCAGGACCTGATCAAGAGTCCGTACGATGAACAGCTCTTTGCCTTCTACGGCACCTCACAATTAATTAAGAATACCAACGGCACAGAAACCAGGATCGGTCAGCCTGCTATTTATAACAGCAT
>CAZFLL010000192.1:0-4778 GCA_964519865.1 uncultured Chitinophaga sp. | reverse complement strand
AGAAACCGGAATTTGTTTTTATACGAATACGACGAACAGCGTATTTTTAAGCATGTTACAATCGCGCATCTTTACAGGATCCGTGTTGAAGGGTATAGTCTTTCATATTATTTGTTGTATGGGTATGCCTTTTTTCACAGGGGCACAGGTATCCCAGTTCCGGCATATCAGCAGCAACGAAGGACTTCCCAGTAATTATGTATTCAGTGTCAGTGAGGATGAGAATGGCTTTTTGTGGGCGGGTACCGATAAGGGGCTGGCGGTATACAATGGGATCAGCTGGAAAACATATACCACGGAACAGTCTCTCCCCGGGAATTATATCAACCAGGTCATCTGTACCGGTAAGGGGGGGCTCTGGCTGGGTATTTCCGGTAAAGGCCTGTATTACCTGGATCTGAAAACCTGGACATTCACGTTTAATTCAGATCTTCTCGGGCCGGAGGGGTTTTCGATCGGGCCCGGCAGTTCTGTTTTTTTTGTACATGGAGAGGATGCGGATTTATCCTTGTATGGTGCCAGTCCGGAGCAGCCTGCTGTTTCAGTACTGCAGTTTAAAACCACTAAATGCAGTCATGCATACAGTTGGAATACGGATAAAAAGCAACTGATCATTTTCTCTAAGCAAAAAGAAACAGCTGTACAGGGAATCAGTTATCTCGATAAAAACTGGTCCATACAGACTATCAGTATACCGTCGTCTATACCGGACCGCGGCCGTTATAAGAGAGCAAATGACAGTGTTTATTTTGACCCGCCGTATTTATTATTGATTCCTTCCGGTGGTCCGGCCTACATGAAAACGATGGCCTGGAATCCCGGGTTGAAAGCGGTGATACTGGGAGTGTCAACCGGTTATTGGGTGTATGATAAATCCGGCACCGTGGTATTTGCGGATAAGGCTTTCAACCAGGTCAGTCTTTATGATCAGCGGAATGGTCTTGGCACCACGCTGGTGGAAAGTATCAGTTATTCGAGTAAAGGCTATACCCTGTTCTGTACCATGGGTTCGGGTATCCAGTTGCTGTTACCACAGGGAAACAGGGTATTAACCACCCAGGATGCGCGGGTTTCGGGGATTGATATTTCGGGGGATAAAGCCTATGCCGTTACCCCAAAGGAATTAAAACTGATCACGCTGTCGGGTAAACCGGACCTGAAAACATTTGCCCATGAAGAGAAGGAAGTAATGAATATCCAGGTGTTTGACGGCAGGATTTATATTTCTTCCCTGTATGGTGTTGGTGTATATGAATTAAAAGGCGAACAGCTCCTTAAAAAGGAAATGATACCGGTTGGAGCGGGTGTTTCATCGGTATTGCCAGTGGGTAATACACTTCTCTTATCCACCTATGGAAACGGGATCCAGGACCTGGTGCTGATGAGAAAAACGAACCGGTTCCGGTCGACCGGACGCTACCCGGTTATTGAAAAAATGCAGTTACTCCGTAATGGTTATGCGGCCTATGATTATGAAAACGGGGTTTATTTATTTGACCGGCAGCAGCAGGAGCAGGCATTTTTATCTGCCGCCAGCGGTTTACCGGCCAGTGCTGTTTTAAATTTATTTGAGGAGGGAGACAGCATATGGATCAGTACTGCCAAAGGGGTGGCGCTGGTAAAGGGGCTTCAGGTGATCAAAACATTTCCTGTAAAAACAGAACAGGGTACAACAAGATGTATGGCCTGCTTTCGTGACCGGGATAAGCGCCTGTGGATGGTTAGTAATAAAGGTTTGTGGCGGTTTGACGGGAGCCGGTTTATTGCCACGAACAGCCAATCGCTCATTGAAAACAAGGTGGACCAGATCGTGTCGGTTATGTATGATACAGCAAGTAATACATTACTCACCGGCACTATGAAACAGCTCGTGCTGACTGATATGGGGGATTTAAAACTGAATAAAACGGTGGATAATCCCAAACTGCTTTATGCATCAGCAGATGAAAAGGACTTCAGTCAGCCAGGGAGTCACCTGTTTCCCTATAATACCGATAATATCCGGTTTCATTTTAAGCCGGCGCTTACCAGTCAGCTGTACGGTACACATATCTATTACCGGCTGGATGGGTTAACGAATGAGTGGAACTTGTTATCGGACTCACTTGGTTTGTCTTTCCGAAAGCTTCGTTCAGGGCAATACCGGCTCCTGGCGCGTACGGTCAATCCGGATGGATTTGAAAGTGAAGAAACAGAACTGATTCAGTTTAGTATCCGTCCCCCTTTCTGGCAGGAGGGCTGGTTTATCGTATTGGCCCTGTTCGGTTCTGTGTTGCTGACCTATCTGCTGACCAAGCTATACCAGTTGCGGCAACGCAAACAGCTGAACAAGGAAAACAGGTTGAAAGAACAATTGCTGAAAGAAAGGGAACGGATTTCCCGTGAGTTGCATGATAACCTGGGGGCCAGTCTGACCACGATTATTGCGCAGACGGATAATATCGAAACGCAGTTATTAAGAGACAAACCGGAAGAAGCCCTGAAAAAAACCCTGCAGCTGAGTGAACATAGCCGGGAGACGGTAAATATTCTGCGGGAAACGATCTGGGCGGTACAGGAAAATGAGCACAGCCTGGAGGAATATATATTACGGGTGAAAAATTACCTGCAACGGATGCTTACGCCCGTCAATATCGAGTGGCAGGTGAAGACAAGAGGTACACTTGAAAAGAAACTGTCCCCTGTTTACACGCTGCACCTGTTCCGTATCGTACAGGAAGTAACGCAGAACATAATCAAACATGCGGAAGCGCAGCAGGTGGAATATGCGTTTGACACGGACGGACAAAATTTGCGGATTTGTATTACCGATAACGGGAAGGGCTTTGATACAGAGAATGCCGCTGCGAATAACGGGCTTAAAAATATTCAGCACCGGACAGATGAGATGAACGGCACCTGCAGTATCCATTCCACCGCTGCCGGTACAAGGGTTGAATTAACTATTAAAATATAATTTA
Organism: uncultured Chitinophaga sp.; assembly: GCA_964519865.1. GTDB lineage: Bacteria > Bacteroidota > Bacteroidia > Chitinophagales > Chitinophagaceae > JJ008. Next base: position 1,818 of record CAZFLL010000192.1, on the reverse strand, counting down.
TGGCTGACCCTATTTTACTGGGAATTGTGGATGATAATGATGCCCTGCGGGAGCAGCTCAAAGAAAACCTCCTGTCGGCCGGCCATATTGAAATCTGTATGCTGGCCCGGAATGGGGAAGAAGCCATTCAGCAGTTGTCAAAGCTGGCAAAACTCCCACAGGTGATCCTGATGGATATTGAAATGCCGGTCATGAATGGTATTGAAGCCACGGCTATCATCACCCGGGAAACAGAAATCAAGATCCTGATCCTGACCGTTTTTGATAATGATGAAAAAGTGTTCGATGCCATCAAGGCCGGTGCGGCCGGGTATTTATTAAAAGACAGTAAGGCCTGGAGGATTGTCACTGCTATAGAGGATGTGCTGCTGGGTGGCGCCCCGATGAGTCCGCAGATAGCATCCAGGACACTTGAGCTCTTACGAACCAAAACCGGTACAGGTGCGGGTAAACAACCGGGGGATTATAACCTGAGTGAACGGGAAACTGAGATCCTGAAGCAACTGGTGAACGGACTTTCTTATCAACAGATCGCCGCGGCTTTATTTATCAGTCATGGTACGGTACGTAAACATGTGGAGAATATCTATGGCAAACTGCATATTCATTCCAAGGTGGAGGCTGTCAACAAGGCCAATAAGTATAAGTGGTTTTCTTCCTGAAGGCCGGTGTGCCGGTACTCTGCCTCAGAACCACCCCCTCCTTTTAAAAATATACAGCATGATTACCGGTATCACAAACATCAGACCCACGGCAAAGTAAAACCCGAAAGTATGATGGGCATATGGGATGACGTCGAAGTTCATTCCGAAAACTCCGCCGATCACGGTGGCCGGCGCGAGGAGACAGGTCACGATGGTCATTACTTTCATGACCTCATTCAGCCGCAGGTTTACATTGCTGAGGTAAAGATCCTGCACACTCATCATCACATCACGGTAGTTCTCACTTAAGTCGAAGGCCTGGATGATATGGTCGTATACGTCTTTGAAGTATTTGGTGGTCCGGTCGTCCAGCAGTTCACTTTCACTGCGGATAAGACCTGAGAGCAGGTCGCGGACGGGAGCGATATTCCGTTTCAGTACGATCAGTTCCTTGCGCAACTGGTTGATACGGGCCAGGGAACGTTTATTACTCTTTCGTACCACTTCTTCTTCCAGCAGCTCGATCTGCTCCCCGAGTTTTTCCATGATCAGGAAATAACTGTCGACCACCATATCCAGCATGGTATATAACAGGTAATCGGCGGTACGCTGTCTTACCTGGCTCTTGGCAATATGCAGGCGGTGACGGACGGGATCAAATACATCACGCGCCGGATCTTCCTGGAAACTCATTACAAAATTGGGTCCCATGACGATGCTGATCTGTTCGGTTTCCACGGTTTTGTTTTCCTCATTAAAGTAGAGCATGTTCAGCAGGCAATAGAGCACGCCTTCCACTTCATCCATTTTCGGGCGCTGGCTCACGCTGAGAATATCTTCCACGATCAGGGAGTGAATTTTATATTGCTCACAGATCGCTTCCACATCCGCTTTACGGATCCCGTCAATATTGATCCAGCTGATGGAACTGGTTTCTTTATAATGAAAGACATCTTTTACATGTTCCGATTTTTTTTCGTGCAGGGTTTCCGGCGTATAGTCATAAACAGACACCACTACTTTTTCCGCATCTTCCCGTTGGGAAATAGTGGTCGGGTTCACCGCCAGGATCTCCCCGGTTCTTTTGGTGGCAAAAAGATTGGGCAGGTAAAGGTATTTCAGGTATTTCTCGGGTTTCAGGCGGACGTTCATGGAGGGAAAGTAGAATATTATT
>CAZFLL010000191.1:0-4779 GCA_964519865.1 uncultured Chitinophaga sp. | reverse complement strand
CCTCATGATCGGGTAAGGACTGGTTGACGGTATATTTCACCAGTGTGCCGATCACTCCTGCCCGGAGCAAGAATTTGTTGCTGAACTTATAATTGAAGGTGGAGTTCAGCACCCATTTGCGGGTATTGTATTTATCAAGCCAGGTGGGAACCATGGTCAGATCATCCCGGAACATCTGTTCTTTAAAACCGGTGCGGGTACTGGATAAACCGATACCGGTCTTCAGACTCCACTTGTTACCCTTGATGGTATGTGTCATCCCGTTCATGGAAGCATTGGAAAAGAAATCAAAGGAATAACGGTCAGAACGATCCTCCCATTTGGATGAATCCTTATCCGCATCATAAAGCTGGTCGCTGCGGCCATTGAAACCAAACAGGGTGAAGTTGCCGGCACGACCTGCGGGCAGGTTGATATTATAAGAGAGATCCTGGAAATTGGTAATCCCGTTATTATCGATCACCCCCAGTTTGGTGAGCAGGCTGAGTGTGGAATAGCGGTAATTGACCAGGTAGGAGCCTTTGTATTTTTTAGAGAAAGGTCCTTCGAGCGAGGCATTGAGTCCGAGCACACCGGCCTGTAGACTGTATTCTCTTTTTTCATTGTTGCCTTTGCGGAGATGCAGGTCAAAGACCCCGCTTACGGCATTGCCGTATTCGGCACCAAAAGCGGCCGTGACAAAATCTGAATTGGATAATACCTGGGCACTGAGGATGGAGATTCCTCCGCCACTGTTGCCGGGCAGGGCAAAGTGATTGGGGTTGGGAATATCGAGCCCTTCCATCCGCCATAATAATCCTACGGGTGAATTACCGCGGATGATAATGCTGTTATTGCCATCATCACCGGCCAGCACACCGGGAAAGGCTACGGCCATGCGCAGGGGATCATTGACCGCGGCTGCATATTTCTGTGTTTCCTCCACGGTAAAAGCGCGGGCACTCACCGCATTCATATCATTCAGCGGTTTATTCTTTTTACTGTTTACAGACAGCACCACTTCAGACTCTGACTTGATCACCGCTTCCATCGGAATACTGAGCACTGTTTCTTTACCGGAATTGACCTGGATATTTTCCAGCAGCACTTCTTTGAAGCCGGCGTAACTGATACTGATGGAATAAGTGCCTACCGGTATATCGGTAAAACGGAACAGTCCTTCGGCGTCGGTGACCACGGAACGCTTCAGTGGTGATAAGGTAACAGTGGCCCCCGGGAGTGGTTGTTGTAATAACTGTTCAACAGCGGTTCCGCGTAACTGTCCTTTGTACTGGGCTGCGGTTGTTAAAGAAAATAAAAAAACAAAAAGCAGCGGGATAAGATTTTTTACATTCATGGTTATACTTCGATGGTTATACCCGGATAACAACCATCGGAGCACTTACCCCTATTTATTAGTTGTAAAAAATCAGAAAAAATTAATGCCGGCTGTCCAGCCAAACCAGCCGCTTACGCGCTTGCTGTATTCATGGTTTTTATAACCCATGGACGGTAATACAAAACGATAACCGGCAACAGCCGCTGGCTGATCAGAAATAAACACGGAATAGGAAGGACCGGCGTAGAAGGAAATATATTTATTGAGTTTAACGTGGAGGTTCAGCTGAAATTTATTCTGCAGGTTCAGATAATCCCAGGTACCGCGGTAGAGATAATCGGCCGTTAGTTCGGGATTCAGCGTAATGGTCCGGGTCTTGTTCAGTTTTAATTCACTGCCCAGGCCATAGCCAAAGGAATAGATCTTATTATTATCACGCACACTCGCTCCTGCCTGGAGAATACTATAGCATTTGGAATTACCGGTTTTAAACGCAAGGTTGAAATCAGTAAGCTCATTGGTGAATAAACTGAGTTTATGATAGCCTTTGAGAATGATATTGATCAGCCCGATGCTGTAGCCTTCCGAGGTATCGGCGATATTGATCAGTCCGATCTGTACGCCCTTTAATTTTTTTGCATAGTTAAACACCCCGGCGATCTGCACCCCGTTCATTTCCCGGTTGCTGAAGTTGATTACCCCGGCCACCTGTACGCCCGTGACTTTATTTTTTGCAAAATTGGCCACCCCTGCGGCCTGCCAGCCCTTCACACTATCCATCACATGATTATATACACCGGCCACCTGGAAACCGGAGAAAGTTCCCTTGACTAGATTATTTACCCCGGCGGCCTGGAAGGCATATACTTTATTCAGTACCGTATTGTTCACCCCGGCCACCTGCATACCCCTTGTTACACCCCCCACCACATTAAAGAGCCCCGCCGCCTGGAAATACTGTACTTCTTTTTTATCAATATTAAAGAGTCCGCCGATCTCCAGTCCGTTGGTACCCGCGGTATACCCGCCCAGAACGTTCAGCGAAAATTTATTGATCACCTGTCCGCTCATCTGTCCATGTGAACCGAGTCCGGGTACAAAGGATACCTGGAAGGGCCTGGTGGTGAAAAACTTTTTAAGATTGAGGGTCTGCATTTTCTGCTTGGTGGAAAGCAGGAAACGGCCCATGCCGGTCCGTTCCACTTTAGAAGAATCAGCGGATGGGCTCAATGGTTTTTTTAAACTGCTGTCCGGCAGATGTTCTGTCTTAACAGAATCCGGGGTTAAATAATCTTCCGGACTGATGGTTACCCGGTCATAGTCCTGCTGCAGCGGCATCAGGGTGATACTGAGTTCCTGGCTGCGTCCGGGCTGGATCACGATGGACGTATCTTCATAAAACTCCTTGCTCACGGTGAGCGTGGCAGTGGAAGCCTTGCTGTTTTTCAGTTTGAGTTTAAAGAAACCAGCCTGATCCGTCAGGGCTGAAGCCAGCAGTTTCTTTTCATACACACTGGCATCGGCGATCGCGGCATCGGACTGTTCATCGTACACATAGCCACTGACCATATAAATTTTATCCTCCAGTTCCGCTTTCTTCGTGATCATCGTCATCCGGATCGGGGCTTTGCGGATGATGACATAGGCACCGCTTTCGCGGAATTCAAAACTGGAATTGAAGAGGAGACTTAAAACTTCTTTGATCGTTTTATTGCGCACACTGAAACTCACGAGACTGTCCTTCCGCACCACAGCTGAACTATAGGAAAAATAGCAATCGGCTTTATTGCTGATGATCTCCAGCACCTGGTCGAGCCGCTGGCGGTTTACGTCGAGTGTTACGGTGCGGTTGAGGACGGATTGTCCGAAGCCGCTGCAAACCGTGCATAACAATACCAGCAGTAATATGATTCCCTTTTTCCCTTTCATGATGGTTTATTCTAAAATGATCCTGCCGTTTTCCCTGCGTACATTGATGTTAAACGTAAGGTGGATGACATCCAGCACCTGGTCCAGCGATTCATTGTTGAAGGTGGTATTCATCCGGAGCTCTTTCAGTTCTTCTCTTCCAAAAACGATATTGGTTTTATAGGCTTCATTCAGCACCTGCACCAGTTTCCAGAGGGGGGTGTCATCACAGACGAATTCTTTGGTGCGGTAATAATTATATAGTTTGTCTTTGACCGACTCTTTTCCGGGCAGGTTACCGGCAAAAGGCATTTTTATCTTTTCCCCGGCCTGCAGGGTCACTTCCTGTCCTTCCCGGCTCACTTTCACGATACCTGTCTCCACCAGCACTTCCACAAAGCTGCTGTCTTCCCGTACATTAAAGGAAGTTCCGACCACCGTCACCTGTACATCCTTCACATCAATAATAAAGGGCTTTGCTTTATCCGGGCTGATCTTAAAGAAGGCCTCTCCTTTCAGTTCCACTTTCCGGGTCTTTCCCTTAAAAGCTGTCGGGTAGTGCAGGGAGGATTGTTTGTTCAGGGTGATTTCAGAACCATCGGCGAGTTTTTCATTGACCACGGCCAGGCCGGAGGACAATGTTTTTTCCGGGGCGGGCTGATTCCACCAGAACAGTCCGAGGGCGATGATCAGGATAGCGGCGGCAGCCATGGCTTTAAAATAGAATCGTTTTACCAGGGGTACCACCGGAGCAGGCTTAGTGCCACCGTTCTGAATCCGTTCTTTAAAGCTGTTCCAGGCCTTGTTTTCATCCACGGTGGATACAGCGGCCAGTTCCAGGCTTTTTTCCCAGATGGTTTTAAGCTGGTTGAAGTAAGTGGCATTGGCCTGGTCTTCTTTCAGCCACTGTTCCACCCTTGTGCATTCTTCCTGGGGCAGTTCACCCAGCAGGTAGCTTACCAGCAGTTCATCGTTAATATGGTTGAATGATGTTTCCAGGGTTAAAAGTTTAAAAAAATGAATAAGAAGGGTAAGAAGTCGACCAGTTTCAGGCGCAGCAGTTTGAGGGCCTTGCCCATATGGTTCTCCACGGTTTTAACGGAAATATCCAGTCTGTCCGCGATCTCCCGGTATTTGAGTTCTTCGAAGCGGCTCAGCTGGAAGACGGTGCGGCATTGTTCCGGCAGTTCATTCATGGCTTCCCGGAATTGTTGTTCCAGTTCTTTATTCATGGTTTTATCGGTATGTGTCTCATTTTTCATACGATGGACCACGTGGAGGCGGTGTTCTGTTTTAATTTTCTCGTGTTTGAGGAAATTGAGGCATTCGTTGTGTACCGCGCGATAGAGGTAGGCGGCCACGGAGCCCTGGAAACTGAGGTTATCCGCCCGCTCCCATATTTTAAAGAAGACCTGCTGCACCCGTTCTTCGGCCTCGTCCTCATCGTTCAGGATGGTGCAGGCATAGGCATGCAGGGTTTTAAAGTATTGTTTAAAAACCTGTTCGAAGGCCGCTTCATCCCTGGCGGCGAGCAGGGCCGTGATGGAGTGATC
>CAZFLL010000190.1:0-4869 GCA_964519865.1 uncultured Chitinophaga sp. | reverse complement strand
TTCTTCGGAGCACCGTCAACCAGGTCTTTTGCTTCTTTCAGACCGAGACCAGTCAGATCTTTAACGATCTTAACCACGTTCAGTTTAGAGGCACCACCGTTTTTCAGTACTACGTTGAAAGCTGTTTTTTCTTCAGCAGCAGCGGCACCACCACCGTCGCCACTTGCAACTACTACAGCTGCAGCTGCGGGTTCGATACCATACTCTGATTTCAGGAAGTCAGCTAATTCCTGTACTTCTTTTACTGTTAAGCCTACCAGGCTTTCTGCTAATGCTTTTACGTCTGCCATTTTGTTTGAATTTTTACCGTCTTCATTTCCTTTCGGGGATCCGACGGCGGTTTTAAAAAAATTGTTTATCGTAAAGTTCCGGCTGGAGTGGAGAAGTCCGGGTTTCAGGCCCTCGCAACTCGTAACTCGAAGCTCGTAACTGTATACTTCTTACTCTGCCGCAGCTGCTTCTGCGCCACCGGCTTTCTGTTCGTGGTGGTGCAATAATGCAGCCAGTACACGTTTTGCAGGAGACTGCAACAGACCGATAACCTCACCGATAAGCTCGTTTTTGGTTTTGATCTGGGTCAGTGCTTTCAGGTTGTTATCGCCTGTGTAAATATCCCCGTTGATGAAAGCCGCTTTCAGTACCGGGCGTTCACCATTGCTTTCCTTGCGGAAAGAACTGATGATCAGGGCCGGTTCTTTGGGGTTCTCAGAGAACATCAGGGCCGTTACTTTATGCAGGGAATCAAAAACACCTGCATATTTTTCACTGTCCAGTGACTCGAGCGCCTTTTTGATCAGGGTATTCTTAGCCACTTTCATTTCCACCTGCTTGCTGAAACAGGCACGGCGGAGTTTACCTACCTGTGCTACCGTCAGGGATTCTGTATCGGCAACATAGAAGTTGTTATATTGAGTGAATTTGCCTTTCAGCAGTTCAATCACTTCATTTTTTTGATCTTTAGTCATTTTACTTGGTTTTAATCGGTCAGGCCATTGGCCCCGTTAAAAATTTGACTGGCTGATTAACCGGCCAGGCTGTTTTAGTGAACAAATGCTTTGGTGTCGATAGCGATACCAGGACTCATGGTGCTGGCCATGCTGATACCTCTCAGGTAGATCCCTTTCGCGGAAGAAGGTTTCGCCTTGATGATCGCGTTCAGCAGCTCCTGGCTGTTTTCAGCGATTTTTTCAGGGGTGAAACTCACACGCCCGATTGAAGCATGGATGATACCCACTTTATCCACTTTAAAAGCGATTTTACCGCCTTTCACATCATTGATTGCATTTGCCACGTCATTGGTCACTGTGCCGGTCTTGGGGTTCGGCATCAGGTTACGGGGACCAAGTACTTTACCGAGTTTACCGATCTTCGGCATCACAGAGGGAGTGGCGATGATTACATCCACATCCACCCATCCGCCTTCGATCTTGGTTACATATTCATCCAGTCCGACATAGTCAGCACCGGCTGCTTTTGCTTCTGCTTCTTTATCCACCGGACAAAGAACCAGCACCTTTTTTGTTTTACCGGTACCATGGGGCAGGTTGACTGTACCACGGATAGCCTGGTCTGCTTTTTTGGGATCCACACCCAGGCGGATGTGCAGGTCCACGGATGCATCAAACTTACAGGTGGAAATTGTTTTCACCAGCGTGGATGCCTCTTTTAAAGAGTATGCTTTGTTTGCGTCAACTTTTGTATCCGCAACTTTTCTTTTTTTACTAATGAATGCCATTTTAATTTCTTTTAAGGATTTCAAAAAGTCCCCTTCAGGGGGTTAAGGGATTAATTTTCCCAGGGAGCTTTACCTTCCACGTTGAGGCCCATGCTGCGGGCTGTACCGGCTACCATTTTCATGGCGCTTTCGATAGTAAAACAGTTCAGGTCAGGCATTTTATCTTCTGCAATTGCCTTTACCTGTTCCCAGTTTACTTTACCCACTTTAATACGGTTGCTCTCTTTGGAACCCTTTTGAATTTTAGCGGCTTCCATCAGCTGAATGGCTGCGGGAGGGGTCTTGATGACGAAGTCAAAACTTTTGTCAGTATAAACAGTGATTAATACGGGAAGCACTTTTCCCATTTTGTCCTGTGTTCTTGCATTGAACTGCTTACAGAATTCCATGATGTTGATACCCTTGGAACCCAGCGCAGGACCGATCGGAGGTGCAGGGTTGGCCTGGCCACCCTTACACTGCAGCTTTACAAAGCCGGAGATTTCTTTTGCCATTTTCTTTGATTTATTGGTTCTAACGACCTTTCGATTTGTCTACTTGGTCTCCCAAATTCCTCGTCTTCCCGTTTCCGGGATTACTCTAAAGAACTAATTGGGGTTGCAAAAGTAAGCGGAAAAGCGTTACTGGCAAAGGTTTTCCGCAATATTTTCCCCGCTTCCGGACAAAAAAAAGCCACCCGCTCCGGCGAATGGCTTTCAGTATCTTGAAAACGGACGGTCAGCTGATTTTTTCTACCTGCATGTAGTTGAGTTCCACTGGAGTAGAACGTCCGAAGATTTTTACCGTCACTTTCAGTTTTTTCTTTTCGTCGTTTACTTCCTCGATTACCCCGTTGAAATCGTTGAACGGTCCTTCAATGATCTTGATGGTTTCACCCACGATAAAGGGTTCGCTCATGCTGATACCACCCACTTCCGCCATTTCATCCATTTTACCGAGCATCTTGTTCACTTCGGCTTTGCGGAGGGCAATGGGATCTTCCTTACCAAGGAAATGGATCACATTGGTGGTATTTTTGATAATGTCTTTCAGGTCGTCATTTAATTTACCATCGGCGATCTCGATCATCACATAACCGGGGTAATAGTTCCGTTCGCGCATGACTTTCTTACCACTGGCTACTTTGTATACTTTCTCCACGGGCAGGAAAACCTGCTTTACAATCTCACTCCAGCCACCTCGTGAAATTTCCTTGTCCAGGTATTCTTTCACCTTCTTCTCCTTACCACTTACCACCCGCAGCACATACCACTTGGTTTCGGGCTGTTTTACTTCTGTATTGGGAGTTGTTTCCATTAGAAAAGTTGTTTGTACATAAACTTCAATCCGTTACCAATAACTGAATCCATTGCCAGAACTATAAACGTAATGACTATGGTTGCGGCCAGCACGATCATGGTAGACTGCTGCAGCTGCTGCCAGGTTGGCCAGGATACTTTCTCCGTCAGCTCTTTCAGGCTTTCTTTGAAATAGGTTGTAATCTTATTCATAATACTCGGTTTGCACGGGCAGAGAGATTCGAACTCCCATCAACGGTTTTGGAGACCGCTATTCTGCCATTGAACTATGCCCGTAAGAATCAAAAGTCACCGGTCGTTCGGAAAATCCGGCAGACCAATGACTTTTGAAGTATCAAATATAAAAGATTATTTAATAATCTCAGTAACCTGTCCGGCACCTACTGTACGGCCACCTTCACGAATCGCGAATTTCAACCCTTTTTCCATCGCGATAGGCTGGATCAGTTTCACATTCAGTGAAGTGTTATCACCAGGCATAACCATTTCAGTTCCAGCGTTCAGTTCAACTTCTCCGGTTACGTCAGTAGTACGGAAATAGAACTGGGGACGGTATTTCTGGAAGAACGGAGTATGACGTCCACCTTCTTCTTTGCTCAGTACGTAAACCTCAGCTTTGAATTCAGTGTGAGGAGTGATAGAACCGGGTTTTACGATTACCATACCACGACGGATCTGGGTTTTCTCAATACCACGGAGCAGCAGACCTGCGTTGTCACCAGCTTCACCTTCATCCAGCAGTTTGCGGAACATTTCCACACCTGTACAGGTTGAAGTCAGGGGCTCAGCGATCAGACCTACGATCTCCACAGGCTCACCAACTTTAATACGACCTCTTTCGATACGGCCGGTAGCAACTGTACCACGACCTGTGATAGAGAATACGTCTTCCACAGACATCAGGAATGGTTGGTCAACAGGACGGGGAGGCAGGGGAATATAGCTGTCAACAGCATCCATCAGTTCTTCCACTTGTTTCACTGCTTCTGCTTCACCTTCGAGAGCTTTGATAGCAGAACCTTTGATGATGGGTGTGTTAGCACCATCGAAACCGTAGAAAGTCAGGAGGTCACGGATTTCCATTTCCACCAGTTCCAGCAGTTCGGGGTCATCAACCAGGTCAACTTTATTCATGAATACCACAATCTTGGGTACACCCACCTGGCGGGCCAGCAGGATGTGCTCCTTGGTTTGGGGCATAGGACCGTCAGTAGCGGCTACCACCAGGATCGCGCCGTCCATCTGGGCAGCACCGGTGATCATGTTTTTAACGTAGTCAGCGTGACCGGGACAGTCAACGTGAGCGTAGTGACGGTTAGCCGTCTGGTACTCAACGTGAGCAGTATTGATGGTGATACCCCTTTCTTTTTCTTCAGGAGCAGCATCAATTTCATCATATTTCTTGGCAGTCGCCATACCCTTAGAAGCTAAGATGCTGGTGATGGCTGCTGTCAAAGTTGTCTTACCATGGTCAATGTGTCCGATGGTACCAACGTTAACGTGGGGTTTGTCCCTCTTAAAGGTCTCTTTTGACATTGTTATCGGTTTTAAAGTTGTGTTTTACAATTATTGTTTTTTTATCAGGAAGCCTCCAGCTGTTCACTGTTGGCCATCTTTGCAACACATTGTTTTTCAATTAGTTTAAACTCTCACAAAAAACTGAGCCGTTATGGGGAATTGAACCCCAGACCTCTTCCTTACCAAGGAAGTGCTCTACCACTGAGCTACAACGGCTTCTTTACACGTTTAGCTGACAGACCTCTTCTCCCGTACATACGGGATGCTCTACCACTGAGCTACAACGGCTTCTTTACACGTTTAGCTGACAGACCTCTT
>CAZFLL010000189.1:0-4881 GCA_964519865.1 uncultured Chitinophaga sp. | reverse complement strand
AACAAAACAAAAAAAACATGAACTCCCGTCTCAAATGACTTGCCCCGCCAGAGTTTCGGGGAATAACCGAAAAACTGGACAAGCAGCCGGATGCTCCAGAACACCCCCAGCCCGGTGGAAACCGTTTTACCCAGCCGGGTGTTGATCAGGTCATCTGTTGCCACCAGGCAAAGTAACCCCATCAGTAAAACCGTCAACGCGATAAAAAAAGTATGCACCGTCATCAGCTGGCGGTTGACCAGGCTTATCAAAGGGAGCTCTTTCTTCCAGTTAAAATAAGACGGGAAAATCAAATGCACCAGCGCCAGCGCGATCAGCAGAACCCCGGTTATGGTTAAATGAGTATGCATAGAGGGTGTTTAAGGCCGGCTGTTGAAGACAGACATAAAGGGAGTGAATTTTGTTTCATCAATACCTGAAAAACCGGCTTCCGTAAATGCCTTTATCCAGGTCTTCCTGGAAAAGAAATGAGTGAATCCAATGGAGAAAGCCAGGAAATTCGGAAAATCACAAAGATGCTCCACCATAATGACCTGTCCATCCGGCTTACACAAGCGGCGGCACTCTTTTAAGAACCGTACCTTTTCTTCATGCACTCTTATCTCATGTACAGCCGACAACAGGAATATCACATCTGCTGAATGATCCGGCAACGGTATAGCCTCTGTCTTAATCACCTGTGTGCCCGGATATACCAGGCTGACCTTCCTTGCCCTTACAATGGCCAGCTCTGTATGCTGCGCCGGGTTATAAAAATCAAAGACACGAAGTGTTGCTTTTGGAAACAAGTGGTGGATGATATAACTGGTTTCATCGAATCCCGCATTAATATTCAGGAACTGTTTCTGCTCCCCATCCTTCAGCTGGTATTTCTTCAGCCAGTCAAACCGGTAATACCCGGAAAAGTCATACACATAAGCCGAAACAACCAGGGGCATAATCAGCCCATATATAAAAGCAGCAATGATTATCCAGTACAGGTAATCTGGCCACCCAAAGACCCAATGGCAGAGAATAAGTAATGCCAGGGCGATCCCGCCAAACACATAAAAGTGCCGGTTGAAACTCAGAATATTCAACACCCCCTGAAATTTCTGTCTCTTTAGTTCCATTTCTCTTTTTTACCCTTTTTCCAGTAGTAAGGGATATTCTTAATAATAAAGGCATTAGCCAGCACTGCTGTATCTGTTTCCAGTGTGTTTAAAAAATCAATCTGGTAATCAAGTACACGTACGGGGGATGGCGTCCAGTGTTCACGCACCCCTTCAATAATCAGCACTTCCCTCTTCTCCTTGTCATACGTAAAGGTAAATGGCAGTGGACCGGCAAAACGCCGGGCTTCATTCCAGTCATTAAATGGGGATTGCCCCGGCAACTGAACATCCCCTGTTGTTGTATCGATGGTAATGCTCAGCTTTGACTTTACAGATGAAATTGTTTTTGAGGTTGGATTTTCCTCCTGAAGTATATCGGTGGTGGTATAATTATAATGGGTAAAAATATTCCCCATGATCTCCATTTTCTTTTTATCCGTCTCCGACTTGAGGATATACAGACCCCTTAATTTCTTACCCGCATTGCTGGTATAGCGGACAAAGACCCGGTACCCGGTAAGAAAGAAGTCATTGCCCATGAACATTGGAAAGCCCTTCGGGCGCAGCCCCTTTGTCTGTACCATTGCGATAGCGATAAAGGCCCATTTATCCTGGAAAGTATCCAGCTGCAGGCACTCCGGAATATATTTTTCCAGCTGTTCCTTCGGCAAGGCAAAGGTCAGTACCAACGAGCTTTCAAAAAAGGCCTCGACTGCAAAAGGATGATCTTTCAGAAAGGAAAACATATCAGGTAAGCCGGACGGTTTTATGTTTCAGGTGAAATTCGTTATAATATACAACAAGAATCAGCAAAAAAGCAAACAACGAATTGAATCTTCCCCACAAAAGAAGCCCCGGTACCAGGATAAATTCCAGTGTATTCATCACCGCGATGACCATGATCTGAACAATAGCATTCAGCCTTGATCTGATCCCGGATAAAATCCATATGGCCATCCCTATCTCGCTGATGCCTATCGCGATTGTCAGTAAGCGGGCATGTTCCTGTCCAAGAATAGTGGCTACAATTTCCTGGTGACGCGGAACCAGGTTCAGCACTTTACAAAATAAACCGTTGGCCAGCCAGATAATAGCGATGCCGTATTTCAGCGTTTTATAAATTGTTTTGGACGTCATTGATAAATGCCTGGGGATAGCTTCTGTTGCTAATCACTTTTGGTTGAAGTCACAATTGCACTTCCTGGAACTTAATATTATATAGCGTCACCGGCAGCACACCCCCATTCCCCATTGAAAAAACAAAGGCAGCGCCGGGATCGGTGGCTCCAGCGGTGAAAACAAAACTATAGGACTTATCTGTTGCAGAAATACTGAAATCCGCATATCCGTACAGCGACCAGGGGGAAGCGTTTAACATCAGCGAGGCGGATAAACTGCGGCTGCCCGTGGAATACGCGTTAAACACAATACGATAGGACTTGCCGGATTGAATGGCAATACCCGGACGGATCAGTTGGATATGCCAGTTCTGGTTACCCGGACTGCTTATGGCTACCTGTGCCCTGTTTGAAACAATACTCACCGCAGAAGCGGCCGAAGCATCATTGTTATAGAGATTCCAGCCATCAGGGGATGAACTGAAATTACTGCTGTAAAGATCAATCAATGTGACCGGGACGGGATTGGTCATGGCATCCGTGGTAAGCGCGTTCAGCAGGCCGGTCCGGTATTGCCCGCTGGCCGGATCATAAATACCAAATCCTGAATTAAACTCCCAGTAGGCCCAGCTGAATCCGTTTTGCTCAAACCAGCGGGATAAATAACGGGTCCAGCGTATCCTTGAATCCATATCGGCCTTGCTGTAAGCACCAAACTCACCGACGTGCACGGGAATATTCTTTTCCTGCTGAAAGCGGATGATGGCCTGGAAATCATCCGTGACTGCCTGGCGTTCATACTCCGTGTCATTCCATTTAGTCCCGAGCCAGGGGGTGGAACCGCTCACCCATTCAGCCCCCTGGTGGGTAAACATAAACGGATTATAGTAATGCACAGTCAGGATGATATGTGTATCGGCGGGTAAAACCAGTTTACTCAAAGCAGATACCCCACCCCATTCGGCCAGGCCAAGCAGTACCGTTCTTTTGGGATTTGTTTTCCGGATCTCCGTTAACGCGTCTGCAAAAAATACATTCCACTTTGCAGCATCCAGCTGGTCATGCGGTTCGTTCAGGACTTCAAAGAGCAGGCTGTCGGAGTATTGCCTGAAATATGCAGCGATCTGTTTCCACTGGGCCAGGAACATGGGCTTCATCCCATCCGGGTTGGTAAACAGGCTGTCATGGTGATGCATGTTGATGATGACATGCAGTTTATTTTTCAGGGCAGCATCCACGGCTTTCTTTACAGACAGGAGAAAAGCTGGCTGTATGTTATATGGTGCCGTGTACATACTTCGTGTCGCCATTTCCCAGCGGATGGGCAGGCGTACATGCTTGAACCCGCTAGCGGCAATCCGTTGAAAATCGGCGGGATCAGCTGTTTTTTCTGCCCAGCTGGCTTCGTAAGTATCACCGAGATTAATACCGCGGCCCAGCCGTTGATTGATGGCCGGGGCGGAAGCAAAGGAAGACTGATCGGGCCCTGCTGCAGGATCGGGGGTGTTTTTCTTTTTGCAGCCAGCGAGTAATAAAGTAAAAGTCAGCGAAAGGAGTAAGATTCCCGCTTTCATAGGGTAAAGTTAGTCTTTATTTTATGGAAATTCAAGTGACCAACTTGTTCCCTATGTCACCCCTTCGGGGTTTCCGGTTTCCTTCCGATCTGATTTACTATAATAATGCCAGCCCTTCGGACTTAATCAGTATTTCTTCCCGATATGCTATTCATTCTTCAATTATAAATTCATTTTAAACACAATTGCCGGATAGCGGTGTAAACTTATTCCGGTAGTTTCAACTACCCGGTTTGTATTAATATTAAATGAAATCGCAGCGGCCTTTGCCTTCCTTTTATTACGACCTGAGGCAATAAACAGCGGAATGCTGGCTAATAAAGAAAGACCACCTGCCACCACAACAGTACCAAGGGTGTTAAAATCCGTATTCCCCCCGCTTACACTGATTAATGTGATTGCGCCGGCTCCGAGAAAGACGAAACCAACAATTTTCTGTGTTTTACTTTTTTTTAGATACGCTTCCGGTGTCAAAGATGACTTAGCAGGAGTTTCCTGGCAGAATGAAATTGCAGAAACAATAAGCATTAATGCACAAACAGCAATTTTCTTCATAACAAATAAATTTTTACGTAAAATAATATTACAAAGTGCCCCTTTAAAAAGATGGCCTGATAAATACCGTTCTTCGTTATTATTCCTGATACAGTCTATATATAAACTCCATTTTCAACTTCAGGTATTGTGAATCCACAATTCTCCCGTTTCACCCAATTACCTGCTCTTATGCGCCTCCATATCAATCTCGATCAGCTGTCCATCCACCGCCAGTCCCTTTACTTCCAGCCAGGTGCCGGTGGGGAACTGCTTTGTATAAATGGAATTACGGAAGCCGGATACCCGGATAAACTCCTTCATATTCGTAGTATAGACATTCTCCGCCACCACATCCTCATAGGTAAAACCATAATGTTTCAGGATTTTCTCCAGGTCGCTGTAACAGTTCTTCATCTGTTGCTCCATATTACCAGGAGCCACAATAACGCCATTGTCATCCATACTCACGGCCCCGGATATTTTCAGGTCATCACCAATCCGTACGGCATGGGTATAGCCGTATTCTTTTTCCAGTTTGGGGCGCAGGTTAAAATATTC
>CAZFLL010000188.1:0-4934 GCA_964519865.1 uncultured Chitinophaga sp. | reverse complement strand
CCATGATGCCCGCATCCTGCATGCCTTTCATATAAGCAATACCAAAAGCAGATACTTTGTCTTTGTCTTCGCCAAAGGAACGGAAACCGATCACCGGGTTATTGGGGTTATTATTGATATCCACCACCGGTGCATAGTTGACATGCACGCCGATGCGTTTGCATTGTTCACCCACGGCCAGTCCCATGCGGTACACCAGGTTTTCATCATTGATCGCCCCGATGGTCAGCTGGTAAGGAAATTTAGCCACACTGTCGAGCCGCATACCCAGTCCCCATTCCCCATCAATCGTTACCATCAGGGGTGTCTGGGCCATGCTTTGGTATAAATTGGTGAGATCGGCTTGCCTGACCGGTCCGCCCTGGAAAAAGCAGAGGGCGCCCACATTGTATTTTTTGATGTCATCGCTCACTTTGGCCACATGATCTGGCCCCAGGTTGGAGTGAGCCCGGATCACCATCAGCTGGGCGATCCGCTGGTCGTTGGTCAGTGAGTTGAACACACTATCCACCCATTGCGCTTTGTTGAGATTGCTCTTATACTGGGCCCGGGAGAGGGCGGGAAGCAGTAGAAAACAGAGCAGTAACGGCTTGAAATTCCGCATGGTACTATTTATTAATATAAGGGATGATTGAGTTTTTAAAATTAACGGTTTTAGGCCAAAGGAGATGGTAGCGGTTCCTTAAAATTGAAATGGTTATTTTTGACGGCTAAAGCAGATTTTGTGCCTGATAAGATTACTTTATTACCTGATAATATTGCCAACCAGATCGCGGCCGGTGAAGTGATACAACGCCCGGCCAGTGCGGTGAAGGAGTTGCTGGAAAATGCGGTTGATGCCGGTGCCACGGAGATCAAACTGATCATCAGTGATGCGGGCAAGGCCCTGGTGCAGGTAATCGACAATGGCAGCGGTATGACCGAAACCGATGCCCGGATGTGTTTTGAACGGCACGCCACATCCAAGATCAGGAACATTGAGGATCTCTTTCATATCCGTACCATGGGTTTCCGGGGTGAGGCCCTGGCATCCGTGGCGGCGGTGGCGCAGGTGGAACTGAAGACCAAAAGAGCCGAAGATGAGACCGGGACCTATATCGAGGTGGAGAACAGTGTGGTAAAGAAGCAGGAACCCGTGGCCGCACCCAATGGTACCAGCATTGCCATGAAGAATTTATTCTTTAATGTACCGGCCCGCCGGAATTTCCTGAAAAGCAATGCCGCAGAGACCAGGCATATCGTGGATGAGTTTACCCGGGTGGCCATGTCCTTCCCGGAAATACTGTTTACCCTCACGGCCAATAACCAGCAATTATTTCACCTGGAAGCCGGCAGTCTGAAACAACGGATCGTGCAGTTGCTGGGGAATAATTACAATGCGAAACTGGTAACAGTAAAAGAAGAGACCGACTACATGAATATCTACGGTTTTGTGGGCAAACCCGAAACCGCCAAGAAGACCAGGGGCGATCAGTATTTTTTTGTCAATAACCGTTTTATCCGCAGCGCCTATCTCAATCATGCGGTGATGAATGCCTACCAGGAAATGATCCCTTCGGACAGTTACCCGATGTATGTGCTCTTTATCGACCTTGATCCGGCGGTGATCGATGTGAATGTGCATCCCACCAAGCAGGAGATCAAGTTTGAAGACGAAAAGATCATTTATGCCTTTGTACAGGCCGCTATCAAACATGCCCTGGCGCAGTTCAGCGTCACCCCCACCCTCGACTTTGAACTGGACGCATCGATCCAGCAACTGAGTTCTATTCAGCATCCGTTTACCGAGGATAAGAAAGACGCGGCGGCGGCCGGTTCTATCTTCCGTGGTTTTACCCAAAAGAACCAGGCCCATTTTATTGAGAAAAGTGATCAGGGGGAATTGAAAAACTGGAGAACATTCTACGAAAGTAACGAGCAGCGAGCTACGAGCAGCGAACAAGGCCCTGCTACGGAGAATCAGCTCGCCACTCGTAACTCGCCACTCGCTGCTGAAACTGAAATCTCACAATTGCTGAATACCTACATCACTATTCCTTCCAACAACGGCTTCCTGTTGGTGCATCAGCAATCGGCGCATGAGCGGGTGTTGTATGAGCAGCTGAGTGCGGCGGGAAAGGATAAGCCGGTGGCCACCCAGCGGAGTATGTTTCCTTCCACCATGGAACTGACACCCGCCGATGCGGCCGTGATGGAAGAGATCATGGATGACCTGAAGTACCTGGGCTATACCATTGAACCCTTTGGCAAGAATACCTATGTAATTCAGGGCACCCCGGCCGATGTGGAAGCAGGGAATGACAAGCATATCATTGATATCTTACTCGAACAATACAAGCATTTCAGTCCGGAGGTAAAATTCTCCCGCCGCGAAAAACTGGTACGTTCTTTAGCCAGGCAGCAATCCATTAAGGCCGGTACCCGGCTGACGGAACGCGAAATGCGGCAACTGGTGACGGATCTTTTTGGCTGTATCACGCCGAATGTAACACCGGATGGTAATCCCACTTATTTAGAATTTAAGCAGGAGCAGCTGGAGAGGATGTTCGGGAGGTAAAGGACATTAGCGCTTCGCAGGTTTTAACACATAGGTACATAGAAAACATAGGAATCACATAGGAATTCCCTGATTTCTTTACTTCCCCAAATAAGCCAGGGTTACTTTTTGTTAGCAATCAACTGTATAGTTATCCTATGTGTAAACTATGATCCTATGTACCTATGTGTTAAAATTTTTCCTGTAGGGAAATCCAATCCGCTACATCATTTGCCTGAGCTTTTGTATAAATCTTTCTACGGATCTCCTCACTTCTGTCGCAGAAGCCTGGTGATTATTGACCAGGGTGGAGAAGATCAGCAGCTTCCCTTTTTTGGTATACAGGAATCCGCTGAAGGCCACGACGCCGGAGAGGGTGCCGGTCTTGGCATAGATATATCCGCTGTCGGCTTTATAATAGGAACTGATCGTGCCTTCGCCCCCGGTCGGGAAAATGGTTTTCACTCTTTCCATCCCGAATTCATTTTTTATTTTGTTGAGGATGGTGACGAAGTCCTGCGGGGTAAAGAGATTATAACGGCTGAGCCCGGAACCATCGGCCCAGCGGGGTTTCTGGGGCAGGTCTTTGAAATCAGTTTTAAGAAGGGTATCAATGATCTTCGCATCATTCATATAACCCAGGTGCTCATTGCTCACCATCAGCAGCGATTGCTCCGCAAAGAAATTATCCGAGCGGTGCATCATGGGTTTAAGGAGGGAGTCGGTGGGTTGGGTATATACAGCTTTCAGATTCTGAGTATTGAATTTAATACTGTCCAATATTTTAGTAGTTGCAACAAACTTATCTCCCAAAATTTCTCCCAGATAAAATGGAAGCATTATATCGGGATTATAAATTGGAATTTCCTGTTTCCCGAAAACTGTTTTATTTTTTTCAATTTCCAGCAGATTAGCATTCATTGCTCTGCTAATAACAAAGCCTTGGGGTAACCCTTTTTTCAATCTACTTACATAAGAAGATCCTTCATTTCGTTTCAGAAACATTGGCACTGACATCGATTTATCCTTATAATCCGGAACGACAGTAAGTGAATCATCAGCATCAAACTTAATCGTGAAGACATTCCCATAAAACGGGAATACCGATCTTTCCGCCATATAATACTCGTTGTAATCATTCCATGACCACCCGCTTCCGTATTTCTGAAAATCATCTTCTATCCTGCTAACCAAAAACATACTCCGTTTACTTCCATTTAAAAAATCAAAAACCGGTTGCCGTTTGAAATCAGGATGAAGAAAGGTTGGATCGCCTGAAGGATACAATTTCAAATAATTGTTTTCCATTGAATACCTCAACCCCACCAAACTATCCCCCAGATATTTCATCGCCGCATAACAGGTCGGGATCTTGGTATTGCTGGCAGGCACGAAATATTTATCGCCTTGATAGTTGTAGAGATACTTACCGGTTTCGGGATCGTAAATGGAAATACCAATGTGTGCGGTTTTTAAGGGAGCGGCGTTTAATACGGTGTTCTTGGCTGATTTGGAGATTTTGGTGGAAACTGAACAGGAAATAAGGAATAAGGAACAGAGAATAAGGAATGAGAAAGGGCGGAGATGCGTTAAAGAACGAAATGTCTTCATGTTTGTTGCTTATAATTTAATACCAGATATCCGGCGAGCGATAAAATGTCTTTCCATAAACTACTGTTCTTCTCCTTCTCGCCTTGCCCTCCGTAGCTTCAGCGAAGGAGGGCTTCTAGCCTCTCTCTCACAGCATCACCACCCTGCCTTCCCTCACACTCTCTATCGCCGCATCAATGATTTTCATATTCCTGATCCCATCCGCCGCAGGTACGGGGTTGGGTCCTGTGCCGGTGAGGGCTTTGTATACATCCTCATAGTAGCCCATATAGTTACCCGGACCGGAAGTGGTTTCCTGTCTTACGATTTCGCCATTGATTTCAGTATGCAATAAACCATCGGGTTTTGATGGGGCTTCACACCAGTTGTCCAGTGAGGGTTTTACGCCTTCGAGTAATTTGATCTCCTGCATATCGGAGCGCTGCTGAAGGAAACTGCCTTTCATCCCATGAATAATATAAGCATAAAGGGATTCGCGGGCAATGCAGGTGGCTTTGAGCCGCACCCGCAGGGTATCATAGTAAAAAAGTAATTCGAAATAATCATTGGCGACTACATCCGGACGCATCCGCCAGATATCGGCAAAGATGGCTTTGGGAAAACCGAAGAGCTGGATGGCCTGATCCACCAGGTGTGGAGAGAGATCATAAATAATTCCTGCCCCGGGCATATCGCCTTCCTTATGGGCCTTGCCACTGAATGCAGGCCGGTAACGGTCATAACGGATCTCGGCTTCCCGCAGATCACCCAGCCAGCCCCGGTCAATCACTTCTTTCACTGCCCGGAA
>CAZFLL010000187.1:0-4957 GCA_964519865.1 uncultured Chitinophaga sp. | reverse complement strand
CAGCGTGATACAGGTGGCGGAACTTGAGTATAAGGATGGGGAGATTGTTTGTGACCGGGATAAGCCGTTAAAATTAAAACTGAAAAGGCCAGTTAAATGAGTATATGAAATCCGGAGTAACCATAGTGCTGTTGATGCTGATTAATGTGATGAGTGTTTCCGCACAGGAAATATCACTGGCGGGTGACTGGCGCTTTGCCATGGACCCACAGGACATAGGCATAAGAGAAAACTGGGCTTCGCGGAAACTGGAGGATCAAATCCTGTTGCCCGGAACAATGATTACCCGGAATAAGGGAGAGGAAGTGGGCTTGAAGACAAAATGGACGGCGAGTATTTATGATAGTTCCTTTTTCTTTCAACCACGGTTAGCGAAGTTCAGACAACCCGATAATTATAAAGTGCCCTTCTGGTTAACCCCTCAGAAATATTATGTGGGAGCCGCCTGGTACCAGAAAGATATTGTTATCCCCGCTGCCTGGAAGGGGAAGCAGGTCCGTCTCTTTATGGAGCGGGTACATATCGGTTCAGCGATCTGGATAGATGGGAATCGGATCGATAGTTTTCAGAATTCGCTGTCGGCCCCGCATGAGTACAATCTCGGCCCGTTGGCCAGAGCAGGTAAACATACAATTACCATCCGTATTGATAACCGGACAAGAGTGGCCGATGTGGGTCAGGATTCACACAGTGTATCGGACCATACCCAGGGCAACTGGAACGGGATGATCGGGAAGATCAGTCTGCAGGCCATACCGGCCCTTTCTGTTTCGGATATACAGGTTTACCCGCTGGTACAGCAACGAAAGATTAAAGTGCTGGTGGAGTTACAAAACAAATCCGCCTCCGCACAATCCGTGGAACTGAATTTCCTGGTCCAGGGAAAAGGGAAGAAAAACATTTCAGTCAATAAGGTCAGTGCGCAGTTCAACCCCGGCGAAACCATCATCCAGGAGCAGTTGATCGATATGGGAAGTGAAATGAGTGAGTGGAATGAGTTCAATCCTTTTTTATATTCCCTCCAGCTTTCCCTGAATAATGAGATCCAGTCCCGGAAAACCGTATTTGGTATGCGGGAGATCAGGGTGAAAGACAAATCCATCCTGCTGAACGGGCAAAAGATATTTTTAAGAGGCGATCTGAATAATTGTGAGTTTCCGCTGACGGGTCATCCGCCAATGGAGGTGAAAAGCTGGTTAACGGTTTTCGGTAAACTGAAAGAGTTTGGATTTAATCATGTGCGCTTTCATTCCTGGTGTCCGCCGGATGCGGCATTTACTGCTGCCGATGAACTGGGCTTTTATTTACAACCCGAAGCACCCACCTGGCCCAATCATGGTACATCTGTCGGCGATGGCCGTTTTATCGACAAGTATATCTATGACGAAACCAACCGGATGGTGAAGGCCTATGGCAATCATCCCTCCTTTGTGATGATGGCTGCGGGGAATGAACCGGCCGGAAGGAATCAATCAAAATACCTGGCTGATTTTATTGCTTACTGGAAGGCAAAGGATGATCGCCGCATTTATACCGGGGCATCTGTGGCCACGAGCTGGCCGTTGGTACCGGAGAATGAATACATGGTGAAGTCGGGTGCCCGGGGACTTGACTTTAGCAATAAGCCGCCCGGTTCCATGGATGATTATAATGAGACGATGTTGAAATATCCTGTGCCCTTTGTACAGCATGAACAGGGACAGTGGTGTGTGTTTCCCGATTTTTCCGAGATCAGTTTATATACCGGGGCTTATAAGGCGCGGAATTTCGAATTGTTCCGCGAGGATATGAAGGCACAGGGATTATTACCGCTGGCACCGGCCTTCCTGCAAGCCTCCGGTAAACTTCAGGCACTTTGTTATAAAATGGAAATGGAGCGTTCATTGCGCACGAAAGACCTGGCCGGTTTCCAGTTACTCGGTTTACAGGATTTTCCCGGGCAGGGTACCGCGCTGGTGGGGGTACTGAATGCGTTTTATAAAGAGAAAGGTTATATCAATGCTTCACAGTTCAGGCAGTTCTGCAATACTGTGGTGCCCCTGGCACGTCTGCCTCGTTTTACTTACAAGGATAATGAACAAGTGACCATCTTTTTAGAATTATACCAGTATGGGGAGAAGGAGCTGACCAACACGGTGCTAGACTGGAAGCTGCTCGATCAGAAAGGTAAAACCGTGAGGAGTGGCAGCACGGAACCAAAGAATTATAGCCGGGGCGGCTTGCACGAAGCCGGTATGTTCGGAATAGTATTAAAAGGAATACCGGCTCCACAGGAATTGCAGCTGATTGTTTCCGTCAGGGGAACCGGTTTTACCAATCAATGGCCGCTCTGGATATTTCCTACGGAATTGCCAAGGGAGGAGTATGCAGAACGGACAGACCTGCTGATCACCGATACCCTGGATGCAAAGGCGGTTGATTTTCTGAATAACGGAGGCAAGGTCTTCCTGCAACTCTATGGCAAAGTGAATAAGGGCAAAGAAGTGATACAAGCCTTTACCCCTGTATTCTGGAATACTTCCTGGTTCAAGATGCGGCCACCGCATACCCTCGGTCTGTTGATCGATACCAGCAGTAAAGCATTGGCTCATTTCCCCACCCGTTCGCATGCCGATCTGCAGTGGTGGTTGCCGGTTACCCGTTCACAGGTGATGCACCTCGAGGATTTCCCCGCCAGCATTCCGGTACCTGTGCGTCCGATTGATACCTGGTTCATGAACCGCAGACTGGCCCTGGTAGTTGAAGGCCGCATCGGGAAGGGAAGACTGCTGGTGACCAGTATTGATTTTTCCAGTAAAGAAAAAAGTCCGGTGTTACAGCAACTCCATTACAGCCTGATGCAACACCTGCTTAATACAAAAACATGGACTGATCAGCAGGTTACGCCGGCCATGGTCAGGGGACTAAGCGGGGAGCCTTCAAGGTATGTATTTGATGCCTTTACCAAGGACAGTCCTGATGAATTAAAGCCCCTGAAGCAAATAAAACAATAATCGTCCGATAGAATTTAAATATAGCTGCAATGAAAAAGTTTTTACTGATAGGTTTGGTACAGTTAGCCGGTCTTTTTGCTTTTGCCCAACAGAAGCAGATCCAGTATCTCTCCGGCACCGATGCCGCCCGTACGGTGCAATGGGATTTCTTCTGCACGGCCGGCCGCAACAGTGGCGAATGGAAAAAAATACAAGTCCCTTCCTGCTGGGAACAACAGGGCTTTGGCAATTATAACTACGGACGTGATTATAAGACCAATGGAAAGAATGCCCGCTTCTATGATGAAAAGGGCATGTATAAATACACATTCACCGTGCCGGCCGCCTGGAAGGGCAAACAGGTGAATATTGTATTTGATGGCAGCATGACGGATACGGAAGTAAAGATCAATGGACAGTCGGCCGGGGCCATTCACCAGGGCGCTTTCTATCGCTTTAAATATGATATCAGCAAACTGCTGAACTATGGCAAGCCCAATACACTGGAAGTAACCGTGAGCAAGATGAGCAGTGATGCCAGTGTCAACAATGCCGAACGTCTCGCCGACTACTGGGTATTTGGCGGCATCTTCCGTCCCGTATTCCTGGAAGCCATGCCGGCAAACTATATTGACTATGTGGGTATCGATGCCAAAGCCGATGGCAGTTTCGCCATGCAGGTATGGCCGAAAGGACTGACCAGTGATGCCGTGGTAGTAACCACCATTACGGATATGGCGAACAAAAAGCTGATGCAGGTAAAAACAAAGTTGCCGAAATCGGCAGAGAACCTGCTGGTGAAAACGGGGATTCCGGGTATTAAGACCTGGACTTCTGAATCGCCCAATCTATACAAGGCCACCGTGGTATTACAGGATCCCATGGGTAAGCCACTCTATGAACTGACGGAGAAATTCGGTTTCCGGACCATTGAAATCAAATATGGCCAGGGGATCTATATCAACGGCACCCAGGTAAAGTTCAAGGGTGTTAACCGCCACTGCTGGTGGCCGGAAACGGCAAGGGCCCTGAGCCGTGAACAACAAATGCAGGATGCCTTATTGCTGAAGGACATGAACATGAACGCCGTCCGTTGTTCGCATTATCCTCCGGATAAGTATTTCCTCGAACTCTGTGACAGTATGGGTATTTATGTCCTGGACGAACTGGCCGGCTGGCAGAAATATTATTCCGCCAAGGCCGGGGAACCCCTGGTAAAGGAAATGGTGCTGCGTGACCTGAACCATCCTTCCATTATTTTCTGGGACAATGGCAATGAGGGCGGCACGAATAAAGAACTGGATGATGATTTTGTCAAATGGGATTTTCAAAAGCGTCCGGTGATTCATCCGCATCACCGTCCGGGTAACCAGTTCAACGGCATTGACTGCAACCACTACGAAGATTATTACAGCACAAAAAATATCCTGAATGATTCGCTGATCTATATGCCCACTGAAATGCTCCATGCACAGGATGATGGTGGAGGCGGGGCAGCCATGGAAGATTTCTGGGACCTGCACTGGGCTTCCCAAAAAAGCGGCGGTGTCTTTATCTGGGCCATGGTCGATGAGGCCGTCATGCGTACCGATCTCAATAATGTACTCGATGCAAACGGGCTCAATGCACCGGATGGCATCCTGGGTCCGCACCGTGAGAAGGAAGGCAGTTACTATGCCCTGCGGGAAATCTTCTCCCCGGTTCGTCTGAAGCTGCCCGCTCAATTACCGGCTGATTTCAATGGTCGCATTCCATTGGAAAACCGTTTTCATTTCACCAATACCAGTCAATGCAGTTTCTACTGGGCCCTGGTCAATTTCAGCCGCCCCTTCGATCGCTTCGATGGCTATGTGGTCAAACAAAAAGGCATCGCCACATCTCCCGATATTACTCCTGTACAAAAAGGCGAACTGCAGCTTAGTCTCCCGGCAGATTATAAAACCTATGATGCCCTGGTGATCGTGGCTAAGGATCCTTACGGGCAT
>CAZFLL010000186.1:0-5004 GCA_964519865.1 uncultured Chitinophaga sp. | reverse complement strand
CCCGGATGGGGAATGGCGGTTCAATTACTGGTGACCCGACACCAGGCTCAATTACCCCGGTGCAACATACAACTGTAGTATTTGGTTGTGCCACCGAACGCGACTGGAGATGCCTGCCCTATATCCTGAGCTGTGAGTTTATCACATTCAAAGCCTTGTTGCAGAATAAGGTGGTAACACTGGACTGGACAGCTCTTTGCCGCCAGGATGTCAGCTATTTTATTGTGGAAAGAAGCACAGATCGGGTACATTTTACCCAGGCTTTCACCACAGCCGGCAACCAGATGCTCAATGAAGTGGAATCCTACAGCGGTACAGATAATATCAGCGGTGTACCTGAAACAATGATCTATTACAGGCTCCGTTCTGTAATGGCCAACGGACGTGAACTGGTCAGCAATATTATCGCCGTACGGCAGGGCAGCGGAAGCGGTACCGAACTTAAGGTATTGCCTAACCCGGTGAAAGACCTGCTGCAGGTTTCTGTCAATGTGCCGCAGAACAGCATAGCGAGAGTGACTATAATGGATGCCGGTGGCCGTATCCTGTACAGGTTCACGGAGAACCTGCTGAAAGGAAGCAATACGATTGCTTATTCTCAGGCCGCCCTGCTGACCGAAGGGGTATATTTTGTGAGGGTGGAAATGGACGAGAAAAAACTGATTGCGAAGTTTAATAAACTAAAATAGGTAGCTGGTTATTACCGCAGGACAATCCTGCAAGCCTCCCCTGCAAAGGGGAGGCTTTTTGTTACCCGTATTTTTCCTGGTATTCTTACGGAGCAACGCGCATTTTCCGACAGCAGATAATCGGGTAGAAGTTCATTGTTTCCGCTTTCAGGAGTGGGTACCTTTATACTAAATCATTGTTATGAAAAACCTGATTATACTACCCCTGCTTCTCGTGTTGCTTGCCACATCAGCCTTTTCAAAAAAATCAGTCCCCTCTCCAGCATTCCGTCCGGGAATTAATAACACAACTGTTTTGGCCGGATTTGATTTTTTCAGAACACATCGCCAGGGGAAAGACGGGATCACCTCTACCTGGGGATATACAGGTACAGTAACCGGTTTTGTGGTTGAAAGAACTTACGAGGATCCTGCAGATCCCTATGCTTACTGGGAAACAGTGGCCATTGTACCTGCATCAGGCCTCCGCTCTTATAAAACAACTGAAGTAAATGTAACACCCGGATTTATCAGCTACCGGGTAAAAGCCATGAACGGTACTTCGATTGTGACTGTCTCTGATATTTCCACCGAGCATATTGTCAGTCATTGATCCGGACAGGTAACAGGTAATACTGTTACCCGTCAGCGTTTAACATCCATACTCAAACAATCCACTTGAAAACTATCCTGCGCATATTATTCCTGTTGTTAATGACAGGGGGCAGTGTGCAGGCGCAGATCACCACGCCGATCATTAAAGCCAATTTCGGTGTTGAGGCGGATTTGCGCTCCAACTACTTTAACGGGTTGATTCAATCAGGAAATGATGACTGGTTCCTGCTGCCCGGTACACCCGGGCCAGGTCAGTTTATTATTGATACAACCGGGGCAGCGGCTTTATTAGCCGGATATACGGCCAATCCCAATAGCCGGAAATTGCCTTTCTATAAAACCATGCGTTTCCCGTCTTATTCGGTCGTGAATAACCGGTTGCTGGTGGATGCCTATTATGTACGCGATTATCATGGGGATGATTCAACCGTTTTTGCTGCGGGATCAAATAAGAACGGGATGAGTCCATCTGACTGGACCTGCCCTGTATCACAATCTATCCCGGATAAGAATGAAATCCTGGATATGATGATACATGTCCGTAAAGCCGGACCCAATATCACCGACTCCATGTGGTTGTTTGGCGGTATTTCCATTGAGAACACCACTGGTAACCGCTATTTTGATTTTGAAATGTACCAGACGGATATCTATTACGACCGGACCAGCCGCAAATTCTTTAATTACGGACTGGATGCCGGACATACCCGCTGGCAGTTTGATGCTTCCGGTAATATGACTGCCCCCGGAGATATCATCCTGACTGCCGAATACAGCAGCTCCTCCCTTACCATGGTGGAAGCACGTATCTGGGTTGACCGGGCCGATCTTCTGTTAAATCCGGTCGGGTTTAACTGGACAGGTAGTTTCGATGGGGCCAGTGCAGGTTCACAATATGGATATGCAGGGATTCAACCGGAAACAGCCGGTGCTTTTTATACCGGATTACAAAGCGTAAATAATACCTGGGCTGGTCCATTCTCCCTGGTATTGGGTGATAACAGTATTGTAACTAATTATACCGCCCGCCAGTTTATGGAATTTTCTGTCAATATGACCAAACTGGGTCTTGACAATGCCCGTATTTTCGGTGGTGATGATTGCCTGATGCCTTTCCGGAGGGTGATTGTAAAAACAAGGGCCTCGACCTCTTTTACAGCTGAGTTGAAAGACTTTATTGCTCCCTTTGATTTTTTTCTTGCGCCGGCCGCCAAAGTGGAGTCCGCCACACCCATGATATGTGATACCGGCAGTGTCAGTAATATTTATGTAATTAACCCGATCCCCACTTCCATTTATCAATGGTCAACTATTAACGGGCATATAATGGGAACCACCACCGGTCCTTCCATATTCGTGGATACACCGGGGGTGTATATCGTCAAACAATACCTCCAGGCTTCCTGTGGTATGTATGCCACCGATACAATCAATATCGGCCGTTTGCCTGATTGTAATGTGCTGGCCAATAATTTATATGACTTTAAAGGGGTTTTGTCTGATCGGCAGGCCAGGCTGTCCTGGAAAGTACTGGAAAATCAGTTTGCCCGTGGTTATTATCTCGAACGAAGCACCGATGGTATAAATTTTCAGATTATCGGACTGACTGAGCCGCTTGCCGGAAGATCCGGGGCAGTAGCCTATGAAGTTCTGGATGATATCAGCAATGTATCTTCAGCATACCTGTATTACAGGATTCGTATGATTGAAAACGGCAACATTCAGTTATTAAGCCCGGTTTTAAAATTCAGAAAACTCAACAGTACAGAAAATCATATCCGTGTAATACCCAACCCGGTTAAGGATCAGATGCAGGTGATCTTTACAGCGGCCAATGCCGGGCCGGGTTTACTGAGTTTATATGATCAGTCCGGAAAACGTATTTATACCGGCACCCTCAGCCTGCAGAAAGGCCATAACAGCATTGTATTGAACTGCCTGTTCAACCAACCCGACGGACTTTACCAGTTAGTGATTGCCGCTGATAACCGGCTGATCACAGAACGGGTATTGCACAAAAAATAACCCTCTGCCCTACATGAGGAAACAGTACGCGGGTCCCCTGCGGCAGGTTTTCTTTTTTTCCGCTCCTGAACCGCTATTCCGGTTACATTTGTGTTCATGTACACGCTGAAAAAATCATTGGGCCAGCATTTTCTCCGGGATGAAAATATCTGCCGGAAAATCGTGGCCTCCTTACAGCAATATCCCTTCGGCCAGTTGCTGGAAGTGGGACCAGGCGGGGGTGCCCTGACCAAGTACCTGGTCGGGATTCCCGATATTGATTTCAAAGCAGTGGAACTGGATGAAGAAAAAGTGGCTTTCCTGCTGCAAACCTATCCCGGGCTGGAAGGCAAAATCATATCCCGCAGTTTCCTGGATATTGAACAACCTTTTGCCGGTCATTTTACCGTGGTAGGCAATTTTCCGTATAATATTTCCACCCAGATCCTTTTTAAGATTCTTGAGTGGAGGGAGGACGTCGAGTGTATGGTAGGTATGTTTCAGAAGGAAGTGGCCCAGCGGGTGGCGGCAAAAGAAGGGAATAAAGTGTATGGGGTACTGAGCGTGCTGGTACAGGCTTTTTATGAAGTGGAATACCTGTTTGATGTAAATGAACAGTGTTTCAATCCGCCTCCTAAAGTAAAAAGCGGGGTGATCCGCCTGCTGCCCCGTCAGCATAAACTGGAACTGTTGGATGAGAAAAAATTCTTTTTGCTGGTGAAAACAGCTTTTAACCAGCGACGCAAAACCCTGCGCAACGCGGTAAAAAGTCTTTTTGATGCAGCAATTCTGGAAGATGAACTGTTTAATAAAAGGGCCGAGCAGCTTTCCGTTGAACAATTTGCCGGTCTAATTTGTAAAATGAGATGAAGAAAGTAATTATTACAGGCCGGGCACACCCGATACTGAAGGATAAACTGGTGATGCAGGGCTACCAGGTACTGGACGCCCCGGAAATCAGTTATGAAGAACTTTCCATGCTGATCGGGGATGCGGCAGGGCTGGTAGTAACTACAAGAATTCCGGTGAATAAGCAACTGCTTGGCAAGGCGCTCCGATTAAAATGGATCGGAAGACTGGGAAGTGGTCTTGAGCTTATTGACCTTGAATTTGCAGAAAGCCGCGGTATCCGTTGTGTAAGCAGTCCCGAGGGTAACCGGAATGCAGTGGCGGAACACAATCTGGGGATACTGCTCAACCTGCTGAATCATCTTTCAGCCGCCCGGGAAGAAGTAAGAAAAGGTCTTTGGAAAAGAGTGGAGAACACAGGTATTGAACTGAGTGGCAAGACGGTAGGCATATTTGGCTATGGAAATACCGGCAGCAGTTTTGCCCGCATACTGGAGCCTTTTGACGTGACTGTACTGGCCTACGACAAGTTCAAGTTTGGTTTCGGGAAGGGCTATATTAAAGAAGCCAACCCGGAGCAGATAGCCCGTTATGCGGATGTCATCAGCCTGCATGTGCCCCTGACCGCAGAAACAACGGAGATGGCGGACAACGCATTTTTCCAATCCCTTGAAAGAAAGCCAGTGTTTCTGAACACCTCCCGGGGGAAAGTGGTCAGTATACCTGCGCTGATCCATGCCCTGAAAGAGGAAATGATCAGTGCTGCCGGCCTGGATGTGCTTCCCAATGAAAATTTAACCACCTATAGTGAAACCGAAAAGGCAGAACTGGAATGGCTGCTGGCCAGGCAAAATGTGATCATTACCCC
>CAZFLL010000185.1:0-5037 GCA_964519865.1 uncultured Chitinophaga sp. | reverse complement strand
GTATTTCCTCCCGGAGCTTCAGGTAAAACTCAACCTGCGATTTGATTTCCGCCTGTTCGGCAGCAGAATAACCCGCCTCCTCCATTTCTGCGGCAATATTGGCATATGCCCTGATTAAGGCTACAATGGCCTTATACAATGAGGAACGCCGGAGTTCTGTATTCTTTAGCTCTTCAGGAATTTCGGTGTTCCCGCAGAAGTAGCGCTGATAATCCAGTTTACTTTTAGGGGGTGGCACCGGTTCGCAGAGCAGGGCAACCGCTTCAATGGCATTGTCCAGCCGCTCCCGGCTGATTTTCAGCCGGTCCTTTAACAGGATATCACAATCCTCTTTTTTGAATTCATCATAATCCAGTTCGGACGTGTATACCGCCACGGCATTCTCCACTTTTTTGAACAGATCCTTGTAGTCCACGATATAACCGTATTGCTTATCCTCAGAATCCAGCCTGTTTACCCGACAGATGGCCTGAAACAGCCCATGATCCTGCATACTCTTGTCAATATATAGGTAGGTACAGGCCGGGGCATCAAAGCCGGTTAATAGCTTGTCTACCACGATCAGCAGGCGCATATTGGCGGGCTCTTTCAGAAACTTGTTCTTGGCAAGGTCCTCGTAGGTTTCCGTCTTGGTCTTGCTCTGAGAGGCCGTAACGCCAGCTAACAAATCTGTATAGATCTTATAGATGAATTCCTTTTCGGTCTCTGTATTGGCCCCGGTATCTTCTGTAGTTATATCCTGGGTGGAGGGATTATAAGAAGTGATGATGGCACAGCGGTTCTTAAACTCGGTTTGCTGAAACAGCTCATAATATTTGCAGGCTTCGTAAATACTACCCGCTACCAGTATCGCATTACCGGTGTGGGAACTCAGCCGGGGTTTAACGCTGAAATCAAAAACAATATCGCTGACTACTTTATCCATCCGAGAACGGGAACTCAGTACTTTTTGCAGGGTTCCCCACTTCTTTTTCAATTCTGACTTCTGAAAATCATTTAACCCCCTGGTTTTGGCTTCAAACCAGGCATCTACTTTATCGGGGGATGACAACTTTTGATCAATATCCCGAGCCTCGTAAATCAGATCCAGCACTACTTCGTCTTCCACCGCTTCATTGAACTTATAGGTATGAATATACTTGCCGAATACCTCCAGACTGGTTTGCTTATCTGATTTTAGCAAAGGAGTACCGGTAAACCCGATAAACACGGCATTCTGCAGCATTGCCTTCATCACTTTGTGCAGCTTACCGCTTTGGGTACGGTGACATTCATCCACAAACACAAACAACTCCCCGATGGTTTGTGTGGGGCCATTTCGTAATTCCTCGATATACTGATCAAAATCCTCGACATCCTTTTTTCCGAACTTGTGGATTAAAGAACATATCAGCCTGGGTAAGGGCTGACTTAATTGTTCCATCAGCTCCCGGCCGCTGCTGGTACGTTTTACTTCCTCCCCTGCATCATTAAATACCCTTTCGATCTGTTTGTCCAGCTCGGTACGGTCGGTGAGCACCACTACCCGGGCATTGGGGTTATTCTTCAAAACCCATTGGGCCAGCAACACCATCACAATACTCTTACCACTGCCCTGGGTGTGCCAGATGATCCCACCTTCTCTTCTCCGTACATGCTCCTGTGCGGCTTTAATGCCGAAATACTGATGATAACGCGGCAGTTTCTTTATACCACCATCAAAGAGGACAAAATCCCGGATGATTTCCAGCAAACGGGCTTTATTACAGATTTTGCTGAGGTATTTGTCCAGCTGCAGCATACTGTTGTCCTGCTCGTCCTCTTTCCAGCGCAGGAAGAACTTTTCGGGTGTACCGATAGTACCATAACGCAACCCCTCTGTATCGTTCCCTGCCATTACTAATTGAATAGTTGGAAAAAACTCCTCGATAAACTCCTTCTTCTGGTTCACAATATTCTGCCGGATACCATCCCCGATGGAAACAGTACTGCGTTTCAGCTCCAGTACTCCAACGGCAATTCCATTTACATAAAGCACAATATCCGGGCGTTTCTCACGGTTTCCGTGAAAGGTGACTTCCTCGGCTATGCCAAAGTCATTTTTTTCGGGAGTATCCCAATTGATAAACTGAATACGCTGGTAACGCTCCCCCGGACCGGCAGTGACTTCCACGCCGTAACGGAGTAACTTATAGACTTCTTTATTGCTATTGTACAAATTCCGGTCAGACCGGTTGGCCTCTGCTTTCAGCAAATAAATAGCCCGCTTGGCCAAGGCTTCAGGATAGCCAGCCTTATTGGTAAGGTACTCAAGGAGATTGATTTCCTCGATGTTGCTGTTGGTGGGATCATCTTCCAAGTTACCCAGGTAAGTGTACTGCAGCTTCTCCCTGAATAGTTTCACTACCCGGTTTTGAGTGAGACGTTCAATTTGACCTACATCATCCATTATATTAATTTTTAATGCCCAAATGTGCTTTTTCTTAAATCTTTATCAGCATTATAATTAACCTTCCCTTTGTTTTTTAAAATAATGTCGGGCTCACTAACAATTTCCAGAATCGTCATTCTTTTAGATAAATACTCATAGTATCTCCATTCTTGAGTAGGCGACCAGTATTCCTTTGCATAAACCGGCCGATTGGGATCATCACTTGATACATGACGGAAAATATCCGTTAAGCACATAACACACTTAACTGGATTGTCCATTTCAACCTTATAATAAATTGGAGCAATGTCAACATTAGACTTACTGCTAATAAAGGCATAGCAGTTCTCAACTGAATCACAGGCAAAAAAGGTTTGCTGTCTTAATGGCGCATGTTCTGGTTTATATTCATTTAATAATAAATCAACCCATTCCATACCCTGACTTTGCTTTTCGAGAAAATATGGCGTTTCCCTCTCGGCTATATAAGTTTGCCCAATTTCAAAAATCTTGTATGAAGCGTGGTACAATATCATACCAGCCTCGTTTTACCGGTGAGCAATTCATACATCATACCTTGCTTAAGTAATTTTTGCTTTTCTAAATGTTTTTCAAGAATTTGAATTTCTTCATCCAGATCGGAAAGTATTTTTGCAATTCTAATTTGCTCAACTTCATCTTTTGGCAATGGTATTTCCAACCCCTTAACTTGATCTGAGTTAACACTATCAAAAGTTGAACCTGTAGAATATTTAGCCCATGATTTTTCAAAATAAACCATGTAATGATACAGGTATTCATTTTTGTATTTAATTGCGCATACACCCCGACCTAAACAGCAATCAAAAACAGCCTTAGAAATTTCCCCAACAGGAGCTCGGACAGACATAATTACATCACCCGTATCACCTTTTTTTGTAATGACAGATGTAAAAGTCCGTATAATTGTTTTTCTATTATTAATATCTGCATTACCCTGAATTAATGGCAACCCAACACCTTGATTATTGTAATAGATTGACAATGGAGATTGACCCATCTTTACTATAGCAACATCCCCCAACCTCTTAACCATCCACCCTTCCTTCGGCCTCAGCAACTCCTGCATAGCCCCATGCTTAATGGCTTTCTTTTTCTCAATCAGTTTTTCCAGCCCGGCTATCAGGTTGTCCATATCGCTGAGAACGGTGGCAATAGCGGTTTGTTCCTCAATTGAAGGAGGTAAGATAATTGGAAGTTTCTTTGCAATACCTCCAGTATAGCTCTGTTGTTTTGTTCCCTGGCAATAGTTAAATGCTAACCAGTTCCCATATTTTACATAGAATTGAAAAAGATAATCAGTAGATACTAATCCTGGCTTTGGAAAAAGAGCCATACATGACTGATTGGTTGTCGCCTCAATATCAGTAACCGCACAGCTCCCTCTTGTCCCCTCTGCTTCCAGTCCTGTGATTGCAAAAAGGAATGTACCCTTTGGAATGATTTTCAGATTCGTTTTCCTAACAGCCTCTTCTGTAATTTTCTCAATTGTATCATTAATCTTGTTGTAATTTAACTCGCCACTTGTTATCCATGGTATGTCACCTTCATAATATCTGCTAATCGCCCTGTATGGAGTTTGGCCACTTGAAAAACCTGTAAAAACATCTTCGAATTTACACTCAATCCAATCCTTAGATATTGGCCCGTAAATACTATTCTTATACTCTTTCCTTAATTCCATACAAATCCCATTTTAGCCAGGTGAGCATTAACCTTTTTCTCCAACGCTTTCACTTCTTCAAGCTGCTTGGACAATGGTGTTTCATAACGTTCCGCCAGTTCTTTTACCCGTTGGGTAAGCCGTTGGCTGATCCGCTGCATCTCCGTATGGATGGCCTGATCCAACACCGCCATCCATTTATCCTCAACCACCAATTTTACCACTTCTTTATCCGATAGCGCTTTGTACTTATTCCAAACAATGGTTTCCAGCTCTTTCTGGAGCACGGATATTTTCCGGGCAGTTTCCGCTTTTTCTTCGGTCAGTGTCAGCCAGGTTTTTAAAAGCTTATTTTCTTCCGCATCCGCTTTGCTGCCCTTGATTTCCTTCATCCGGTTCTTTACTGCAGCAACCGTGATCTTATCCTTTTCGTTTTTAACCTCTATTAGCAGTCCATCTTCGCCCCCATGCTCTTCTTCCATTTCCTCCAGGCGGGCAGCTAGTGATTCCTGTTCGGTTTCCAGAGCTTCCAATGCCTGCTTTTCAGCTGCGAAATACCGGTTCACCAAAAGATTAGGTTTGATCAGCTTGCTCTCCATACCCTCCAGGCCTTCCAGTTCCTTTTCCCTGGTTTTGCCGCCCTTGTCCTTGGTGGTTTTAACGATCCGGTACACGTCCCGTCCGGCCTGCCAGCCGCTGTCCGAAATCACATATACATCATCCTGCATCACGTCATTCCAGTAATTCATCAGGTGCTGGTAGGTATCGTACTTATCAATCAGTTTCAGGTTGGTGAAGCTCGCCAGCAGTTCTTCAGAGATCCTGTGGATCAGTTGCTTGGGTTTTACCCCCTCCTTCATCGCTTTCAGTACCGGAATGGTCTTGCCTTTCCAGTTTTCATATACATCAAATACCTCCTTACTGT
>CAZFLL010000184.1:4308-5064 GCA_964519865.1 uncultured Chitinophaga sp. | reverse complement strand
AAAGTACCCGGTAATGATCCAGGTCAATTACAAAGAGTCTTTTTTCGGTACTGGGAAGGCTGAAATCAACAATAGAAATAATGGATTGATTCATTAGCCGGCCCTGGGCAGCCAGGCGTTCCAACCCTTTTTTGGCATAGTCAAAGGCCTCGCGGCTGAGTCCCTGTAGGTTCAGGTGCAGACTGTCATATACGGATTTAATCTCAGGAGTATAGAACAGGGAATGGGGACTGGTAGCTACTGAGGAGTCACCGGGTATGAAAATATGCCTGGCCAGCTGGCCGGTGTTTTTTGCAAATCCAAAAGATAAATGGATGAGACTGACGACAATAGAAGAAATAAAGAGATAGACGCGACGGAATCTGTTTTTCATAGCTGCTAATTGAACATAACCTAAGGCCCTATTAACGCAAAAATGGGTCCGTTCTTGCCTTTTGGGAGATGTTTAGCATCAAGAAATGAAGCAGGGGTACTGGTTGATCAGTCCTGTAAAACTATAAAGGCTCAATTTTTTTAAAAATTATTGGTGTCGGCGTTGCGGTCGGTAATGATATTTCAATCTTTTGTACTTCTTCAGGAATTTGTAGCGGTACCAGAGCAGATGTTTTTACGGAAAATGTACCGGACCAGAGTCTTGTACCCTTTTCAATTGTAGCCTGTTTTGGTAGATTATATGTGCTTGCAGGAAGGAGTATGTATTTCTTTGTAGATGATGAGAGCCCGCTTTATGTCGACACAGATCAGGATTTGAATGTG
>CAZFLL010000184.1:1758-4298 GCA_964519865.1 uncultured Chitinophaga sp. | reverse complement strand
ACTTCTTCTGTCATTTTAGCCACACCATCAGGATTGGTTGTTTCGGTCAGACCGGTCCAGATGACCCTGTCTTCTTTAATTGAATACACATTGGTCTCGATCGTATATGTTTTTGTGGTGGAATAATAACCCGGATTGGACATATAAGACCAGCTGCGGTAGTAATAACCACTGAAGTTCCGGTAATAAACAGGATAAGAAGATCCATTACCAGGTGTATATGTTTTTTCCTTGTCCACGTCAATCAGCCGCATGGTCACAGCACCGTCAAAACCGTCTGCTTTTATTTTTCTCCGCAGGGCGTCTTCATTGTTCTCATTGAAACTTGTCTTCAGATAACTGTATGAAGCGATGCCTTTATTACCCAGGTAGGCCACCATCTGGTCTTCGGCCTTATACCGGCTGGTTTCGTCTTTAAATAAAGCCACCACAAGCACTTTATTCAGGTTATCAACCATCACCTGTTTGTCTGGCTCCCTCCAGGTGCTCACAATTCTTGTAGAGTTACAGGAAGTAAAAAGAAGGAAGACTATTGTTGTAGTGAGAAAGGTTAGCTGTTTCATAAAAATGAATATTTTTTAATTCTTAGTTGCTGTTTAATACAGCACTCATTGTAAAATTGAGTTATCCGGGTTGCTCAATGCTTATACAGCTTTACGGGATTGTTGCAGATTTCACGCTTACGCTTATTTCCATGTTTTTTATGTGTGAATGATGATACAATTACTAATAATGCTGCAATACTGAAACTCCTTTCTGAAGCGAACTTTATACTATTCAAAAAGTGGTTAAAAAAGCGCATAAAATGAAAGCAGAAATTGGTGTTACGGGCCTCAACCTGAAGGCCGTGGCAAATGAACTCAACGTTATTCTCGCCGATGAGAATGTCCTGTATATAAAAACAAAGAACGCACACTGGAATGTGGAAGGCCCCGATTTTTACGATAAGCATAAATTTTTTGAGAGCCAGTTTGGACAGCTGGATGAAATCATTGATAAGGTTGCCGAACGGATCCGTACGATCGGGCATTTTGCAGCGGGCACTTTGAAATTATACCTTGAACTGACACAGCTGACGGAAGTGGGTGATAAAAATACCAGCCAGGGGTATATAAAAGAACTGCTGATGGACCATGAAACCATTATTATCCGTTGCCGGGAAAATATCCACCGGTTCGCGGATGAGTACAAGGATGCGGGTAGCAGTGATTTTGTTACCGGGATTATGGAAGAGCATGAAAAGATGGCCTGGTTCTTACGTTCCCATTTAGATTAAAAAACTTAACCCATGAAACAGAAAAAAATACTGGAAGCGGTTGCCATTGAAGAGGGAACCCTTCGTAACCGGATTGTGATGGCGCCCATGACCCGTTCCAGGGCCATTGGGAATATTCCCAACGAACTGATGGCAGAATACTACCGGCAACGGTCAACGGCCGGACTGATCATAACGGAGGGCACTTCGCCATCCGCTAACGGATTGGGGTATGCGCGTATTCCCGGGATATTCACCCCGGAGCAGGCAGCCGGGTGGAAGAAAGTCACCCAGGCCGTACATGGGGAAGGCGGGAAAATCATTATTCAGTTAATGCATTGCGGGAGAATCAGTCACCCGCTGAATATGCCGGAAGGAGCCAGGATCGTAGCTCCATCCGCCATAAAACCAGCAGGTCAGATGTGGACGGATGCGAAGCAACTGCAGGATTATCCTGTACCTGAAGCCATGACGGCCGAAGATATTAAGGCGGCAAAGGCGGAATATGCTGCTGCTGCAACGCTGGCAATCGAAGCCGGCTTTGATGGAGTGGAACTCCATGGGGCCAATGGGTACTTACTCGAAGAGTTCTTATCGCCGGTCAGCAATATCCGGGAGGATGAATACGGGGGGAGTATTGAAAACCGTTGCCGGTTTGTACTGGAAGTGGTGGCTTCAGTAGCCAATGCCATTGGTAAGGATAAAACAGGTATCCGGTTATCGCCTTATGGGGTAGCGGGTGATATGCGGCACTATCCGGAAACAGATGCCACTTATGACTACTTATCCAAAGAGCTTAACAGGCTGGGTATTTCCTATATCCACCTGGTGGATCATGCGGCCATGGGAGCTCCTGCGGTTCCGCTGTTAATTAAAAAAATGATACTCAGAAATTTCACTCATACATTGATTGTCTGCGGAGGCTATGACCTTGAAAGGGCTGCGGATGTGATTGAAGACGGACTGGCCGACCTGGTGGCTTTTGGCCGGCCGTTTATTAATAATCCTGACCTCGTGGAAAGATTCACGCATCAATGGCCGCTGGCGAAAGAACTGCATATGGACCTGTTTTATACCGCGGATGAAAAAGGGTATACCGATTACCCGGTTTATGTCAACGAACTGGTGACTTTCTGAACTTAAAAGCCATCGTGCATAAATGGGAAAGGATTTCTTAAAAGGCACCGGACCAGCCAGCGCCTTTTTTGCTGAGGACAGTAATTCTGATTTTAAACATTCAACCGAACCACTTTATATTGTTGATGGTTATGTTGCCGACACAAAA
>CAZFLL010000184.1:0-1748 GCA_964519865.1 uncultured Chitinophaga sp. | reverse complement strand
ATACGCCAAAAAACATAATGACCGAGATTTTAAAAACCACGATGCAGATCCAGGAACAATTTCCGGAATTATCAAAGTATATCCCTGAAATGCCCGTGACGATCCCGGACAGTAACAGCCCGGAAATAAACAGCGAAAACCTGAATGAGTACAATGATTCTTTAAAATCATTGCTTGCGAAATATTCCAGTCAGCAGGGAGCCGTAAAAAAGAAGGAGGGTAATTCATGATACAGGGAGGTTCATAAAAAAGAGTAATGCTTTATTATTAACCATAAAAGCTGAACATGAAAAGAATATTAATCGCCCTGGATTATGATCCTACGGCTCAGAAAGTCGCTGAAACCGGCTTCACCCTTTGTAAAGAGATTGGGGATGAGGTTACTTTATTGCATGTGATCGAAAGCCCGACCTATTATACGTCGGGTGTTTATAACCCGATCATGGGATTTGCGGGGTATATGACACCGGAGTTGGTAGAAACCCAGGGGCTGGATCATAACATTAAGGGAACGGTGGAGTATCTCCAGAAGACAAAGGAGCACCTCGGACACCGGGAGATCAGGACACTGGTTAAGGAAGGTATTCCCGGGGAGATCATATTATCAACGGCCATGGAGATAAAGGCGGATATCATAGTGATGGGATCGCATAGCCGCCGCTGGCTGGAGAAAGTACTGATGGGAAGTATCACGGAGTACGTGTTACATCATACACCGGTTCCTCTTTTTATAGTGCCCACCAAAAAATAGGGTGGAATTACAATGGTTACGGATGGGTAACCGGCAACTAATCAATTCATTTAAAAAACAAATAAAAAATCAATTATGCAATCAGGAACCATAAAAAAATCATTAATAGCAGGATTGTGTCTTTCAATGGCCGTGCTTATTGTCAGTGCCTGCAGTAAAAAAGTCAACCTGAACACCTCTTCCAGGGTTCCGGCTGCCCGGGGATTTATTAAAACGAAGAAAGACAAGAACAAGAATTACGCGATAGATATTAAAGTGTTCAACCTGGCTGAAGCGGACCGGTTACAAGCCGGAAAGAAAGTATATATCGTGTGGCTGGTTTCCAACAATGAGTATCCGAAAAATATCGGGCAGATCAACAGCTCGACTAAACAATTCTCCAGGAAGCTCACCGCGGATTTTCATAGTGTGTCACCGGTAAAACCCGATAAAGTGTTTATTACGGCCGAAGAAGATGGAACCGTGCAGACTCCGGGGGATTATGTGGTGTTGTCGACAGAGGGAGTTTGAGTCGGTAGTCGGCAGTCGGTAGCCTGCCTGCCGGCAAAGGCAGGTCGGGAGCCAACAGCCCCTTCTAAGGGGGCTTTTGCCAAGGATCAGGGGGTTTTGACTTGAAAAGTGGGGCCGGCCGGGCAGGGGACTAAAAAAAGGCGGAAATTGATAAAAAAACTTTTGGATAAAAAAGGCTGTGCGCCTATCTTTGCCGTCCCAAAAATCGCTGAAACGCTTTGCTCACAATAAGTTGTCGTCATGATAATTAGCGTGAGAAAGGAGTTGAAGGGTTGGAAGGATCGGTAGTTCAGTTGGTTAGAATGCCGCCCTGTCACGGCGGAGGTCGCGGGTTCGAGTCCCGTCCGGTCCGCAAAGCGCTGAGTTTTCAGCGCTTTTTTTTATGCCCTTACTGGATTTGTTGGCGGAAATTGTAAATCTTACAGTATTTGAGCATCAGTCCCTTGTTATTATTTAATCCTTAATTTAGCGGCCTATAAATTAGCCT
>CAZFLL010000183.1:0-5097 GCA_964519865.1 uncultured Chitinophaga sp. | reverse complement strand
AGGATAACCTGACCTGGCATCATGTGAGTGACCTGCTGGAATGGAAAAGTTCAGTAGTGAAATTATATGGGTTCGGTGGTATCCCGTTTAATGTACTTGTTGATCCGGATGGTAAAATCATTGCCCAGGATTTATTTGGTCCGGCCCTGGGAGCCAAACTGTCGGAAGTGTTGAAATAACCTCTACTTTATCAATAGCCAAGTTTTCTGTTGGGAATGTAAATTTTGCACTGTTGATACCTTTATTAGAACGAATAAAAGTTTTGAAAAGTTGATTCAATGCTTTGTAATGTAATAGCATTTGGCTTTTATTAAATAAAACCAGTTGTAAGAAAAGAAACAATAGTACTTTGTACTTATGTTAAAACTAAAATATGGGTGTGCCAATCTTTGGCACACCCATATTTTTTAAAAAGAATCACCCGGATTCATATATAAAATATTGGGATTATAACTTGCTTGAAGTAATAATTCAGCGTATCCCTGCCAGAAATTTCGGTCTGATCCTGCTGGAATGAAACTCAATTTATCTACAATGGAATAATAGCAAGCTAACAGATAAGATGAGTTTACCTGAATTGGGTAAGCAATAGATACGTAGTTGAAGGTTACTTGATTTATGGATCCTATTACAAAGCTTCCCTGAAACACCTGTACTGTATAACCTTGTAATATGGGGGATACACCATCAAATGCGAAACAAAATCCTCTTATAAACTCAGGGTCTGGGTTAAAACCAAGTCCAGCACTATATGCATTATGTGATGCGGTAACTTCATACCACGGGAAAAGCTGAGCGTCTACTTTTTTTGCAACTACAAAAAAAGAAACAAAAAGGCAGAAAATGATTTTTTTCATAATATAAGTTTTGTTAAAGGTAAACGTGTTACAATAAAAAGTCAATACCCTAAAAGTGGTATATTGAAAAAAGAGGCCCCGATTTTCGGGGCCTCTTTTTTCAATATACCATAATCCGGTTATTAGTAACCAGGATTCTGGTCGTAGTTGGCATTCTGCTGAATTTCAGACAGCGGAACAGGCCATAAGAAACGGAAGTTGGAGTAAGCCAGTGCAGGTACTGAGCGGGTGAAAGTGGCACCGGCGCAATTAAACATAGCAGCAGTAGCACCACCTGAACCAACTTTGGAAGGAATACCACCACCGGCGATCGGCGCAAATGTGGCGTCGTTGGCTAGACGGGAAATATCCCCCCATCTTTTACCTTCTGCCAGGAATTCAACTCTTCTTTCAAAGAGAATGGCAGCAATCAATGCATTCTTATCAGCAAAACTGGAGATTGTAAACTGATCCGGAACATTGGTAACGGCACGATTTCTGACTGCATTAAGTAAAGCCAAACCACGGGCAGAAACGGAGGTTCCTGCAGCAGCTCTAGCTTCGGCTTCAGCCAGTATCAGGAGTACTTCCGCATAGCGGATTATAGGAGCCGGATCTGAAGAGTTGGCATAATCGCGGTATTTTATTGTATAAACAGCATTCACTGCAGGAGGAGGAATAGCTGTTGAACCTGTTGCGTTTGTTCTGTATAATAAAATCCTTCTTAAATCATTGCATAGCCAGGCTGGATCGCTCCAAATAACCGGGCTGACCCGTACAAGCCCTCTCGCACCTAAAGCGGGATCGCCTAACATTTGCGGTAAGGCACCATTTACGCCAGGGTTATCGGTGGCATCATTACGGATAGAGAAAATGCTTTCATTTGAAGTTGTTGCACTGAATGCTCCGTCTACAGCCGTATTCAATGTCCAACTACCGATCGGGCTGACAAAAGGTGCAACAGCTGGTACAAGTTTATTCCCTTCTGTGATCACACCAGCCCAGTCACCCATATGCATTTTAACACGCATTTTCAGTGCTATGGCAGCGGCTTTTGTTGCACGGAATGTTTTAATCTGTACACCGGAAGTATTTACGACAGGTGTGGCAGGAAGATTTGTTTCTGCAAAATCCAGGTCAGCCAGAATTTTAGCGTATGTGTCAGATACTTTGATAGTTGAGCGTTTGATGGCTTTGGCTGCATCAGCTGTTGCGGCATCTTTCACTGCGAAATCCCGGTAAATTACGCCCATAGCACTTCCATTTCCTTGTGTATAAGGGTAAGAAAGATTCAGTACCAGTTCATGATGGCCCATGGCACGAAGGAATCGACATTCCGCTTCATATTGAGTGGCAGTGGCTGCAGATATAATACCTTTTGACCCTGCACTTTTAACCCCGTCAATAACCAGGTTGGCTTTATTCACCATTGCATAAATGGTTTCAAACATATACTGGTTATTAGGTGATGCGTTGTTATATGTTGCCTCGTAAGTGATTTGGAAAAATGCTGCCTGATTCATCATGTCTTCACCACGCATATCGCCCTGTTCTAAAGCAGCTGCACCAAAAGGATAACCTCTAACGG
The DNA here is from genome assembly GCA_964519865.1 of uncultured Chitinophaga sp. Lineage (GTDB taxonomy): Bacteria > Bacteroidota > Bacteroidia > Chitinophagales > Chitinophagaceae > JJ008. The sequence continues at coordinate 2,673 of CAZFLL010000183.1, read as the reverse complement.
CGCCTCCGGCATAAAATCCTGACTGGCAAGCATCATAGACCCCATACATGGATAGCTGACAGGCATCTGCATTCGCAAAAGCCGACTCGTCTGATTGCTGGGAAAAAGACTGGAGTTCCAGTACTTTTTTCTGACAGGCACTCATCAGTATGGCACCCGCAATTAAAACTGTTGAAATTATTTTTACTCGCATTGTATTCAGTTTTTTCAGTTATGATTTAGAAACCAATATTAACGCCAAAGGAAATCGTTCTGGCCGGAGGAATGGTATTATAGTCCAGACCTCTTTCATCAATATTGTCAGGATCAATTCCGGTATAATCAGTGATCACGAAAAGGTTTTGCGCCTGTAACAGGAAGCGGAATGACTTCACTGAATTTTTAAACAAACGTCCCAGCAATGCAGCAGGCACATCATAGTTCACAGACAGGTTATCCATACGGAAGAAATCTCCTTTTTCAATAAAGCGGGTGGAAGCCTGTTGGTTCAGATTAGTGAAGTTGTCTCTGTTATACCACAGACGCGGAACCATTGTTACATCACCAGGTTTCTGCCATCTATTAAGGATTTCTTTTCCATTGTTCATGAAACCCTGGTTCATCAGGGATTCCTGGCGTGTAATATTCATGATCTTGTTGCCACCTGAGAAACGGAACAGCATATCAACAGTGAACTGGTTCACTTTAATTGTATTGGTGATGCCTCCGAAATAAGTTGGCAGAGCACTACCAAGGATCAGCCGGTCAGTACTGGCCAGGCTTCCGGCACTACCAATGGTTGAACTATTCAGGTCAGAAATGGAGAAGTATGAGGAGTTTGTGATATTTCCCATCAAAAGGCTTCCGTCTGCCTTACGATATACCGGGTTACCATTGGATGAGTTAACTCCAACATACTGATAACCATAAAGAGCATTGATGGGTTGACCAACACGGTGAACATTGTAGTTTCCTGTACCATTTGATACAACAATGTCATTGCCACCGGGCAGGCTAAGTACTTTATTTTTCTGGCTGGTATAGTTGAATCCTAGATCCCAGTTAAAATCACGTTTACGTACAATTGAGAAATTTAAAGCCAGTTCAAACCCTTTGTTTTCCATATTTCCAATATTCTGGAAAATCTGGTTACCAGGAACTCCAAGGGATGGGGGCTGAGGAACACCGAATACGAGCCCGTTATTCTTGTTTTTGTAATAATCAAATACCAGGGTGATTCTGTCTTTGGCGAATCCCATATCAAAACCGACATCGAATTTTTCATTGGTTTCCCACTGCAGCGCGGCATTACCTGACTGGGAAGCTGAAATACCACTGATTGCGCCATAAGGAGAAAGACCGTATAAGTTCAGGTAAGGAAAGTTGCCGCCAGTGATATTGGCGTTACCCACTTTTGCCCAAGAGGCACGGATCTTAAAGTCATTAATAACTTTAGATAAAACTGATTGATTCCAGAAATTTTCCTGGGCCACTCTCCAGCCAACTGATCCGCCTGGGAAATTACCAAAACGATTATCTTTTGCAAATTTTGACAAACCATCTCTGCGGAAACTCATCTGTATAAAATATTTACTCTTATAGTCATAGTTTACGCGAGTAAAATAGGAGAACATGCCGGGCCCCTGTGAATAACCACCTCCGGAAAGCTGGGTAACATAGCTGCCACTGATTACATTCTGCTGCTGGAAAAAGGGATCGGCTACGTTTGTGCCGGATGCCGAGAAGCTGTTGTTTTCCTGATTCTGGGCTTCGATACCTAATGTCGCATTCACATTATGTTTGCCGAAAGTTTTATTGGCATTGATGTATTCCTGGGCCGTCCAGCGCATAGTATTTGCCGCCTGATTGCTTACACGCCCTAAAACACTACGTCCATCACCATGTTTGGCATCCTGACGGAAGAATTCATCGAGTGTTATATAGTCAATACCCACTTTTACTGTGTTAGTTAACCAGCTGGCGGGTTTGATTTCAATTGCGAAGTTGTCGATGATGCGATGCTTTTTTGAGCGGAATTTATTCTTTGCCAGTACATAACCAATGTTTACGTAGTTATTCTCAATCAGCCGTGTATTGGCATCACTGCCCAGAGCGGAGCCGTCTGTTGTAATATTATAAAAGTCAAATTGAGGGAGAGCAGGGTTCATTAAACGCACGTTAGGTAATGCTCTTAACGCGGCGGCAATACTGCCTGAGAGGGCATTACCACCATTATTCTGATCTTTATCAAAGGCACGTGACAAAGTGATGTAGTTAGTTATCTTCATCCATTTGTTCACTTTGTGTTCAAAGTTGGCCCGGATATTATAGTTCTCCGTGGTATTTGTTTTAACCAATCCTTCCTGGTAACGATAGTTGAACGACAGGTAATAAGTAGTACGGTCATTACCGCCATCCAATGCAAGGTTATGGGTACTGGATTGTGAAGTAGGACGAAATACGACATCCTGCCAGTCTGTATTGGTGTTTTCACTGTTCATAAAAGCACCATTAGCCAAGCTGGCTGCGGTCAGTTTCGTATTTGCGATAGTAACAAATTCCTGAGCATTCAGCAGGTCAAAACGGTTCATCGGTTTGGAGAAACCAAATGTAGAGCTGTAGTTGAAATTCTGACGACCGGCTTTTCCTTTTTTAGTGGTAATGAAAACAACCCCGTTAGCAGCACGGCTACCG
>CAZFLL010000182.1:4437-5101 GCA_964519865.1 uncultured Chitinophaga sp. | reverse complement strand
AGCTTGCAGCTGCGGGGATCTATTATGTCGCTTTCAGCGACTGGAAGAAATCACACTATGGCCCGCTTAACGAGGCTTCCAGCCTCGTCTGTATTGATAAAACTGCCGGGATAAGGAAGGTGCAGCGGGGCGTGGGCCTTCTTGCTTTTCATCCTATCAAGCAGTATGCTCTTGTCATCCTGCCTGCCGACCGTAGCGCAGCGAAGGTGGGAGTAGACGCCAAAGCAATAATACAGGGTTGAAATAAAAATATCTGCGTCGTACCGAAGGGCGAAGCCCTCCCCCCTTCAGGGGATACCCCAAAACCTCCCTTCAGGGGATTGCCTGCAACCGGAAATAAATGAAGTTTTGTGGACATCTAAACGGATTAACATGAGACTTTTTATAAGCTTCTTTTTTTATTTCGCTGTGCTGGCCATGCCATTCAGCCAATTAACCGCGCAGGAAAACAAATTACCCGACATCAAATTCCCGGAGATACCCTATAAACCATCCCTAAAAAAAGGCTGGGTGGGACAGTTTGTATACACGCTTCATTTTAACGACAGTACTGGCACCGGTAAGGGGAAAAACAGGGTGTACTATCATGTCATCGTAAACCGCACGAATTCAGGGTATGTTGAATTTCCTTCAGAGGTTAGAGGGGCCATCCGCAGCAACCAAC
>CAZFLL010000182.1:0-4427 GCA_964519865.1 uncultured Chitinophaga sp. | reverse complement strand
CGGCTGCGTGGCGCGGGACTCGGCGAGAAGGTCGAAAGCTGGATCGGCAGCGGTACCAAAAATGCATGGAGTAAACACGATGAGACCGATACAGTGATCGTACCCACCGGACTGCAGGGGAGAGATGGTATTACCGGCAGGCTGGAAAAATATTACCGGTACACATCAGACAGCAACTGGATAAAAGGCTTTATCTCCAATACTGATTTACAGATAGACCATGTGACCGGCAAATACAGTTTTGCCGTACCAATGTTTGAATATACACTGGAAGGAAATGAAACCATGATTGAAACGGTCTATAGTACCGCCAGGAAGAATACGATTAACCGGAAAGACAATAAGCAACACCGGCTGACCAATTTTTCCTACCTGGGTTTTGGGGACTGGAATATGCTGGAAGGTTCCTTTAAAGAGGGGCAAACCGAGATTATCATCCGTCAGCGGATCCCGGTAGCACTGGAGCAATCGTACAATGATAAGAAGCTGCCGGTGAAGAAGGGGTTTATGGAGTTTTATCTGGTGTTGAAGAAGCTGGGGTAGCCCTTCGGCAAGCCTGCCGAAGCATTTTTATAATCATGCAAATACTATTTATGCTCATACGATGCTTACTCCTTTACTTTCTGTTTTCCACTTTTTCGTTTTCACTGCAAGCGCAGCCGGCTATCGATGAAGAAAAAGTAAAGAAAGCGATCATCATCATGAAAAAGATGATGGAGGATCCGGCGGCTATGCAGAACAGCTTAGCTGAAATGCAGGCATTAAAGCTGAATTCGGCAGAGAATAAAGAAGCAAAACAACGCTTGCAACAGCTGGCCATGGGTCAGGCTAATAAAATAAAAGAGACGGCTAGTGCAGGAATTGGAACTAATGGTCAACCGCCACGGGGCAATGGCGTACCGGTTCGTAATGCTGCAAAAATCGCGGCTATTCCAGCGACCCCTGCCCCTTCAGGTTTACCGGCCCACCTGGTGAAACTCAGCAAAGCAGTAGAAGCATCCCTGCCGCTGGTGGTGCAACAGGAAGCAATAGACGCGTATAACCTGTTGGCGAAGGAATGTAAGAACGCCAAAGAGATGGGCGAAGGGGTGATTGGTTTATGGCTGAGTGGTCATAGTGAACACGCGGCCGTGGTGGCTGGAAGGGTCTGTATGGCGGATCCTTCTCTCGCGGAGAATATAAATAACTATGCGGCCTTACTGAATATGCTGGATGCACAACAGATGGCCGTTCCGCTGCTGCAACTGCTGAACAAACAATATCCCGGCAATCCTACCATCCTGGGTAACCTGGGACAGTCATGGTACGGACTCGGCGAAATGACTAAAGCGGCCCAGTTTCTGGACAGCGCTATGAAGATCGCCCCCTGGCATTCACAGGCGAATAACACTAAAAGTAAAATACAGGAACAGCAGGGCGATAAGGCCGCTGCTGCTGAAAGTATCAAGGCGAGTATGGAAACCGGTTATACGGATGAGAAAGCAGCGCGTCTGCGTAAAACAGGGTTTACCGGTAAATCTGATCCGCCCTGGCCCCTGCATATTCCACAGGACCCGCTGGGCTTTAATAAATTCAACCTCCCTCCTTTCCCCTATGATATTGAACAATGCAAACAATTGAAACCAGCCTGGGATGATCATTGGAGTGGTTATGGCCAGGCTGCAGGCGGAAGCAGAAAAATATGAAGTGAATGCCATGCAGAACAACTACAATGCGCATGCCAGGGGTATCGCTTATCCGGGAGCGGGTCCGCTGAGCAGCAGGGCCACAGCTAAACTCAGTTACCTGCTGAATGATAAGGACGGGGGACTGAGTTATAAACTGAGAAAGGCGGAGGATAAACTGGTAAGGCTGGGCGATCAGTTAAGAGACCTGGACAATATCAGAAGCAAGGCTATTGACGAAGTAATAAAACAACATGATTGTCCGGATGGTGAAGGGAGTTCGGGTGCAGAAGCTTCGGCCTGTTGCGAAGCGATTAATAAGATCAATAACGACTGGGTGGGAAGCAGTAATAAACTGATGCGTGAAGCATACGAGGAAGCGATTGATCTGTATAAACGGGTCTGGAGTGCGCAGGCTTATTTTGCACAGTATACGATGTCTGAGCCCAGTTTTGAAGCAGCCAAAGCGCAACTCAAACATTTATATGCAGGCGTATTGTCGGCAGTAAGACCGGTTTTTACCGGGCCATCTGATTATTGTGACAATAAAGGCTAAGCCGGCAAGGCTGAGCCGGCCCCCTTACAGAATTTCGATGATGTGGCCTGTAAATATTACAGCCGTCTCAATTTTAAATTCCTGGTTATTGAAACCAACTGCAGCCGCATGAAGACCTCTGTTGACCTGGGTAAGTTTAAATTTTCTTTTACCGAAGACCTGACAAAACTGAAAGGAATCTTACCTGGTGCCATTATAGCCGGATCGGCCGACTTGTCCATCAGCATCGGCAATAAAGGTTTAGGTAAATGGGGTCCCGTAAAAGCCGAAGCCGGTGCGGGGGTTGACCTGCATATTGAAGTCACCGATAAAGGCGTGAGCGAAGTCTCCGCCACCGTAAAAGCCGATATAACCGTCAGCACAGATATGATTGACAAAGCAGAGAAGATAGAAAGTGTAGTAAAGAAAGGCGGCGTGAGTTATATGGAAGAAAGCGGCGCTACGGTTATTGTACCGGTCCCCGGGGCAGGCAACAAATCAGCCAGCATTGCCGGTGCTTCAGCAACCGTATCGCTGAACAGCGGAAGCAGTGTGAGCGGGAGCGGGGTGTTGAGTGGGCTGAAGCTATGAAGAACATCACAACTGGCATTCGAGGAAGTGTTTAGTTGTTTAGGAGCCTGATAGCAGAAAGAGTATAAAAGAAGCGTTTAGTTGTTTAGATAGTTTACTTAGGAGGGGTTGTTGACTTCTCGTTTCCCGCCAATCACGGGCATTTCGAGCGCAGCGAGAAATCTTGTATTTCTTTTTCGCCCCCCTCTAAGCCCGTCATTCCGAGCGAAGCGAGGGACCTTGTATTTAAAGTGCTTCGCTTAAATGTAAAGTTCCTCGCTTCGCTCGGAATGACAACGCTTTGGGGGAGAGAAAGGAAGATTTCTTGCTGCGCTCCCTCCTTCTTTTCCTACAGCGGGCAGGCGAAATCGGAGCTTCGGCCTCACCGTCAAGATGGTTTTTGAAAGGGGGCCGGATGCAAAATTCACGAATAATCCTAATATTTGTGTAAAATAATGGAACATAATCCGTAAATTGATATAAAATTCAGGATTATGATCCAGAGAATGATAGAATCACCCATCCAGCATGTCCTTTTTAAAGGAAAGGCCATTATCATTTCCGGTCCCAGGCAGGTTGGTAAGACCACTTTGCTGAAAGAGCTGAACCGGGTGAATCCGGTTAAATCACTCTGGCTGAACTGTGATGAGCCGGACATTCGTTTATTGCTCGAAGAAGTTACTTCCACCGCTCTGAAATCCCTGATCGGGGATCATAAAATTGTCTTTATTGACGAGGCCCAGCGGGTTAAGAATATTGGCCTCACGCTGAAATTACTGGTGGACAATCTGCCGGACCTGCAGGTGATTGCCACGGGTTCCTCCGCTTTGGAACTGGCCAACCATATCAACGAGCCTTTGACAGGCCGCAAATGGGAATACCAGCTATACCCGCTATCCACTATGGAAATGGTGCATCATAGTTCTGTGCTGGAAGAAGGCAGGCTGTTGCAACAGCGGCTGATTTATGGTTTTTACCCTGATATTGTCAATCATCCATCCAGGGCTGCTGCCTCGCTGCAGGAACTGGCGGACAACTATCTCTACAAAGATCTCTTGTCACTGGAGTCTGTCCGCAAACCGGTATTGTTAGAACGGATCGTTACCGCATTGGCCCTGCAGATCGGTAATGAAGTTTCCTTTACTGAACTGGCCCGGTTAACGGGTGCTGATCCAAAAACAGTTGAACAGTATGTGCAGTTGCTGGAAAAGAGTTATATCCTATTTCAATTACCTGCATTCAGTCGGAACCTCCGCAATGAAATCAAGAAAGGACGAAAAATTTATTTTTATGATAATGGGATACGGAATGCCATTATCAAAAACTTCAATCCCCTGGAACTCCGCCAGGACACCGGTGCCCTTTGGGAAAACTTTTTAGTAAGTGAAAGACAGAAATACAATACGTATTCCCGGAGACCTGTCAACTGTTACTTCTGGCGCACCCATGCCCAACAGGAAATTGATTATATAGAGGAGTCTGGCGGGCAGCTTAGTGCTATTGAATTCAAATGGAATGAAAAAGCGAAAGTGAAATTACCGGATGCATTTGCGAATGCTTATCCGGGAAGTGAATTCAGTACAGTAAATCGGGAGAATTATATGGAGTTTTTGGGGAAAGAGGTGGGTTGAGAAGTGACAGCCGTTGTCATGCTGAGC
>CAZFLL010000181.1:0-5317 GCA_964519865.1 uncultured Chitinophaga sp. | reverse complement strand
AGTATAAATCTTTTGCGCATGCAGTTGCAAACTTACAGTCTTTGAGCCAGAGAATTGTTGCTGAAATCCTAAAAGGCCACAGAAATGATTTCGCCTGCGGCGAAAAAATCCGGGGCCACGAAAACACACGAATTAGCACGAAAAAGAATACAAAAGGCAGGCCACGGAAAAAACAGTCAGTAGTTAGTAGTCGGGAGTTAGTAGTCAACAGCCCCTCCTTAGAACCATTTCGTGGTCTTTCGTGTTAATTCGTGGCTACCCCATTTGCGCAGGCAAAAAATCCGTGTTTATCCGTGTGATCCGTGGCTTGCCTTTCTGTATTCTTTCGTGGCCTTTCGTGTGGTTTAGTGGCCAACCCTGCCGCAGGCAGTCATTCGCCGCAGGCGAATATTAAGCAATCAGGCTTCAGCCTCATCCTCGCTTTCGAGTTCGTGCAGGGCAATCGCCATATTATTTGTCTTCACAAAATTGCACCAGTGGCAATCTTCTTTACCACAACCGGTATAAAAATCGCGGTCCTGGATCTTCTGCCAGGTGGCAATGATTTGTTGGGTAACCGTGGTGATATCGGCAGGACCGATCGGTAATTTCTCCCGCCGGTAGTTTTTCTTTTTATCCGGTTCAATAAAATCAAATTCGGTACTGACCACTTTCCAGTCTTTCTGCTCATAATTATCCACCAGGATCTTATAAAACACCGCCTGCCGCCAGTAATCACCGCCATCCGGTTGCTTGTCTGATGGCCCCTTGGTTTTGGGAATCGCTTTGTCAGGATCGCCGGTTTTATAATCCACCACATTCACGGATTTGCCATCAAACTCCAGTTTATCCAGCTTGCCCTTCAGCGGCACGCCCTGTACCACAACGTTTCTGATATTCCGCTCTATAGCGACTATTTTATTAAAGCTGCCGATATACTTATCATAGTAATTGGTCAGTACATCCGGACCGTATTCCATCCTGCGGGCAAACTGTTCTTTGGTAAAACTCTCCCGGTGCCTTACCATATACCATTCAAAATCGGCAACGAATTCTTCTTTTGACGGGAACTGGTCTTTCCCGCTGTCCTGCATTTTTCGGAATAGTTTTTCCAGCGCATGGTGTACCGCAGATCCGAATTCAGTGGCTTCGTTTTTCGGGGAAGGAATGCGGATCAGGTTTTTGAAATAAAACTCGAGGGGGCATTTCAGGTAATTATTCAGCGCGGTAACGTTCATGACAAATTTCTCCAGGTTACGGCTGATATACTCTTCTTCTATTTTTTCTATTTCAGGGGCTGCTGACAGGGCGAAGCTCAGGGCCGCAAATTCACTGATCACGGATTCATCAATGATCATTTTTTCAATAACCAGTTCATGTTTATCCTGTATTTCGGCAATAAACATGGAAGGTTCCAGTTCTTTCCCGTCATTTTTGAAACGGCTCCAGGAAATAAACAGGTGCTGCTCAGCCCGGGTAAGGGCAACATAGAATAAACGACGCAGTTCTTCTTCATCATTTCCTCCCGCTTGTGAGGAGAACATCGTATCGGGTAATTTATAACCGCCACCGGGTTTCCGTTTCTTTTCCCAGAAACCGGCATTGCATCCGGCCACAAATACATATTCAAATTCGAGTCCTTTCGACCCGTGGACCGTCATCAGGTTGATCCCTTTATCGCTGCCGCTGACTTCTACCAGTGGCAGGCGGATCTCTTCTTTTTCCATCAGCTGGATCAGGTTGATCAGTGCTTCCAGCTGGAGGAAGGGATTGCGATGGGTTTCTTCTTTAATAAAATCAAACAGCCCGGTCAGTATCTGCAGCTGCCAGTGTTTATCCGGTGCCTGCATGATATGCGTGAGCACACCGGCTTCTCTGACCAGTGATTCAAATAAATGCTGCAGGGTGAGATTGGATACATCGCCGATCAGTTGTTCCAGCGCAACAGATGCTTTTTTTAACCCGCTGTGAAGGCCGGTACTGAAAAGATCTTTGGCCGGGGCATTTGCTTTTTCTGACAGCGCCTGCCGGATGGAAGTGCCGTTGCCGCTATATCTTTTATCCGCCACTTCCATACTGAGTTTGGCAATCTCCACGGGGGGTACCCCAAACCAGTCGAAATGAAGGATCTCAAACAGCATTTCATCCCCGCTGAAGGGGATATCATGTTCGGTAGCCAGGTATTTCAGCACCAGGATCAGTTTCTGAGCCAGTGGCAGTTCCAGGATATTCAGGTTTCGTTTACTGTAGACCGGAATATTCAGTTGTTTGAAATGCCGGGCCAGTTCTTCCCCGTATTTATTTTCTTTATAAATGATGCCGATCCCGCCGGGAGCAACTCCTTCTGCCAGCAGTTCCTGTACTTTTTTTACCAGGCCGATCATTTCCAGGCGCATAGTTTCGTATTCCTGCAGCCGCGGTAAATGGGTGAGCTGCCGGATACGTTCATTGCTGGAACGAAGGTCCTTACTGAGGCCTTCGATCTGTTTGACCAGCCGTTCTTCATTGCGGTCGATCAGTGTTTTTGAAATATCCAGGATCGGCTGGGTGGACCGGTAATTATTGGTCAGTACCACGGTAACCAGGTCTTTTTTATAGCTGTTGGCAAAGTCCAGCATATTTTCCACGCTGGCACCCTGGAAGCGGTAAATACTCTGGTCATCATCGCCCACCACAAATACATTGGGAGTCTCCCAGTAACTGATCAATAGTTCCACCAGCCGGTTTTGTGTCCCGCTGGTATCCTGGTATTCATCCACGAGTATGTACTGGAATTTTTCCTGGTAATCGGCCAGCAGGTTTTTATTTTCTTCAAAGGCTTTGATCACCCAGTTGATCATATCATCAAAGTCGTAGCGGTTGCGCTGACGCATCAGTTGCTGGAAGCGGTCAAATTCATTTACCGCAGCCCGGAGCTTTTCCATCCGCTCCTGTTCTTCATTTATTTTTTCCTGTTTGAGGTCCCCGGCGTTGAAGTTTTTATATTTTCTTTTATAGACAAATTCATCCCGGGTGGGCAGGTCGGCCAGGTAGGTATCGATCCGTTCATTGATAAAGGCCGGTGTCCAGCCTTCTTTTTTCATGGTGCTGAACAGGTCCTGGAGATTTTTCACTTCAAAGTAAACATCCCCCCGGTATCGTTTCAGGGGATGATTCTTCGGAAATGAATCAATCAGGTCTTTAAAAAACTGGATCCGTTCCAGGTCAGAAAGCGGATCAAGGGCAGTCTTTTCAAAAAGGGAGAGATTTTCCTGGATAATATCATTGCAGAAAGCATGGAAGGTATACAGGTTGACCTTGTAGGCATCGGGGCCAATGAACTGGAGCAGCCGTTTGCGCATGGCCACCACCCCGGCATCGGTATAGGTGAGGCAGAGGATATTCTCCGGCTGGGCATCGGTATCCAGCAATATTTTACCGATCCGGCTGGCGAGGATCTGGGTTTTTCCGGTACCGGGACCGGCGATCACCATCACGGGACCTTCCAGGGTGGAAACGGCCAGTTGCTGTTGCTCATTCAGCCGGGCAAATTCTTCCGCAAATTTCTTTTCTGTTTTTTCTTTATTCAATGACATTTTATTCCCGAACTTTTCAGGTGTATAATGGTTATTAAGACGAATTTAAACCAATAATCTCATGGCGGCGCATAGTATCAAGACTGTTCAGAAAATTCCGGTTTCCCTGGACGAGGCCTGGGCTTTTTTCTCCAACCCGGCCAATCTGCAGGCGATTACCCCAGAAGGGATGGGCTTTACCGTCATTTCCAAACACCATGGTGAGGTGATGTATGCGGGTCAGCTGATTGAATACACCGTAAAACCGGTGGCAGGTATTCCTTTATACTGGATGACAGAGATCACCCAGGTGAAAGACAGGGCTTATTTTATAGATGAGCAGCGGTTTGGGCCCTATTCCTTATGGCATCATCAGCATCATTTCAGGGAAATACCTGGCGGGGTGGAGATGACGGATATTATTCATTACAAAAACCCGCTGGGATTCCTCGGACGTATAGCCAACACCCTTTTTGTGAAGAACAAACTCAAGGGTATTTTTGATTTCCGGTTTAAGAAGGTAGAGGAGTTGTTCGGCAAATGGACCGGGGTGTAGGGAAAAAGTTGTCAGTTGTCGGATGTCAGTTGTCAGCACCTCCTAAGAAATCTGAAGCTAAAAAACCGATCAGCTACTCATTGTACGAAATGCCTTCGTACTTCGTATTTCGTACTTTCAAAATACAGGGATTCCCGCTTCACTGCTGGTTATTTTCTGCTATCCGATCAGACGGCTTCCTGGTTCAGCACTTTCATCATCGAAACCACATTGGATACATTCAGTTTCTTGAAAATATTGTAGCGGTGTACTTCCACGGTACGTTGCGAGATAAATAATTTCAGGGCTATATCATGGGAGGAAAGCCCTTCCCGGATCATGCTGATGATTTCCAGTTCACGTTTTGTCAGCGAATTGACCCTGTTCACGGGGTTGTTATCCGTTTCGCCCAGCATTTGTTCGGCGATCTGGTTCTTGATGTCTTCCGCGATATAATGTTTACCACTGTTTACCGCTAATATAGCCTGCACCATTTCTTCAAAGGAAGAAGATTTGGACATATAGCCACTGGCACCGGCAGAAAGGATCTGTTTGATGGTCAGCAAATTGGTATGCGCGGATACGGCCAGTACCTGTATCAGCGGGAATTTTTCCCTGATGGTACGGGTCAGTTCGATACCGGAAATACCGGGCATGCTGATGTCCATCAGGACTACATGGGGCAATTTGACTTTGATTTCTTCGAGGGCCTGCCGGCCGTCTGTGGAAATGCCAACAACAGAAAAGCGGCTATCGATACTTAATAGGGAGTTCCACATGTCAAGCATCATCTGGTGGTCATCGACGAGGTAAACTTTAATTCGTTTCATGGTGGATAGGGATATTGGTGTTTATTAATTGTTCGTAAAACCGAACTAAGTAAAATTAGAAATTCATACTTATTTTTTGAAAAGAGAAAATGCAAAATAAGTACTAATGCTTACTATTCTTAGCTTAGTGAATAATGGAAAGACCGGTTTTCCGGAAACATTTCCTGATTTCAGGGTCAGGGCTTACAATTTCCGGCTTATTGCTGGGCCTGGGAACTGACAGGGAAATGAAAGTGAAAATACAGGCATTTATTATCAGGAGTAAGGAACTATACCAGTATGCCGGTATCCTGATCGATTATGGCGAATGGGCTTGAACAGATGCAGGGGCTGATACCTGAATAAAATAAAAAAACTGGTTATTGCAACCAGTTTTTTTTTGAATCTTGAACATATAACCATTAAACCTGCCGGTAGAA
>CAZFLL010000180.1:0-5381 GCA_964519865.1 uncultured Chitinophaga sp. | reverse complement strand
CCCAGGTTAGTTTCGGCCTGAAAGGCGGTATCGGAATGTTTAATTTTTCCGGTTCTGACGCTGATGGTGGTGATTTTAAATCTAAACTGGGAGTAATGGCTGGTGTTTATGCCGCTATACCGGTTGGAGAAACATTTGCTGTGGCACCTGAATTACAATTCAGCGGTCAGGGCTCAAAGCAATCTGCATTAGGAAACACTGTTAAATACAATGTGAATTACCTGAATGTACCGGTTATGCTTCAATACCGCAATCCTTCTGGCTTTATCGCTGAAACAGGCCCCCAGATCGGTTTCTTAATGAGCGCCAAAGCTGATGCAGGTAGTGGTGGTTCAACTGATTTAAAAGATTCATTTAAAGGATCTGCTTTATCATGGGGTATCGGTCTTGGTTTCAAATCAAGCCTCGGTCTTGGTCTTTCTGCCCGTTATACACTGAACCTGGGTAGTATTGCTAAAGATGATGACGAAGGCGGCAAAGTGGATATCAAAAACAATGGTTTCCAGGTTGGTCTTATTTTTGAACTGGGCGGCAAAAGCGGCAGTTCCAGCAAATAATAAGTAACGAATTACTTTACTTTTTTTAAAGGCCGGTTATTCCGGCCTTTATTTTTATAATATATTTGTGTACTAATTAAGAAACGGTTTTGAAAACCTTACTTACAAAAAGCGAATTACCGATAGCCGTTCAGGAACTGATCAGCCAGCTGAACAGGAGCCACCCCGGACTGGAAAATGTGGTATTTGTAGGGATACAACAAGGTGGAGTACTGGTGGCCAATGATATTGTGGAAGGATTGAAAATACTGAATCCTTCAGCAGCTATTAATTACGGGCAACTGGATATTACATTTTACCGCGATGATTTTCGTAACCAGATCCATGCCCCGGATAAAATGCATATCCCATTTGATATTGAAAATAAGATCGTGGTACTGATCGATGATGTCCTTTTTACCGGACGTACCATAAAAGCGGCCTTAGATGCCCTGCTGGATTATGGCCGGCCGGCCAAAGTGGAACTTTGTGTTTTGGTAGACCGGAAAGAGCACCGGCAATTCCCCATCCAGGCCGATTATGTGGGGGTAACGGTGAAAACAAAGGGGACGGATAAAGTGAAAATGATGGATAAAGAAGTTGTGCTGATAACTCAATAATTTCCTCTAATTTTGCTTTTTAATGCAACTATCTACCCAACACCTGCTGGGCATTAAAAACCTCACCAAGGAAGATATCTCCCTTATTTTATCGACGGCCGAGCAATTCAAAGAAGTCTTACAGCGACCTGTAAAAAAAGTGCCCTCCCTCCGGGATGTCACCATTGTCAACCTTTTTTACGAGAATTCCACCCGGACCCGCTTCTCTTTTGAACTGGCGGAAAAACGGCTGAGCGCGGATACTATCAATTTCGCGGCCAGTTCTTCTTCTGCCGCCAAGGGAGAAACCCTCCTGGATACCGTGAATAATATCCTGTCCATGAAAGTGGATATGGTGGTAATGCGCCACAGTGCCAGCGGTGCCCCGCATTTCCTGTCACAACATATTCCGGCTGCTATCATCAATGCCGGGGATGGGATCAATGAACACCCGACACAGGCCCTGCTGGATGCCTTTTCGATCCGGGAAAAGACCGGAGGACTGGAAGGCCGTAAAGTCGCCATTATCGGGGACATCATGCACAGCCGCGTGGCCCAGAGTAATATTTACCTGCTCAATAAAATGGGGGCGGAAGTGACCGTTTGCGGTCCGCCCACGCTGATCCCCAAATATATCCGTGAAGCCCTCGGGGTGAATGTGAGTTATAATCTCCGTGAAACACTCGAATGGTGCGATGTGGCCAATGTGCTGCGGATCCAGCTCGAAAGACAGAACCAGGTACTTTTTTCCTCCCTCCGGGAATACAGCATTGCTTACGGCATCAACCGTCAGCTGCTCGACAGCCTGCAGAAGGAAATTGTCATCATGCACCCTGGTCCCATCAACCGCGGCGTGGAACTCGACAGCGATGTGGCCGATAGCAAACAATCCATTATTTTGCAGCAGGTGGAAAACGGGGTAGCGGTGAGGATGGCGGTGCTGTATTTATTAGCAAACAGAAATAATTGAGAGAAGTTACGAGTTGCGAGTTTCGAGTTGCGAGCGGATAAAGTAAAAGAGATTGAATTTGTTATTTTAGATTAAACATACTTTGAAGGTCCTAACAGCGAACACCGAATACCTACAATATGCCAAGAATCTGCCTATTTCCCGGAACCTTTGACCCAGTAACCCTGGGCCATGTGGATATTATCAACCGGGCCCTGCCTTTGTTTGACAGGATCATTGTGGGTATCGGGTTGAATTCGGCCAAGGCGCCGATGTTTTCACCTGAACAAAGACTTCAGTGGATCGAAGAGATTTATAAGGATGAGGAACGGGTGATCGGGGCGATCTATGAAGGACTGACCATAGATTATTGCCGGAGAATCGGGGCTAATTTTATTCTCAGGGGCATCCGGTACGTGAGTGACTTTGAATATGAGAAAACCATTGCCGATGCCAACCGCACCCTGGATAAATCCATTGAGACCATCTTCCTTACCGGGGAGCCTAAATACACGTCAGTGGCCTCCACCATTGTACGGGATATCATCCGGAATGGTGGTAATGCAGCCCCTTTTATTCCTGACCTCGTGGCAGCGTCAATTAAAAAATTATGAGCACTCCCATCTGGTTTAAAAAAGACCTGACCCTCTCCGATTTTGAAGGACTGGGAAAGAATACCATGGGGGATCATATCGGGATCGAGTGGGTTGAACTCGGGGAGAATTTCCTGAAAGCCCGGATGCCGGTGGATGAACGGACCCGTCAGCCCTATGGCTTACTGCATGGTGGTGCTTCCTGTGTACTGGCAGAAACCCTGGGAAGTGTGGGGGCCGTCTGTATGGTGGATCCTTCTAAATTCAATTGCGTGGGACTGGAGATCAATGCCAACCATATCCGGAGTGTGAAGGAAGGTTTTGTAACCGGAGTGGCCACCCCAATTCATGTCGGGGGTAATACCCAGGTCTGGGATATTAAAATATATGATGACCGCGAAAAACTGGTCTGTATCAGCCGGCTGACCGTTGCCGTTATTCCCCGCCGTTATTAATTATTCTTCGCGGGCAGCAGTCAAAACATCCGCCACGGAAGGGTAGGTGTGGGACAGGTATTCATCCAGCCCCGAAGGCTTTACCCATTTTACTTCCAGTATATCTTCTTCGGTTTGTGGCACCAGGATTTGTGCTCCCTTCACTTTCATTTTATACCAGTGCGATTCTTTCAGGATAAATCTTGTTCCCTCATGATAGGTATGCCAGGTAATGCCGATGGGCTTTTGCAGCTTCACATTTTTTAACCCGGTTTCTTCTTCCACTTCCCGCACCGCGCAGGCTTCCAGTTTTTCCCCCTTATCCAGTTTTCCCTTGGGCAGGTCCCATTTTCCCAGGCGGAAGATCAGCAACCATTCCTTTTGTTCATTGATCACCAGTCCGCCGGCGGCCTTGACCAGCACAAATTTTTTGAAAAAAGCTTTCTTCAGTTCTTCAAGATCGGGATGTAAAAAGACACCGGCATGCACTTTTTCCTGCTGCATTTCGTGCAGCATGGTCTTAATGGTATGCGGGTCCAGTTCGTCAATGAAAACAGCATCGTCGTGATGCATATAAGGTTCAATGATCTCGTCCACTGTATCGCAGAGGAAGAGCGGCTTGTCATTGAAATAAATTTTTATATACATAGTGCGTGGTTCATTTTATCTTCGCGGCATGACAGACGCCAGAGCGGTAGCCGAAAAACTGCTTCAAGTTAGTGCAGTTAAGTTAAATCCCGAACAACCCTTTACCTGGGCCAGTGGATGGAAAAGCCCCATCTATTGTGATAACCGGAAAGTGCTTTCCTTTCCTTTTATCCGGGATTATATCAAATCCGAAATGTGTAATGTGATTTTTGAACAGTTCCCGGACGCGGAGTTGCTGGCCGGGGTGGCCACAGCCGGTATTGCCTGGGGGGCCATGGCGGCCGACCAGCTCAAGCTGCCCTATATTTATGTGCGGCCCAAACCCAAGGAACACGGACTGGGCAACCAGGTTGAAGGGTTCTATGAAAAAGGGCAGAAAACCGTGGTGGTGGAAGACCTTGTTTCCACCGGGAAAAGCAGTCTGCAGGTGGTGGATGTGCTGAAAGCCCAGGGACTGGAAGTGATCGGTATGGTTTCGATCTTCACGTACGGATTCCCTGCTGCAACCGATGCTTTTGCCGCCGCGTCATTGCCTTATAAATCGCTTACAGACTATCCTTCCCTGATCGAACTGGCCCTGAAAAAGGGGATCATCAGTCCGGCCCAGGAAGAAATTCTGTTAAAATGGAGAGAGAACCCTTCCACCTGGACGGGGAAATAGTAAATTAGTCTTCCGTTTAAAGCATAAACAGACACTATGAAAAAGATGGCAATCACCCTGCTGGCTATTATTGGTCTCTCCCTGGCCGTTCAGGCTCAGACAAAGCCGGTACTCACCGCTGTTATCAAAACACCCAATGCTCTTTGCCAGATGTGCAAGGAGCGGATAGAAACCTACCTGAAACGGTATGATGGCATCCTGGAGACCAATGTGAATTTCAGGAAGGGAGAAACTAAGGTAAAATATGTGACCGACCGGACCGATATAGAACAGATCAAAACGGCGATTGCCAATTGCGGCTATGATGCCGATGATGTACCTGCCGCGGAGGATGCCTATGCACGGTTACCCAAAAGCTGTAAAAAATTCGAGGACGGCGGGGGACATCCAAAACCCAAAGCGCCACCGACAGCTCCCCAGCAATAAAATTGAGTCCCGCTCCAGGCGGGATTTTTTATTTCATTAATTCGGACAATGCCTGTTTCCCTTCAAACCGGATCGGGTAGTTGAAATAGAAGCCGGCCTTTCCCAGCCGGGCCATCCCGTCAATCTTCAGGTAAATCTCCTCCTTTGACATAAAGGTTCCGGCATGCCGGAGCGCATCTTTCATCTCCATTTCAAGTGTAACAGGCAGCCAGAAATCTCCTTTTGAAGGAATGGTCATACTGGTATCCACGCTAAAATTGCCGAGTTTCTGTCCATCCACCCAGGCTTCCCCTTGCGCATTTTTGAACCGGATTCTGGATTTATTGGGGTTGTAACAATGCAGATCGAGTGTGACGATGGCATTTTTTAATCCCAGCCGGGGTGCTTTTACATTTTCAATCGCCCGGAGTTCCGGTTTTTGAAAAGAGCGGCAGGCCCCCAGGAAGAACAGGAGGATCAGTAAAAAGGGCAGGAGCGGGGTCTGTTTGTGCATCCGTATAATTTATATGCAAAATAGGGAAGTGGGCACTTATAG
>CAZFLL010000179.1:4150-5381 GCA_964519865.1 uncultured Chitinophaga sp. | reverse complement strand
AATATTGATTTCCGTTCTATAATTATGTCAGCCCTTCGGGCCTTAAATCAATTGCCGGAGAATAATGTCACCCCTTCGGGGTTTTCAGGACCCACAGTTATTGTCCTGCTATAATAATACCACCCCTTCGGGGTTAGGAATGTATCTGTGTTGAAGGGCCTATCCGCTTTTCACCCTACGAAGCGGAATCACGACCCCCCTCTCCTGAAGGAGAGGGGGATGGGGGTGAGGTGTAAACAGGGGCTGAGGTAGAAATTATCCTTTATCTTTCAAAAAAATCTCCCTTGAACAAACTGCTCCTGGTACTGATCTTTTGCAGCTTATCTTACTGCTTATCAGCCCAACCTTATGTGGACCCGCTCAACATCCGCTACACCCACGCCTTACGGAATGAGGGCGCCTTCGCTACCCCGCATGAACACCTGTATATCGGGTCGGACCTGCCACTGAAACTGAAAGAAAATACCTACCTCCTGCTGAGCCCTTACTTTGAACAATGGCGGATTGATTCGGCCAATAAAAAAGAACTGTTTCCGAAAATGAAGAGCCTCTCACTCCCCGTGGGACTGATGCTTCCCCTGAATAAAAAATGGAGCCTGACCCTGATGGGCATCCTGCGGACCAACGGGGAAAAACTGTTTGGCGATAATACCACACAAACGGGCGGCACCGTCTTTGCCAGCTATGCGGCCCGGCCGGATAAAAAGTTCCGCTTCGGGGTGTATGTGAACACCGAATTCTTCGGCTTCTTTGTCATACCCCTGCTGGGAACGGACTGGCGGATTGATAAAAAGAATTATGTCTTTGGCCTGCTTCCGGGCAGACTGACCTGGGAACACCAATGGACATCCAAACTATACGGTGGTCTTACCTTCCGCTCGATCACCAGTTCCTTCCGGTTATCGGATGGCCGCTTTGTAAGACTGGGCGATAACCAGCTCTCGGCCTTTCTCGACTTCTACCCGGCCAAACGCTTCTGCCTGACCCTGGAGCCAGGCCTCGGTATCCTGCGGAAAATCAAAACCGGCCTCATCAAAAAACACTACCTCACTGAGGATAACTGGGGAGATGGGGCGTTTATAAGGGTGAGCGGGGCGTATAGGATAAGGTTATAGTGTGCTTCGGCAAGCTCAGCATGACAAAAGCATGGGCTGTCACCCTGAGCCTGTCGAAGGGCAGCATGACAAAAGCATGGGCTGTCACCCTGAGCCTGTCGAAGGGCAGCATGACA
>CAZFLL010000179.1:0-4050 GCA_964519865.1 uncultured Chitinophaga sp. | reverse complement strand
AGCATGACAAAAGCATGGGCTGTCACCCTGAGCCTGTCGAAGGGCAGCATGACAAGAGCACCGGCTGTCACCCTGCCTGCCCCGCCAAATGCGGGGAGCCTGCATGTCGAAGGGTGCGTATATTATTTCCCTTATTTAACGCATTTTATGCGTTGATTATTTTCATTTTCGTCAAATAAGGTGTATATTCGACGCAAATGGCGGTATATATCCATCAACTAAAAGACTGGCCCCTGTTTACCTGGGATGCAGATAAGCTGGCATCGCTGCTGGCTGATGCACGGTTTGAACAAGGAAAAATCTTGGGACAGATGCAAAGGCTGGGGTTTGACCTTCAGGCAGCCGCCAGCCTGGACAACCTGAGTCTTGACCTGTTGAAGTCGGGTGAAATTGAAGGGGAACTGATGGACCCCGCAGAAGTACGCTCCTCACTGGCCCGGAAACTGGGACTTGATTTTGATACGGAAATAATTCCAACCCGAAGGGTGGATGCAATTGCAGAACTGATGCTGGATGCTACCCGGAATTTTGAATCCCCACTCACCGCTGAACGACTCTTCTCCTGGCAGGCAGCTTTATTCCCTACCGGCCAAAGTGGGCTGCTAAAAATAAAAACAGGCGGCTGGCGCGATAATCCCCCTCAGGATCCAATGCAGGTGGTGTCCGGTCCAATGGGCCGGGAAACCATTCACTTCACCGCTCCCGGAGCAGAACTGGTACCCGATGAAATGAACCATTTCCTGGATTGGTTCAACCATTCCCATGAAACAGATCCGTTCATAAAAGCGGCCCTGTCTCATCTCTGGTTTATCACCATCCATCCCTTCGAAGATGGCAATGGCCGGATTGCCCGGGCCATCACCGACCTGCAACTCTGCCGGGCAGATAAAACCTCCTTCCGCTTTTACAGCATGAACGCACAAATACGGAAAGAACGCAATGCCTATTATAAAATACTGGAACAAACACAAAAAGGCGGACTTGATATCTCCGGATGGCTGGAGTGGTTCCTGCAATGCCTGCTGAACAGCTTTGCTTCTTCAGACAGTATACTGGAAGCAGTACTTCGAAAGGGCAGGTTCTGGTCCAGCTACCAGTTACAATCCTTTAATGACAGGCAACTGATGATGCTGAACAAATTGCTTGATGGCTTTACAGGTAAACTCAGCAGTTCCAAATGGGCCGCCATGACGAAATGCTCACACGATACTGCACTCCGTGATATACAGGACCTGCTCCGCCGGAATATCCTTCGGAAAGAAGAAGCGGGTGGAAGGAGTACGCATTATGTGTTGCCGTGAAAAGGATCCAACCTGAGAAAAATCATACTCCTTTCTGCCATTTATACTTGCTTACCCCTGCCCCCGTATTCTACCTTCAGTCAAACATCCGATCATGAAACCCTTGTATATCCGGCTGATACTTTCCCTGGTACTGGCAATGGCGGTACTGTATTTATTCAGCTCCTCCCGTCCCGCTTTACCGGCCCCGGCCGTTGTGGTTAAAACACTGCAGGTAACCAATATCGGTCCCAACACAGCCGACTGCATTTTCTCCGTGGAAGATCCGCAGCATTTGCCCAAAACACTGGGCGTATGCATCGGTAAGGGAATTAACCCCACCACATCCGGAACAAAGTTCGGACTGGCCAAAGCCACCCAGGGACCAGTGAATTACCGTTCCACCATGACGGGCTTAACCCCGGTAACTACGCTGCACGTTAGAGCCTATGCGATTGTATCGGGTACCACGATTTATGGAAATGATATGACGTTTACTACGGCAAAGCCCGTGAAATAATGTGGCGCTCACAACCTGTACTTTAATTCCCTGTTATGAAACGACTGCTTCTTTCAGGCGGACTGGCTGTATGCTTACTGATCAGCCGCCCCGTTGCCGTACAGGCACAATCCGGAAAAGCTTTCCTCTATGTAAAAGCAGATACCAGCAAACTGATCAGCTCCGCCGACCTGGTGAAAATGGCGGATAAAACCGTGAAGCAATTCTATGCCCTGATCTATGACGCGAAAGAAAAAGCCCTGGTGGATGCTGAACTCCGTAAACTGGAAAATGCCAAAGAAGATAAACTCCGGCTCGCGGGCAATATGAGTTCCACTTCCACCCTGATCAAAGGCCTGGGTTATTCGATGAATACTGCCGCGATCTTTGCGGCTAAACCCGCTGCCCTTTTTCCCAACGACACCCTGATCGTAAACAACTACGGTTCACTGCTACGTGACCTGGACTCCAACAAGGCCGCACTGAAAGTGCTGCTCTATGCCAAAAAACTTTGTCCCACCGCCCCGGTGATCCTCACCAACCTGGGCAATACGCTTTTTGAATTAAAGGATGACCGCAGCGCCGAAGCCTGTTACAAACAGGCCCTGCTGGTGAATCCCGATTTTACACCGGCCCAACAAAGCATGGTATCGGTATACCTCAAGCGCCGCGACCTGCAATCGGCGATGAAGGTTTTATTCGCCGGTGTACGCTCCGCCTACTGCGAATCACTGGCGGGTGTTCATGAACGGGTGAAATACCGGGAAGAGTACAAACCGGATCAGTCATACAGTAATCCGCCTCCTGAAAACAATGGAGCCGAAGCACCGAATCCCGATATGCCGGTGGACCAGCTCCAATTGCCCGATTTCCCGAACTGGCCCGATGCGGCGACCCTGATCAATGATCAGTCTGTCGAAAAAGTATTAAAGAAACTGGGACAGATCGGTAATTCATCCAACAAGGAATTTGACCAGGCGATGCAGTTGCTGAAAGCAAGTCCGAAAGAACAACAGGCCTGGTACGAGAAAGAAAGCAAAAGCGGCCGGGTGCTCTATAAAAAGTATTTATTTGAAATGGACCTGATGGAGGAATATTTCGAACAGGAACTGGATAAAGTATTTTACGATGCCCTGCGGGAAGACAGCCTGAAGATCCTGAAAATGGATGGAGCCATCCAGAGCCTCACGGCCGGCGATGAAGGCCGGGCTGCTGCGATGAGTGCCAATGGCGAAGCCTGGAAAAAATTCATGATCCAGCGCTGCAAGGATATGAAACAGATCCGTGAAATGTATTACCGCGACTGGCGCCAGGTGGCGGCCGAGCGTCACCGGAAGTATACCGACCTGCTGATGACTTACTGGATCTATTGCGAGCCCTGGCTGAACCGCTGTTATGATATGAATGAGTTTGAAAAACTGAATAACCGGCGCAAGGTTTTTGTGACCACCCAGATGAGCCTGCTCTATACGGATTACCAGGTCAGGCAACTGGGTTTTACTTTTCAGAATATCGGTTCCTTCGCCAGTGTGCTGGGCGACTGCCCGCAGATGCCGCCGGATAAACTGGATAAGACCCCTTCAGATGATAAAGTAAACGTACCGGATAAAGACAAAAAGGATTGTCCCTATGAGGGCAAGACCTTTAAGATCGGCAGTGAACCCTGCAGTATGGGGGTGAACTGTGAGAGCCTTGAACTGGAATGCACCGAAGGACTGGCCGGCGCGGTAAAATGGAACTTCAGGAAAAAAGAGATCAGCATTTTCGGCGGGGTGGGTGTAAGTGCGGAAGGACCACCGCTGGGTTTCCGTAAAACAGGCCTTGAGGCCAAGACCGGTTTTGAAATCACGTTCAATACAAAGGGACAGGTGACCGACCTGGCTTATGTAACCGAAGTAGGAGTCAGTGGTACCGTGGGTGCCGAATCATCTGTCGGGCAAAAACTCTCTTTCCGCATCGGCGCCATGACCGGACTGGATGTGGAAAATACAATGGAACTGACGGCGGGGTTTTAGACCTTCGGTACGTCTCCTTCGATACGCCGAGTTTTATTAGTCAGTACCCCTGAAGTTCATCTAAACGGCTACTCCCCGCATTTGGCGGGACAGGCAGGATGACAACATCATTTCGTTTCTTAAGATATTCGGTTTAATCAGCTATTTAATCTTTCTTACTCTCCAAGCTTTTCATCCTACGGAGCGGAATGACGTTGTCACCCTTCGATACGCCGAGTTTTATTTGTCAGCAGCCCTGTAGTTCTGCTAAACGGCT
>CAZFLL010000178.1:0-5447 GCA_964519865.1 uncultured Chitinophaga sp. | reverse complement strand
GGACCCGGAAGCCCGGTGGTGGATGTGACCCTTAGCTGGAGCGGATTAAGTCCCTGTAACGCGGCGGCTTATGTGACGGACCTTGCTAATTTAACAGTAGCGCATTTCGATGGTACCAACTGGAACAGTCATAGTAACAGTGGCGGTTTCACCGGAAATGCCAGCCAGGGTAATGTGAAGCGTAATACTGTTTCTTCTTTCAGCATTTTTACACTGGGCAGTACGACGGCAACGGCCAACCCGCTCAGCGTGAAGTTCACGTCCGTGAAAGCCTATACAAATGGCGCCCGGAATAAAGTGGAATGGACCAATCTGTCAGAAGCAGGTGTTCAGCATTACACCGTGGAGAGATCTGCAGACGGCCTGCAGTTTACCGGGTTAAATGAAGTGCAGGCAAGAAGCAATTCGGGTACCCGTGAATCCTATACTATTGACGACGAGTCACCAGTTCCCCAGTCCTATTACCGCATTAAAGCAACGGAACTCAGTGGAGAGATCAGTTATAGCCCGGTGGTTAAAGTAGTTCGGGGCGGAAACACCGGATTCAGTTTTTATCCCAATCCTGTTACAGGTAAACAATTTACCGTGCAATTCAGCAGCCTGACCCGTGAAAAAGTGCAGCTGGATCTTTTTAATAGTAGCGGGCAGCAGGTTTTCAGTACAAACTGGAATCACCCGGGTGGTCATGCGGCGCAATCAGTGGAACTGCCCGCCCATCTTCCCAAAGGCGTTTATTCACTGCAACTGGGTGGCACAGTGTTTAAAAAAAGCAGTACAATGCTGATTCAGTAAAAAACAACAGGGAAGTATCAGCGCAGTTTATCCAGCGATTTCACCAATTGGTCATCCTTGCGGATACCCCGAATGGCCATGATAAAGCTGAACAGGATGATCACCGGTAATACGGCACTTAATGCCAGTACCGGCTTACTGAGCCGGTTCATTTCCCGGATATAAAGAAACAACAGCAGAAGGGTAACCAGGATACCGGCTATACAGAGCCAGGATTGCTGCTGCCTGTTTTTATAGAGGAAAATGGTGGCGGCCGAGATAACCAGCGTGGTCCCGGTGCTGAGTAATAATAAAAAAGTACTTCCTGCATCGATCATGGCAGGCATCAGTGCCGGGTTGTCTGCACGGATTTCAAAACCGGTTACAAAAGGAAACATAAAACTCCCGATCGCGGCGGCTGCGGCAAGCAGAAGCCAGAGAGTTTGCTGACGCTGGATCATGGGGGAGGCTTTAGGTTAATTTAGTTAATTAGGTTGAATCAGCTGGTTTAGTAGAATTGGTACAAGTTGCGAGTTATGAGTTACGAGTTTCGAGTAAAGGCCTGTATTTCTCGTAACTCGAAACTCGCTGCTCGTAACTAAATCGACTATTTCAGGGCCGGATTATTACCACCACCCGTTACCCCAGTTCAGGATACAGGGGAAACTGCTGCATAAAGGCGCCGACTTCATTTTTCACGGCAGCTACTTTGCTTTCATCATCTGCATTCATCAGTACCTGGTCAATAAAGCCCACTACGGTTTCCATATGTGCTTCCTTTAATCCGCGGGTGGTAATGGCCGGCACACCTACCCGGATACCTGAAGTTACAAAAGGAGACTTATCATCAAAAGGCACCGCGTTTTTATTCAGGGTGATATGCGCTTTATCAAGCGTTTCCTGTGCTTTCTTGCCGGTCAGGTTTTTATTCCGGAGATCAATCAGCATCAGGTGGTTGTCTGTGCCATTGCTGATCAGTTGGTAACCCCGGTTCATAAAGGAGCTGGCCATTGACTGGGCATTGGCAATGATTTGTTTGCCATAGGCTTTGAAATCTTCTGAAAGGATCTCCCCGAAAGAAACGGCTTTGGCTGCAATCACATGTTCCAGCGGACCGCCCTGTGAACCCGGGAATACGGCAAGGTCCAGCAACTGGCTCATGGTACGCAGGTTGCCCTTCGGATCTTTATGTCCCCAGGGATTTTCAAAATCATGGCGGAGCATGATGATACCACCGCGGGGGCCACGTAGTGTTTTATGCGTGGTGGAGGAAACGATATGACAATGTTCAAATGGATCATTCAATAAGCCGGAGGCAATCAGTCCGGCCGGGTGGGCGATATCGGCAAATACAACCGCCCCGATTTCATCTGCCACTGCACGGATCCTTTTATAATCCCAGTCACGGCTGTAAGCGGAAGCACCGCAAATAATCATCTTGGGTTTTTCGGCCCGGGCTTTTGCTTCCAGTTGCTCATAATCCACGATACCGTCCCTGGTGACTCCGTAATGCAGGGCCTGGTAAGTCTTGCCACTGAAATTAGCCGGACTGCCATGCGTCAGGTGTCCGCCCATGCTCAGGTCAAGCCCCAGGAATTTCTCACCCGGTTTCATCACAGCCAGGAATACGGCCGCATTCGCCGAAGCACCACTATGGGGTTGTACGTTTGCCCAGGAAGCGTTGAATACTTTCTTCAGGCGCTCAATAGCGAGTGTCTCTATTTCATCTACAACCTCGCATCCTCCGTAGTAGCGTTTACCAGGATAGCCTTCTGCATATTTATTGGTGGGAACCGTGCCCATGGCCTGCATCACCTGTAAAGAGGTAAAGTTCTCAGAAGCAATCAGTTCAATGCCAAAACGCTGGCGGT
Source organism: uncultured Chitinophaga sp. (assembly GCA_964519865.1). Lineage (GTDB taxonomy): Bacteria > Bacteroidota > Bacteroidia > Chitinophagales > Chitinophagaceae > JJ008. Next base: position 2,805 of record CAZFLL010000178.1, on the reverse strand, counting down.
CAAGTTCCTTTCGGATCAGGTCGAATACGAGGGTGTCTTTTTGCATGGCGCAAAATTAAGACTCCCGGGGATTCAAAAGACTTAAACAACGAGGCGTTGATAAAATGTGGGGAGAGAGGGCAGTTGGCAGTAGTCAGTCGGCAGTCAACTGCCCCTACTATGTTCGTTTAGTTGTTTTTAATAAGGGGCGGAATTTTTTCGTGCCTTTTTGTGTCCTTTTGTGGCCAAAATGATTGCCGAAGGCAATCAGCCATTGATTCTTTTAGTGGAAAATCCGTGTAAATCCGTGTCACCTGCCTGCCGGCAAAGGCAGGTCCGTGGCCAAATCCCCCGTCCGGGGGATCCCCAAACTAATACTCGTTTTTTTCCCTAAAATTGTTACTTTCGTTGGCTTTTGATTAGTTACCCCGGGCAACGGTGCCCGACAAATCTCTTGGCTTATAATGAAAGCTATAATACCCGTAGCGGGAGCAGGCACCAAATTGCGTCCGCATAGTTATACACAACCTAAAGCACTCATTCCCCTCGCAGGAAAGACGGTTCTAAGCATCATTGTAGACCAGCTGAAAGAAGCAGGAATTGATGAATTTATATTTATTGTGGGCTACCTGGGCGAAAAGATCGAGGATTATGTCAATGCCCGTTATCCGGAATTAAAAGCACATTATGTACACCAGACTGACCGGCAGGGTGTAGGCCATGCGGTGGAACTGACCAAGGACCTGGTGGCCGGGGATGAAGTATTTGTGGTACTGGGTGATACGATTTGTGAATACGATGTAAAAGAAGTGATCAGCAGCCCGGATTCAATGATTGGTGTAAGGAAAGTGGACGATCCGAGGGATTTTGGTGTGGCAGAAATTAATGAACACGGTCTGATTGAACACGTGGTGGAAAAACCCCAGATCCCCAAATCCAATATGGCCATGGTGGGTATCTATAAAATCCGGGAAAGCAACCAGCTCTTTGATTGCCTGGAAAATAATATCAGCCAGGGACTCCGCAGTTATGGGGAATATAACCTGACCGATGCACTGGATTGCATGATCCGCGCGGGGGTGAAGTTCCGTTCTTTCCGTGTGGAGAACTGGTTTGACTGCGGCCGGAAAGAAACCCTGCTTGAATCCAATGCGCTCTTGCTGAAAAAATTTGCTACGGATACCGATGCCGGGCAGTTTGAAAACACAGTCATCGTTCCTCCGGTAAGTATTGGTACCGGTTGCACCATTAAAAACTCGATTATTGGCCCCAATGTGGCCATCGGGGAGAATACCACGGTTGATTATTCTATTGTAAAAGACTCCATCATAGGTTCCTATTCCAATCTCTTTGATATAGTACTGGCTGATTCGGTGATCGGCAGTGATACCAACCTCCGGGGGGAATCAAGATCGCTGAATATCGGGGATAATACCAGTATAGATTTAGGTTAACAGGTTGAAAAGTTTACGGGTTAATAAGGAAGTATTCGTAGAAGGTACCTGTCAACCTTTCAACCTGTTAACTTATTAACTTTACCTCATGAATAATTTCTCCAACCGTATCACCAACCTGTTCGGCATCAGTTACCCGATCATCCAGGCCGGGATGATCTGGGCCAGCGGATGGCGCTTAGCCAGTGCCGTTAGTAATGCCGGCGGACTGGGGATCATCGGGGCCGGATCCATGTACCCGGATACATTGCGGGAACACCTGCAAAAATGCAAAGCGGCCACTTCAAAACCATTTGGTGTAAACCTGCCTCTTTTATATCCCGATATTGATAAACATATACAGATCCTGCTGGAAGAAGGCGTAAAGATTGTATTTACTTCAGCGGGGAACCCCAAAACCTGGACGCCGTTATTAAAAGAAAAAGGAATCACCGTTGTTCATGTGGTCAGTTCCTCCGTGTTTGCCCGTAAAGCAGAGGATGCCGGTTGTGATGCGGTGGTGGCCGAGGGTTTTGAGGCAGGAGGACATAATGGCCGTGAAGAAACCACCACGCTGGTACTGGTACCTGCCGTGGTGGGGGCCGTAAAAATTCCGGTGATTGCTGCCGGGGGAATTGCCACCGGCCGCCAGATGCTGGCCTGTATGGTACTGGGCGCTGAAGGGGTGCAAATGGGCAGCCGCTTTGTGGCCAGTGATGAGGCTTCTTCCCATATTCAGTTTAAACAACTGGTGATTGGTTCACAGGAAGGGGATACCCAATTGATGATGAAACAATTAACGCCTGTCCGTTTATTAAAGAATGCTTTTTCCCAACAGGTGAAAGAGGCCGAATTGAGAGGAGCCACCAGGGAGGAACTGAAAGATCTGCTGGGAAGGGCCCGTGCGAAAAAAGGAATGTTTGAGGGCGAACTCACTGAGGGTGAATTAGAAATAGGGCAGGTGAGTGCCTTACTGGATACTATACTGCCGGCCGGAAAGATTGTGGAAGAGGTCTGGCAGGAATTTTTAAACGGGTTGAAGAATCCGCTGAAAATGCCCTAATTTTATTGACCGCCATCAACCGGATACTGTGCTGAAGGGTTCATCAATAACCATTCAAACCTTAAGCAATGAAACAAAGATCATTCCTGCTGGTACTCTTTTTACTGGGTGCCTTTTTTGCCAAAGCCAACAATGGCCCGGGTAACGGGGCCAAAGATGAGTTAAATGGCCTGGTGGTACATGCGGAAAACAAAAAGCCCCTTAAAGATGTAAGCATTACCGCTTATACCGGCAATTCAAAAAAAGAAAAAGTGGTGATCAGTAATGAAGAAGGCACTTTTTCATTTGATGAACTGAAACCCGGCACCTATAAGTTTGTGTTTGAAAAAA
>CAZFLL010000177.1:0-5477 GCA_964519865.1 uncultured Chitinophaga sp. | reverse complement strand
GTAGGATGAAGAAATAATAGAAAACAGTTTCAACCAGACAGTAAGAAAAGGGATGTCAGATCAGGCTGTTAAAAAAACAAAATCCAACAAGACTCTCTCAGAAGGCCTTTCTCGCTTCTAGTTTCTCGCCTCTACCCCTTCCTCAAACTAACCATAAACACATCATTCTCCCTCAATGGCAGTTCCTTCCGGAATTTTCCGTTGGCTCCAATGCTGATTTTTTGCTTCAGTATGGGGTCGCCGTTGTTTTTCCTTTTGATGTCCTTCACTTGTGCAGCGGTGAGCTGTGCCGGGCGGTTGAGGGCGAGGTAACTGCTGTACGCATCATTCACTTTATAACCGGCCTGGTAAATTTCCAGCTGGTAATTACCGGGCGGGATCCCATTCAGTTCAATGGCTAAAGGCCCCTTTGATTTGGCGGGCAGGTCGCGGGTATAGTAAGATTGGTTATTGACACTATCGCCAGGGTGGGTATTGGTAAAGTCCCAGCAGAGCAGTTGCAGGTCGCCCCTTTTATTCCTGGTGGCGATGGAGGATGCATCGGTATTGGCCAGGGCTGTTTCGCCGAGTTGATTCAGCCAGGTATAGGCGAAGTAGGCCGGTTTCTTTATTCCCTGTGTATTCAGCAATCCGAAGCCGCCATGGAAGGGCGTGAAGCGCGGGCCGGCTTCTTCAAAGATATCGGTGAATACCCAGTAGGACATGGATGTGGGTGCATCGCCGCTTTGTTTTATTTTTTCCAGGATATAGGCCGCTTCGTGGTAGCTGTCGTGGATCGGGTCAGAGGGGGTGTAGGAAGAACTCCATTCGGTATAGTGCAGCTCGAGTCCGGGCATGGAAGAAGCGGCTATCTGTTTCCGTGAGTTCAGGATATCCCCGCTCACGCTCAGGGGATTCTTATCGAGGATGGTGCCGGTGTTGCCATATTCGTCCAGGAAGCCTTGTTTTACTCCGTAGGTGTGAGTGGAGATGAAATCAAGCGGGATTTTTTTATCGTAGCAGTATTGAATCGTTTCCGGCACCCAGGCGGCACCGGCCGTTGCGGGTCCGCCAACTTTGTAGGCTTTATTTACAGATTTGATCGCATTCACACTCTGTTCATACAGGTTAAAATAATCCTGTTGTGTGCCGGTCCAGAACCAGGGAGTAAGGTTGGGCTCATTCCATACTTCAAAATACCAGGTCTTTACTTCGTTGGCTCCATATCTTTCGGTGAAGTGCAGGGTGAGTTGACGGATCAGTTCGCCCCATTTCTTATAATCCTTTGGCGGGGTCACATTTCCTTTCCACCAGAAGATGGTCTTATCACCGCTGGCCAGGGCGGAGGGCATGAAGCCGAGTTCCACGAAGGGCTTCATCCCGATGCGGAGGATATAATCATAGAGCACATCGATATACTGGAAGTTATATTCAGGGTTGCCGTTGCGGTCTTCGCGGTATACACCCATATCGTCGGTAAGGAGGCCGTGCATGCGGATATAGTTAAAGCCGCATTCCTTTTTCACCATCGCCAGTTGTTCCTGCCAGTCGGCCCGCAACCCCTCATTGGCCCGCCCGGCGCCGATACAGGCTTTAAACTGTGTATTCAGCGGCCCTGCCGTATTGCGGTAATCAATGCGTATGGTACGGGTTGTGGGTGGCTGCGCGGAAGCATGAAGCATCAGGATGCTCAGCCCGAAAAGGAGGAAAAAGGGATTTTTCATGTAGTGATTTGTATATAAAATTACAAGAAACCAAGATACCAAGAAGCCAAAGAAGCATCAAGAAACAAGATACAAGATCCAAAGAAGCATCAAATAGCAAATTCCAAAAGCCTTCTAAGAAGGATTGGTTGGATATTGGTGTTTTTTTGATGCTTACTATTTGATCATTCTTTGGTGTCTTGGAAATTTTTTGGTTCTTGGATTTTTAATTAGCTGAAATTCATAATCAGAACCTGTTCTTCATAGTATCTTAGAGACTATAGTGAGGGTATAGCGCCTTATTCCGCCCTTCATTCAGTCTCTTTCTGCTTTAATGAAGGCAAGGCGGAATACAGCGCATGCATGGTCGTCGCATAGCACAGTTTATCCCGGCAGAATTGTCGGGAAAGCTTGAACGTCCCGCTTTAATTTACCACTTTGATGACTGTTCACCCGGAAAATCGGGCAAGGAAATTTTCCGCTTTCAGGAATGTTCCGGATCGATTTTCCTTGAACTTTTTGCCTGCCTGTCCGGTAGGCAGGCCTACTTTTTGTTTCAAGACAAAAAGTAGGATGAAGAAATAATAGAAAACAGTTTCAACCAGACAGTAAGAAAAGGGATGCCAGGATAAACCTCTAAAGCGCCAATATCCAACCAATCCTTCTTAGAAGGCTTTGGTACTTGTGCTTTGGATTTTCTTTGGCATCTTGGTATCTTGGCATCTTGGTTCTTATAAACACCATCCCATGCCAACAGACATATTCTCCCTCTCCCCGGTTTTAGAAAACGATCGTGTTCTTCTGCGTCCTGTTACGGAAGAAGACTTTGACCATTTATTACCCTTTTCGTTAAATGAACCCGAAATCTGGAAATACGGATTAGTGACAGCAGCGGGGGAAGAAAACCTGCGGAATTATATCCGGGCAGCGGTAAAGAACCGGGAGGAGAAGAAGGAGTATCCTTTTATAGTATATGATAAAGTGGCGGGTCGTTATGCCGGGAGTACCCGCTTTTATGATATACAGCAGTCCTGGCTGACCACGCAGCTCGGTTATACCTGGTATGGGAAGGCTTTTCAGCGTACGGGGCTGAACCGGCATTGTAAGTTTTTGCTGCTCTCTTATGTGTTTGAAAACTGGGGGCTGCTGCGGTGTGAGTTCAGGGCCGATGCCAATAATGCCCCCAGTGTGGCGGCCATGAAGGCCATTGGCTGTGTGGAGGAGGGGATTTTACGTAATCATATGCCAACGGCGCAGGGGGGCCGGCGGGACAGTATCATCCTCAGTATACTTAAAACCGAGTGGGAAGGCGGGCTGCGGGAGCAGTTGCTGAATAAAATACGTTAGTGTACCTTTTGGGTGAGCCGGATACATTAAAACAGTTTCAATTTTTACCTTTTTTTTTAAAGAATTACGGTTAGCCATCACCCGCGGATCAGGGAAAATAAATTATATTTAATCTACCAACCTGGTCCTCAAAATTCATTTTATTCCTTTCTGCAATGGCCGGTTTGGTTGATGGGTAAACCGGCTGCTTTCTTTCTCCTGTTTACCTGGAAATCATAGTTTTAATTTTACCGGCCAGACTTGTTGCTGTGACTGAGGTGCACGAAGTGCGTTCCGGGAAAAAAACGAAAATCAGGGTTAAAATCCCCTGTTACGTTTCTCCGCAATGAGTAAGTTTCCTGCAAAGTTTTTGCATGGAAAAAGTTCAGTTAAAGCCCCTTCAGCATAAGGGGCAGGAATGGATCGGGATTTATTTTTCTGTTTCGCCTGCCATTATCGGTTTATTAAAACAGAAAGCGGGTGCCCGCTGGAGTCAGACGCATAAGTGCTGGTATGTACCCCTGAGCCGGGAGGATTACAATAAAGTCTATTTTGCCCTTCAGGGCATTGCGGAGCTGGAGGAGCAGGAATTGTACCGTTACCTGGAGGAAAAGAAGAAAGAGAATAAGGCATTTCCCCGGGAGCCTGACCCGGTGCCGGTACGGGAGCCGGTAATTGTAACTGTGCCAGCAATAGCCAGTGTAGTACCAACCGGGGTGGTGCAGGAAGTGAATAACGGGGTGCTCGCTTATTTAAGGCAGGAATTGTTATTGAGGGCATATAGTCCCTCCACGATCAAGACCTATATCAATGAAGTGCGGGTGTTCCTGGTGACGATCGGAAATCATCCTGCGACGGAGTTTACGCCGCAGCGGTTGCGGGATTACCTGCAATATTGTTATGAAACATTAAAGCTGAGTGAGAATACGCTGCACAGCCGGATCAATGCGTTGAAGTTTTATTATGAGCAGGTGCTGAAGCGGGAAAAGTTTTTCTGGGATATCCCGAGGCCAAAGAAGCCCCTGCAGTTGCCCAAGCTGCTGAATGAGACAGAGCTTACCCGATTGTTCAATTCGCTGCAGAACAAGAAGCATAAGGCCATGTTGTTTACGGCCTACAGTTCGGGGTTAAGGGTCAGTGAGATTGTGAACCTGAGGATCGCGGATATAGACGGGCAGCGGATGCAGATCCATGTGCGGAATGCCAAGGGGAAGAAAGACCGGTATGTGAACCTGAGTCCGGTGTTGCTGGACATACTGAGGCAGTATATAAAAATGGTAAAGCCCGTTCCGAAAGAATATCTCTTTGAATCGGAGCAGACCGGCAAGGCCTACCCTACCCGTACGGTGCAGCAGATATTCAGCAATGCTAAGCACAAGGCCGGTATCCGGAAGGAAGTCGGGATACATAGTTTACGGCACAGTTTTGCCACGCATCTGCTCGACAAGGGCACGGACATCCGGTATATCAAGGATTTGCTGGGGCATTTTGATATCAGGACTACGGAGCGTTACCTGCATGTGAGCAAGAAACAATTAGTGAATGTGATCAGTCCGTTTGACGATTTGTGGAAGAAGAATGAGGTGGACTGGTAGTTATTGAGTATCAGGCTGGTACTGATCAACTCAGTAAATTTCCCATTTTGGGAACTTTTCATTAACTTTGTAAACTGTCCTTAAGTGCGGGTAATAGCTAAAAAAACGCTGCGGGATTTCTGGATTATGTATCCGGATAGTGAGCAACAACTTAAAGCCTGGTACCAGGAAGCAGAAGAATCAAACTGGAAAGGGCCTTTTGATATTAAACAGGATTATCCTTCAGCGTCGATAATAGGCGATAACAGAATTGTCTTTAATATAAAAGGAAATCACTACCGGTTAATTGTGAGAGTAAATTACAGTTATGGTATGGTATGGATCCGTTTCATAGGTACACATAAACAATATAATAAAATCGACGCTACGAAAATTTAACACCGAATGACAATTAAGCCAATCAAATCAAAAAAAGACTATCAGGCCGCCATGGCGCGACTTGAGCAGATTTTTGATGCTAAGCCCGGATCAAAAGATGGCGATGAGCTGGAGATATTAGGCATTCTGATTGAAAAATATGAGCAAGACCACTATGCTATTGACTACCCGGATCCCATTGAAGCCATCAAATTCCGTATGGAGCAGCTGGGCTATACCCAGAATGATCTGGCCAGGGTGGTAGGGCTAAAAAGCAGGGCCAGTGAGATTCTTAACCGGAAACGAAAATTATCACTTGAAATGATTCGTCAGATTCATCAGTCGTTTGGCATACCGACAGATGTATTAATTCAGGCATATTAATCAACTAACCAAGCCCGAAATCTATTCTATCGAAAGTCGGATTGTCCTAACGACAATACAAAAAGTATATTCATATACCCGGGATCAATAAGTCCCTTAATTTTTTAAACCAGCGCGTAATTGCATAAATTAA
>CAZFLL010000176.1:2407-5771 GCA_964519865.1 uncultured Chitinophaga sp. | reverse complement strand
ACCTCCTCTTTCAGCGGGGAAGGTAAATCCTATGTGTCCACCAATATGGGAGCCGTGCTGGCACTGGCCGGTAAAAAGACCATCATACTTGAATTTGATATCCGTAAACCTAAAGTACTGTCCGGTCTTGGATTAACCAAAGGCCCGGGTATCACCAATTACCTGGTAGGCAAAGTAACCAACCTGGAAGATATGATCAGGCCTGTACCTGAACATGAAAATCTATGGGTACTGGGTTGCGGACCTGTTCCTCCCAATCCTTCCGAGATGTTGCTTGATCCCAGGCTGGAAACCATGTTCAACTGGCTGAAAGAAAAATTTGATATAATCATTATCGATACGGCGCCTGTAGGTATGGTCAGTGATGCCATGACCCTGAGTAAGTTTGCCGACTGTACGCTCTACCTCGTCCGCCAGGGACATACATTTAAAAAACAGATTGCCCTGATCGACGAGTTTTACCAGGCCAATAAACTGCCCAAGGTTTCCATCATCATTAATGATGTGAAACTGAAACCCGGTTACGGTTATTATGGCTATGGCCGGTATGGTTATGGGTATGGTTACGGCTACGGTAGTTATTATGAGGAAGAGACAGCGCCGGATAATTTCTTTGAACGTATATTGACAAAACTGGATGTCCGTCGCCTCTTTGGTTTTAAAAAGAAGCGGAAGAAAAATAAGTAAGTCTATGCATGTATTAGTTACCGGAGGTGCTGGTTTTATCGGGTCCAACCTGGTGGAGGCTTTACTCAACGACGAAAGGGTAAAATTTGTCCGGGTGCTGGATAACCTGTCCACCGGTTTTCTGAAGAATATTGAACCTTACCTCGACGATCCCCGGTTTGAGTTCATCGAAGGGGATATCCGTGATTTCGACACCTGCAAAAAAGCGGTGGAAGGAATGGATGCCATCACGCACCAGGCCGCCCTTGGGTCTGTACCCCGCTCGATCAATGATCCGCTGACCACGAATCATGTAAATATCACCGGCGCCCTTCATGTTTTTACCGCGGCAAAAGAAGCCGGTATCAAACGGGTGATCTATGCGGCAAGTTCCTCCACCTATGGTGACCATCCTGGTTTGCCCAAGGTGGAAGATAAGATCGGTAACCCGCTCTCCCCCTATGCGGTTACTAAATATGTCAATGAACTTTACGCCCGGGTGTATGCGGATTTATATGGGATGGAATTTGTCGGGCTTCGTTACTTTAATATTTTCGGTCCCCGCCAGAATCCCAACGGACCTTACGCAGCCGTGATTCCGCTTTTCGCGGAAGCGCTGATCAACATGAAATCCCCGACCATTAACGGGGATGGTTCACACAGCCGTGATTTCACTTTTGTGGCCAATGCGGTACAGGCCAATATCCTGTCCATCTTTACTGAAAAGAAAGAGGCCGTGAACCAGGTGTATAACATAGCCTGCGGCGATCAGACCTCCCTGCTGGAATTGTTTAACGGACTGAATAAGGAAGCGGGCACCACGCTGCAACCCATCTTCGGCCCGGAAAGACAGGGCGATGTGAAGCATAGCTTAGCGGATATCTCGAAAGCGAAAACACTGCTTGGGTATAATCCACAGGTAACGGTGGAGGAGGGATTGAAGATGACGTTTGGGTGGTATAAGAAGAAGTTTGAAGTTTAGTCGTTTGTCGTTTAGCGGTAGTTCTTCCTGGCACGATCTAAGAAAGTTTAGACGTTTGACGTTTAGTTGTTTAGCGGCAGATCTGCATAACACGATATAAACCTCTAAACTTTCCAACATTTCCCTCCGCCAGGGGTGGACGGTTACCTGCCATGTATGCCGGTTTAGTATATTAATACTTAAACTTTATTTTATGCATACATATTCATTTGAAAAATTAGAAGTCTGGCATCTTTCGAAGAAAATGGTGGTCAGCGTTTATAAGCTAACAGCTTCGTTTCCGTCGGACGAGAAATTTGGTATTATCAGCCAGATGCGAAGAGCATCACTTTCTATTTGTTCCAATATTGCCGAAGGAAGTAGTAGAAAAACAGCAAAGGATCAGGCTCATTTTTATAATACTTCGTATAGTAGTTTAATGGAATTACTGAACCAACTAATTATTTCAGTGGAACTGGGATGGCTTGAAACCGGACAGCTCATGGAAATCCGGAACGAGATTGAAGTATTGTCAAATAAAATAAATTCACTCCGCAATTCAAGACTAAGGTAAACAAAGCATCTATAGGTGTAGATGTCTGATCGGACTAAGAAACACTTCCGCTAAACGACAAACGACTAAACGACTAAACCAATAAACCTTCCTCGCGATGCCCAATTCTTCTTCGAAAACAATCATCATCACCGGCGGCGCCGGCTTCATCGGCTCACACGTAGTCCGTCTCTTTGTAACCAAATACCCGGAGTATAAGATCATCAACCTCGATGCCCTTACCTATGCCGGTAACCTGGAAAATCTCCGGGATATTGAACATTCTCCCAATTACTTTTTTGAAAAAGCGGATATACTGGATAAGGATGCCATTGAGCGGATTTTTGTATTGCATCAGCCGGATGCGGTGATCCACCTGGCGGCGGAAAGCCATGTGGACAGGTCCATTATCTCCCCGCTGGATTTTGTATACACCAATGTGATCGGCACCGTGAACCTGCTCAATACCGCCCGTCATTTCTGGAAGGATAAGTTTGACGGCAAACGTTTCTATCATGTGTCAACCGATGAAGTGTATGGGGCGCTGGGCGATACCGGCTTCTTCACGGAAGACACCAAATACGATCCGCACTCCCCTTATAGTGCATCCAAGGCGGCCAGTGATCATTTTGTAAGGGCCTATCATGATACCTATGAACTGCCCGTGGTGGTCAGTAACTGTTCCAATAATTACGGCCCCAACCATTTCCCCGAAAAACTGATCCCCCTCTTTATCAATAATATTATCACGAAGAAACCGTTGCCTGTATATGGAGATGGATTATATACCCGTGATTGGCTCTTTGTAAAGGACCATGCCACGGCCATCGACACCGTCTTCCATAACGGCAAGAACGGGCAGACCTATAATATCGGTGGTTTTAACGAGTGGAGAAATATCGACCTCGTGAAACTGCTTTGCAAACAAATGGACGAAAAGCTCGGGAATGCCCCCGGTACCAGCGAGGTCCTGATCACGTATGTGAAAGACAGACCCGGCCATGACCGCCGCTACGCGATTGATGCCACCAAGATCAATAAGGAACTGGGCTGGTCACCCTCCGTTACTTTTGAAGAGGGCCTCTCCCAGACCATCGACTGGTACCTGCAGAATACAGAATGGCTGAAAAACGTCACCAGTGGTTCGTATCAGCATTATTATGAGGAACAGTATAAAGACAGAA
>CAZFLL010000176.1:0-2307 GCA_964519865.1 uncultured Chitinophaga sp. | reverse complement strand
AAACCTTACAAACCTATCTCTATCTATGAAAGGAATCATCCTCGCCGGCGGATCCGGTACACGTCTCTACCCGATCACCAAAGCAATTTCGAAACAACTGATGCCCATCTACGACAAGCCGATGATCTATTATCCGCTTTCGGTACTGATGATGGCCGGCATCCGTGAAGTATTAATTATTACCACCCCGGAAGATAACCCCTCCTTCAAACGGTTGCTGGGTGATGGCAGTAAACTGGGTTGCCGTTTTGAATATGCGATCCAGGAAGTGCCAAACGGGCTGGCCCAGGCCTTTGTAATCGGTGAAGAATTTATCGGTGATGATAAAGTCGCCCTCGTATTGGGGGATAATATATTTTATGGTACCCGGATGGGAAAACAACTGAAAGACCTCGTCCATGTGGAAGGAGGCTATGTGTTTGCCTACCAGGTGGCCGACCCGGAAAGATATGGGGTAGTGGAATTTGATGAGCATTACAACGCGCTCAGCATTGAAGAAAAACCGGCCAAACCTAAATCCAATTTTGCGGTACCAGGTTTATACTTCTATGATAACAGTGTGGTGAAAATTGCCAAAGAGTTAAAACCCTCCGCCCGTGGTGAATATGAGATCACGGATGTGAATAAAGAATACCTGCGCCGCGGTGACCTGAAAGTAGCCCTGCTGGACAGGGGTACGGCCTGGCTTGATACCGGAACTTTTGACTCGCTGAGTGATGCCAGTGAATTTGTACGCGTGATTGAAAAAAGGCAGGGCAATAAAATCGGCTGTATTGAGGAAATCGCTTTCCGCAACGGGTTTATCAACCGCGAACAACTGGATGCGATTGCGGTGGAACTGGCGAAGAGCGGTTATGGCGAATACCTTAAACGAATTATATAAAACTTAACCCATGAAAATAGCAGTAGTAGGAACAGGCTATGTTGGCTTGGTAAGTGGTACCTGTTTTGCGGATACCGGAAACGATGTGACCTGTATCGATATTGATGAGAATAAAGTCCGTAAACTCAGTGCCGGCGAGATTACCATCTATGAACCGGGATTGGAGAAAGTTTTCTCCCGGAACCTGAAAGAAGGCCGTCTTCATTTTACCACTTCCCTGGAACAGGGAATAGGAGGTGCAGAAATTATCTTCCTGGCACTCCCCACACCCCCGGGTGAGGATGGAAGTGCTGACCTCAAGTATATTCTTGGAGTGGCAGCTGACCTGGGCAAGATCCTGAAGCCCGGTGATTATAAAGTCATCGTGGATAAAAGTACAGTCCCGGTGGGAACAGCAGAAAAAGTAAGGGACCATATCCTGGCCAGTGCAGGTAAGGATATCGCGGACTGTTTTGATGTAGTGAGTAATCCTGAATTTTTAAGGGAAGGCGCGGCGGTTGAGGATTTTATGAAACCGGACAGGGTGGTGATCGGAAGCAGTTCAGATAAGGCCCGGAAGATCATGCAGCAATTATATGAACCCTATGTAAGACAGGGGAACCCCATCCTGTTTATGGATGAAAAAAGTGCTGAGCTTACGAAATATGCCGCGAATAGTTTTCTCGCAGCAAAGATCTCCTTCATGAATGAGATCGCTGTTTTATGCGAAAAACTCGGGGCCGATGTGGATATGGTGCGCCGTGGTATCGGAACTGACTTCCGGATCGGGAAGCACTTCCTCTATCCCGGACTCGGATATGGAGGAAGCTGTTTCCCCAAGGATGTTCAGGCCCTGGCCAGGTCAGCTGCAGATGCCATGTATGATTTTAAAATACTGAATGCGGTGATGCAGGTAAATGCCGGTCAGAAAACATTCTTCTTTGATAAAATCAGCCGGTATTACGGGCATAAGCTGGCTGGCAAAAAATTTGCCATATGGGGACTGGCCTTTAAACCCAACACCGATGATATCCGCGAAGCGCCCGCCCTGGAAGTAATCACCCGGTTGCTGGAGATGGGAGCCGTGGTAACCGCCTTCGATCCGGAAGCCATGCCCAATGTGAAAAGGGAGTTTACCGGGAAACTGGAATTTGCGGAGAATCAGTACGCGGCCCTGAAAGAGGCAGATGCCCTGGTAATCTGTACCGAATGGAATGAATTCCGTACACCCGATTTTAATAAGATGGCCGTACTGTTAAAAGAGAAAGTCATTTTTGATGGCCGTAATCTCTATGATAATGCTCAGATGAGACTGACAGGATTCTATTATGAGAGTATTGGAAGACCACTCGCCAAAAGCTGATTATTCGCCCTTGAAATCCATATATATTGAAGAAAAAAATCACCAGGTTTTTCGCCTGGCTGTTCCTTGCGCTCTTTCTTCT
>CAZFLL010000175.1:0-5840 GCA_964519865.1 uncultured Chitinophaga sp. | reverse complement strand
CTTTGCAATGCCATGCAGTTAAGGGTATTGAATGTGATCAGTAAAAAAGCCACCCCTGCTCAGAAAACACGGTTTGCAGAAATAGTAGCGGCTGGTAATTTAATGACGGGGAATGCAGATAATTTCCAGTTATCCTACCTGGATAACACCAATGCCACTTACCCGTTTTATAACGGGGAAGGTATGAGGGTAAACCTGGCCATGTCCAAACTGATGGTTGATGCCTTGAAAAGCGTTAATGACCGCCGGTTGTTTTATTTTGGTGAACCTGCAGCTTACAAAATTTCCGGTGGTTTGCTGGAGAATGACTTTGCCGCTTACGAAGGTGCACCCTCCGAATTATCTCCCAACCTGCTGGACCTTAACAGGGCCGCTGGCAAATACTCTTTGCTGAATAAGCGTTACGCTTCCTCCGCTTCCAGGATCGGTGATCCGTATATTTTCTTCACCTACGCTGAACAGTGTTTCATCATTGCGGAAGGGATCGAAGAAGGATGGGTGACCGGCAATGCCCAGACCTATTATGAAAATGGCGTAAAAGCCATGCTGGATTATTACAGGACTCTGTCCACTGTAATTCAGTCAAATCTGCATGGCATGGCCATTACCCAGACCTATATTGACAACTATTTCACCGGAGAAGCCGCCTATAAAACAGGAGGTACCAAGCTGGAACGCGAACAGCAGATCTGGATGCAACGTTATTTTATTGATTTCTTCCAGGCTGGTGGTATGTCATTCAGGACTTACCAGCGCACCGGTTACCCGGTTTTCCCGATTGATCCGGCTACATCGCTGAATTCAGGGGCACCAACACAGGTTCCCAAGCGTAACATGTATCCGACAGACGAAATAACCAAGAACCCGGTGAATTATAAAAAGGCAGTGGATGATCAGTTTGGAGGAACTGATGATGTGAATAAAACACCCTGGTGGTTACAATAACACGCTGATAATTCCCTGCACCGAGTACAGATCTTGGTTTGTGGAATATTGAAAACGACTGAAATAGGGATATATGCCCGCAAAGGATTATAAGGATGTTATAATAATTTAAGCTCTTCGTCGCTTTTATTATGCTTATAATTCTTTGCGGGATTATTCTTCTTCCTGCTCCTTCCGTATTTCCTTTATTTTTTTGAGTTGCCGGGAACAACATATTTAAAACTTTCTCATACAGCGAGCAGTTCATAAGCAATAAACGAAAAGTGGATCGTATATTCTTTTCCAGGTATTTACCTCCACTTTTCACTTTTTTAAGGCTTAATAAATTTTTGTTATGACTTGGCGTATTCAAGCACTTTACAGGATATTTCTTTTCCTGGGTTTCTGCCTTTGGACAGTACAAATGGACGCACAAAGCGGTAAACGGAAACTGGTTTGGTCCGATGAATTTAATTATACCGGACTGCCGGACAGCACAAAGTGGAAAGCTGATTCAGGCGGACATGGATGGGGCAATAACGAATTACAGTTTTACACAGGTATGGATACGGCGAATGTCCTGGTAAAAAACGGGGTACTGAGAATATCCGCCCGGCTGCAGGATAAAGACAAGAACAAGTACACTTCAGCTAAACTGCTGACAAAAGGCATACAGGAATTCACGTATGGGCGAATAGAAGCCCGGGCCAAACTACCCGCAGGAGTGGGTACCTGGCCTGCCATCTGGATGCTGGGCACGAATATTAAAGAAGCCGGCTGGCCGGGTTGTGGTGAAATTGACATTATGGAACACGTAGGCTATAATAAAGACAGTGTGTTCGGCACCATTCATTCGGCTTCCTACAATCACGTAAAAGGAACACAAAAGGGGAAAGGGGTATTTATAAAGGACCCATACACGCAGTTTCATGTTTATGCCATTGACTGGACAGCAGAGAAAATTGAATTCCTGCTGGATGGAACTGTATACTTTTCCGTGAAAAATGAACACCTGACCAGGAATGAATGGCCTTTTGACCAGCCCTTTTACCTGATCCTGAACCTGGCAATTGGCGGAGGCTGGGGCGGTAAAATGGGTGTGGATAATACTATTTTCC
Organism: uncultured Chitinophaga sp.; assembly: GCA_964519865.1. Lineage (GTDB taxonomy): Bacteria > Bacteroidota > Bacteroidia > Chitinophagales > Chitinophagaceae > JJ008. Next base: position 3,798 of record CAZFLL010000175.1, on the reverse strand, counting down.
CGACGGCCCTGGAAGTAGATTTTGTAAGAGTGTATCAATGATATTAATTTCTTAGCTTTCATTACCGCTTTTCTGCACCTGAAAAAGCCCGGGTCATTACTAACGAATCCTTAGCCAGTATGTACCACTTCATCAAACGAATTGCTGTCCTCCTGATGTTGCTACTGCCTGTGATCCTGCAGGCGCAGTTTATTACATTGCCAAAAGAAGCCAGGTTCAGTTTCGGGGATAACCCGGAATGGGCAGACGCTGGTTTCAATGACAGTGGCTGGCGGATGCAGCAATTGTCTAAAAGCTTTACAAAAGATTCTTCTTATGCCTGGTACAGGATCAGGGTGGTTATTCCAGCCAGCCTGAGGACAAACAACGGAAAAGGACTTAAACTTCAGCTGGGAAAAATAGATGATGCCGATCAGACCTGGTTTAACGGGAAAAAGATCGGCGAAACCGGTTCCTTTCCCCCGGCCTACCAGACACAATGGGAAAAAGCACGCCTGTATTTTATTCCGGAACAGGCCGTAAAATGGGACCAGGAAAATATTATAGCGGTAAGGGTTTATAATTTAATTGGTGGTATGGGTATGTGGGATGGACCATATACCATTGAACCGGCAGGTTGGGTGGATGAGGTGGATGTTGCACATACCATTACTGATAATAAAAGCAGCGGGTTCAGTACCCGGATCAGTTTCACTAATAAATCAGTTAATGCATTCAACGGAATTATACAATATTGGGTGACAGACAAGACCGGTAAAAAGGTAACAGAGCAAAACAGAGCTATACAACTGGCTGCAGGAGCCGGTACTTCCGCGGGAGTAAATTTTTCAGGGTTCAGTCCCCGGGGCGAGTCAGTCTTCCATATTGGTTACCAGGTAAAAGATAAAAACAGCAGTCTTTACCTGAAAAGAGAGGAATTACATGTTATTACAGGTGGTCTTGTCATTCCTGTTAAAACAGGGGTAAGACCGCTTGTGGCAAATAAAGTGGCAAACCATTTTACCGCCACCCCTTTTGAGTACCAGCAATTCACCGGATACCTGCATACACGATTCACGCAGAACCTGGAGCAACGTTTATTAAAAGTAGATGAATTCGGACTGATCGGCTCTTACCTGAAACGCCCCGGTATCCATCCATGGGCCGGAGAGCATATTGGGAAATACCTGGAAACGGCTGTCAATACCTGGAAACTTACGCACGACCCCTCCCTGAAAAAACAAATGGACCGACTGATGTTTGAGCTGATCAGTACACAGCTGCCAGACGGATATTTAGGCACATATACCCCTGATCAATACTGGACCAGCTGGGATGTCTGGTCTCATAAATATAACCTGCATGGATTGCTGGCTTATTATTCCATTTCCGGGTATACACCGGCCCTGGAAGCCTGCCGGAAAATCGGGGATCTCTTATGCAGGACATTTGGTAAAAATCCGGGCCAATCAGATATTATTTCAGCTGGTGAACATAAAGGAATGGCCGCGACCAGTGTGCTGGACGCCATGGTGGAATTATATAAATATACTGCCGATAAAAAATACCTTGACTTTTGTTATTATATCCTGGATGCCTGGGAACAGGCCAATGGCCCCCGGGTAGTCAGTTCCATTTTAGCTACAGGTAAAGTGAAGAATGTGGGGAATGGGAAAGCGTATGAAATGCTGTCTAACTATGTTGGCCTCATCAAATTGTACCAGATAACCGGGGACCCGGTGTTTCTAAAAGCGGTTGAACTGGCCTGGCAGGATGTGGTCAATACCCAATTATATATTACCGGTACTTCCAGTTCACATGAATATTTCCAGGCCGATGATTATTTACCGGCATCTGTAACGGACAATATGGGGGAAGGCTGTGTGACTACCACCTGGATCCAGTTGAATCAGAACTTATTCACCATTACCGGTGATCTGAAATACCTGGATCAACTGGAGAAAACGGTATATAATCATTTGCTCGCCGCTGAAAACCCGCAAACCGGATGCGTCAGTTATTATACTCCCTTGATGGGCAGGAAACCGTATACCTGCTTTATTACCTGTTGCCAGTCCAGCGTGCCCAGGGGTATTGCACTTGTACCCGGCTTTACTTTCGGTCTGCTCAATAATACACCGGCCGTGCTGCTGTACGAACCGGCAGTTTATAAATACAGAATTAAAACGCCGGGTAAAAAAGAGATCGGGCTGACCTTGAAACTGGAAGGCAATTTCCCGGAGTCCGGGGATTTTACATTGACAGTAAATACTTCGGCTGCAGCTGAAATGCCACTGAGTTTACGTGTGCCCGCCTGGAGTACACATTTTACAGCAACAGCAGGACAAGAAGTTTTTACAGGAACTCCGGATCAATTGTTAACAATCAGCAGGAAATGGAAACCCGGAGAGAAAGTAATGATCCATTTTGATATGCCCCTTCAGTTTATAACCGGCGGGAAAAGTTATCCCGGACAAATGGCTATACAACGTGGGCCACAGGTATTGGCCGTTGATAAAAGCCTGAATGCTGCATCAGTATATGATCGTATGTCCGATGCTGAGGGTACAATACGAATCAATACTGACAGCCTGGTGAATGCTTCCTCTTTACTGCCGGGAGGATGGATTGGCAGGCAAGCCTATGCAGCCAGACTGGCGAATGCTAATGAAAAAATGATCCTGGTGCCTTTCGCTGATGCCAGCCAGACAGAAGGGGAAATCAGGGTCTGGCTACCATTGAAACCCAAAAACTAAATCGTGAAAAAGCTGATTATTCTTATTGCCGTTTTTTCGCTGCATACTATATGTATAGCGCAACTTAAAGCAACACCCGGGCTGACTTTCCTGCATACATCCGGCCAGGATATTGTCAATGAATACGGGCAGAAAGTATTTTTAAAAGGAGTAGGGCTCGGAAACTGGATGCTTCCCGAGGGGTATATGTGGAAATTTGGTGCAGCAGGCGACCGTCCGCGTAAAATAGAAAAACTGGTGGCTGATCTGATTGGAACAGAGGCTGCTTCCCGGTTCTGGACCTCATTCCATCATAATTATATTACCGAAGCGGATATCAAACGAATCGCTGAGCTGGGGTTTAACTCAGTCAGACCGGCCTTGAATTCAAGGCTCTTCCTGACAGAAGGCGATCATCCTGTATATGTGCAGGAAGGTTTTCAGTTACTGGATTCCCTGATTACCTGGTGCAGGAAATACCGGCTCTATGTTATAATTGATATGCATGGCGCTCCCGGCGGGCAAACCGGGGCAAATATTGATGATAGTCCGAAGGACCTGCCGGAACTTTTTATTGATAAGAAATACCAGGACCAGTTAGTGGATCTCTGGGTTAAAATTGCCGCAAAATATGCCAATGAACCAGTGGTGGCTGCCTTTGATTTGTTGAATGAACCCCTGCCGGTTGGCACCGGATCAGCGGAGAAGTATAAACACCTGCTTGTTCCTCTATATAAACGGATTACAGGAGAGATACGTAAAGTGGATAACCGGCACATGATTACGCTGGAGGGATTTGACTGGTCGAATAACTGGTCATTATTTGATCAGCCATTTGATAAAAATGTATTTTACCAGTTTCATTATTATTGCTGGGCCCGGCCCGACCTGTTAGGGGGTATTGATCATTTTTTAAAGAAAAGGGATGAACTGAATACGCCGATCTGGGTGGGGGAAACCGGTGAGAAAGGGAATGCAATCTACTGGGCAACCACACAATGAGTTGAAGCCAAAAACATTGGGTGCTCTTTCTGGCCCTGGAAAAAATGGATACAGAGAACACGCCTTATTCTGTGAAGAAGCC
>CAZFLL010000174.1:0-5850 GCA_964519865.1 uncultured Chitinophaga sp. | reverse complement strand
CCTTCTTTTGTTTCCAGCTTAATTTCCCCGCCATGTGCTTTTACAATATCATAACTCAGACTCAATCCCAATCCTGTACCCTGTCCGGCAGGCTTGGTGGTAAAAAACGGTTGAAATACCTTATCCAGTACTTTCTGTGGTATCCCATTCCCATTATCTGTCACTTTAATTTCTACTTTACCAACCAATTTCCGGGTACTCACTGAAACCAGGGGTTCGTAGTTGTTGTCACCCTGAGCCTGCCGAAGGGCTTTCAACTCGTTTACTGCACTTCGGCTACGCTCAGTACAGGCATAAAACGCATTCGTGATCAGGTTGAGGATCACCCTTCCGATATCCTGCGGAACTACCTGAATATTTCCAATGCCTTTATCATAGTCCGTATGCATCGTGGCGTTAAAGGATTTATCCTTTGCCCTTAATCCATGATAGGCCAGGCGCAGGTATTCATCAGCCAGCGCGTTGATATCGGTGGGCTCTTTCTGGTTGCTGCTGCTCCGGCTGTGCTGCAGCATACCTTTTACAATCGCATCGGCTCTTCTGCCGTGGTGCACGATTTTTTCTGAGTTTTCTTTGATGTCAGCCGCAATCGACTTTACTTCAGCTGTATTCCCTTTGTCAACCTCTTCAACTAATTCACTGATCAGTTCCGTGTTTACTTCAGAAAAATTATTCACGAAATTCAACGGGTTCTGGATTTCATGGGCGATACCGGCAGTCAGTTCCCCAAGACTCGCCATTTTCTCCGACTGAATAAGCTGCGCCTGTGTGGACTTCAATTGCGTATAGGCTTTTTCAATTTCCTTAGCCTGTGCCAGTTCTTTTTGCTGGGTTCTTTCTCTTTCCCGTTTTACAATATAGTATTTCTGGTATTTGTATATCAGGTATCCTGCAATAATCACCAGCAACCCGTAAAGACCGTAGGCCCACCAGGTTTTCCACCAGGGCGGGGCAATACTGATAGCTATGCTTTTCTCCGCCATGGAGCCATCGCTGTTGATCGCCTTCACCAGAAGGTTGTATTTTCCAGCGGGCAGGTTAAAGTAAGTGGCTTTGGGTTCCGTACCGATATCCCGCCATTCAATATCATAATTCTCCAGTTTACAGAGGTATTTTATATCGCCCCCGTTTTTATAATCAATGGCCCCGAATTCGAATGAAAAAGTGTTCTGACTGTAATTCAGGCGGACCTCATTGGTTTTCCAGATGGGCTGCTTTAACGGGCTTCCCGGCCCGGCCACCACTTCCTCACTCCTGATCTTAAAACTGGTGAAATTAATAATCGGAGCTGTTCTTTCATCCTGCAGTTCATCGGGATTAAAACTGTAATAGCCCTTTGTACCCCCGAGAAACAACCGGCCATCATTAATCCTGATATTCTTCATCCAGGTGGCCGTTGCCGGTTGTACTCCCTGTGCAGCACCATAAATTCTGACCATATTACGTTCTTTACTGATCCGGAGGATGCTGCTGGTGGTGCTTACCCATAAGTTTCCTCTTACATCTTCCGCGATGCCACTAATGCCATCCACCCCGTCCGGGAAAATCTGTGTAGTAAATATTTTAAACCGGTCTTTTTGTTTATCAAAAAAATACAGGCCTGAAGTATTCGCGGCCCATAACACCCCATCCTGGTCTACACACAGTATAGCCAGTGCCCCGCTGCCGATTTTGTATCGTTTAAACTTACCGGTCTGACTATCCAGTACAAACATATCTTCGTCGTTTCCTACCCAGATCCGGTCATTCTTATCCTGTATGATACTGTTTATATGCCCCTTGCCAATACTCAGACTATCTTTAGGATCATTGACATAATTGGTACATTTCCCGGTCCTGGTATCCATCCGGGATAACCCGTTATGCGTACCGATCCATAGAAAATGCTGGCGGTCAAAAAACAGTACATGCATGGAATCATTCACCACACTGGCCGGGTTGGTTTTATCCTGCCGGATATGTGAGAATTGGCCGGTACTGGTATTGAATTTGTCCAGCCCGCTATTATGGGTGGCTATCCAGATATTACCTTCCCCATCTCCTTTTACATCAAACACCGACCAGTCAGAAACGCTGTTAACATCGCGGGGATCATGCCTGAATTGTTTTTGCTGGTTATTCAGCAGGTTTCTCCTGATCATTCCGCTGTCCGTCAATATCCAGATATTCTTTTTTTCCTCTTCATAATAAAAACCTCCGGCTGGATTGTTCAGCAATGTAAAAGGAATAACCGTGGAGGTAAAGTCAACCGTATAAATACCGCTTTCGCAGGTAATCCAGAGTAGCCCGTCCCTTGCTGTGAAAGAACGATAGGTGGTACTGTCTTTAAAACCTCCAAGAGTGTCCTTCAGGAACAGGTTTGCTTTATCATTACTTACGCGTCCGTAATGCGTGGTCTTATTTTGCCCCGGATCGAATTTATTGACCCCGGCGGACTTGGAACCGATCCATAATCCTCCCTTTATATCTTCTATGACAAAACTGACGAAATCAAATTGACTGCCACTATAGGGTGGACTGCTCATTCCCTCCGGATGGGCAGGATCATAAGAGCCATAGATGGTAAACTTGCCAGTTGACCGGTCCAGCGACTGTAACCCTTTTCCCTTGGTGCAAACCCAAAGTGTTTTCTTACTGTCTTCAAAAACAGAAAAAACATTATTGTCTGAAAGGCTGTTTGGATTGGCTGCGTCATGCTTATAATGTATAAATTTCCCAGTGGCTTTGTCTAACCGGGATAAGCCGCCGTGACCATCTTTTGCACCGGAAAACGGATCTCCCCAGCCGATCCATAAAAAACCCTGACTGTCTTCAAAAATGGTATTGATCGTTGGGAATTCTTCTGAAGCGGGGACAAAATTGACAAGTCCTTCAATCTGGTAATGGGTAAACTTGCCGGTTACCGGATTAAACTTATCCAACGACAGGTTGGTGCCCACCCAGGTGATGCCTGAACGATCAGTCATAATGGCAAAGACAGTATCACTTCCCAGGCTTGTGGGATCTTTGGGGTCATGCCGGAAGTGAGTGAATTTTTTTGTTTCCGGATCAAGGCGATCCACCCCGAAACCAATGGTACCTACCCAGATCAACCCGGCAGAATCCACTGATACCGCAACGGCGAGATTATTGACCAGTGAGTTCGGATTATCATTGTTGTGCGTATAACCGGTAAGTTTTTTTCCATCAAAACGTTGCAGTCCCTTAATCGCTGAAGTAAACCAGATAAATCCTTTCTGGTCCTGGGTAATGGAAAATACCGGTCCAAAACCGTTTTTATCACCGTCAACTACCTTGTTAAACCGGGGTTGCTGTGAAAAAACAAACCCGGTCAACAGCATTACCTGTACCAGCATCAGGAAACCTTTGACTTTTTTCATTTACAGTTTATTTTACAGGTAAATAAATAGTGAACGTGGTGCCGGTATCAGCGAATGAGTCGCCACCTGCTGTCCTGGTATCCACCTTCAGCTCCCCGCCATGGGCTTTCACAATATCATAACTCAGACTCAGCCCCAGCCCCGTTCCCTGCCCGGTGGGCTTGGTGGTGAAGAAAGGCTGGAATATTTTGTCCAGAACGCTTGCAGGAATTCCATTTCCATTATCCTTTACCATCACCTCAATTTTATTACCGGTCTTTTTTGTACCAACTTCAACCGTTGGTGTATACCCCGGAATTCCCATTTTTGACCGTTCATTCACTGCATAAAATGCGTTACTGATTAAATTGAGGATCACCCGGCCGATATCCTGCGGTACGATATTGATATTCCCGATTGACGGGTCAAAACCGGTCTTCATCGTGGCATTAAAGGAATTGTCCTTGGCCCTTAACCCATGATAGGCCAGGCGCAGGTACTCATCCGCCAAAGCATTAATATCAGTCGGTTCTTTCTTCCCGCTACCGCTGCTGGAATGTTGCAGCATGCCTTTTACGATGGCATCAGCTCTTTTGCCGTGATGCAGAATCTTGCCCAGATTCTGTTGTATATCCTGGGCAATCACTTTCGCTTCGGCTGTATTCCCCTTATCCACCTCATCGACCATCTCACTGATCAGCTCATTACTCACTTCCGAAAAATTATTGACGAAGTTCAACGGATTCTGGATCTCATGGGCAATACCGGCGGTAAGCTCACCTAGACTGGCCATTTTCTCCGCCTGCACCAGCTGGCTTTGGGTGGTTTTTAAATCGCCGAGGGCCTTTTCCAAAACAAGGTTGGCCTTTTTCTTGGCATGAAATCGGTAATAAATACTACCCGCCAGAATTAAAAGCAGGGCGGCTATACCGATCGTGAAATTCCTTGACTGGGCGGAGAGTTTATTGGCACTTTCCAGTTGAGCGATGGCAATTTCATTATTGGCGATCAATTGCTCGGTTTCAAAACTCAAGGTCCTGAATTTTGATTGGTCAGACAGTATGCTATCCTGCAACAGCATGAATGATTTATAAGCCAGTCTGGCTTTTACATCATCCCCGGTTTTTTCATACAAATCCGCCAGCAGTCTGTAGTCCCGCAAAACACTGGTACGCACGGCCCTCATCCGTTCAACATCTTTATGCAACAGGCGGATGGCTTCCGGGAAATTCTTTTCTTCCATACGCAACAATGCCAGGTAATAATCAGGCTCAATAATGCCACCAGGCTGACTGACCCCCACCTGGTAGCGGTTCACCCATTTCCAGCATTCCTGCAAAAGGGAATCGGCTGCTGCAAAAGCACCCCGCCTGATATTGTAGAGCGCTCGAAGTTGCAAAACATAGGGCTTGATGCTTCTCTCTGTTGAAGTTTCCTTATAAGCCGATTCAGCGATGCTTAAATAATATTCCACGCTGTCCAGCTGTTGCTTGGCTAATAAAGGAATGACCACATGCCGGGCTGTAAATCTGGACTGTAATGCATCTGCTGTGTCAACTTTTCTTCCGGGTTGAAATAACCGCAGGGCTGCTTCCAATACCATTTTGCCCTGCTTCAATGCCAAATCAAATTCTCCCGATTGTGCATAAAAATCACTCAAAACACCAGCATTGTTGACCCAACGGCGCATGCCATAATCAAAAATGATGTCAAAAATCCTGTACACATGATCATCAGCTGAGTCAATATAGCTGACCGATTTCTTCATATTGTAGATGGCCGGCTCAAAGAGGCCAATGATCCGGTAAAATCCACCCAGCACATAATAACAATTAGATATCCCAATGGAATCATTGGCTTTTTTATATTCGTTCAGTTGATCAGCATAATATTGAAACCCATCTTTCAGCTTGTCGGATTCCCGGTATGGAATCCTTAACTGAAGAAGGATCAACTGTCTAAGAAAGCGGACATCAGTTGATTTAACATTATCCAGCTGTTGGACAATCCGTTTCCCATACTCAATCGCCTTATATTTATCGCTACCGGAAAGACTTCGTAAAATGGAACGGCATACGATATAGTAAAACTTTTCCTTTGCTCCCTTTTTAAATTGCCCCGCAGTTTCTTCCAGTTGATCGATTTGCTGATCTGTTAAAGCTGAATTATCGACCAGTTTCACGGCTGCTGAGAAACTGAGACTATCAGGACCCTTTTCTACGTTACTCTTATTTAACAGGGCAATCGCAGAATCGACCCGGGATTGCTGTGCGCTTATACTGGGGGCCAGCATAAGCAGCAACATAAATAAGACTGATCCGCAGGTTGATATTCTTTTCATCTTCATAATTTCTTTTTTCTCATACAGGCAATACAATGATAAATTCACTTCCCTCACCTTCTTTCGTCTCCACCTTCAGTTCTCCCCCATGGGCTTTCACAATATCATAACTCAGACTCAGCCCCAGCCCTGTACCCTGCCCGGTGGGCT
>CAZFLL010000173.1:4105-5898 GCA_964519865.1 uncultured Chitinophaga sp. | reverse complement strand
TCAAACTCATGCCCGCAATCAAAACAATGATTGACCTTGTCGGGGGCTACGGAGAAACTGCTCAGGAAGAAAGTGCTCAGCGCTGTCAGCCAGTTACTGGCCTTGCGTGGGGTACTGACCTGTTCGATATTGTGGGACTGGCATTTGGGGCAGGTGATTGACGCCCTGGCTTCATTGCGTAAATTGGTGAGAATCTCTGCGGCGCGTTCGGCCTGTGACCGCACGACCATCAGCTTGATACCACCCACCGCATTGGTGAGGATGGGATCAATGGTCAGCGTGTTTTCATCTTTTAACCAGCAATTGATGCCTTCTTCTTCCAATACACCCCGTGCAATATGGGCATCGACATAGTTGGAATAGACATTGATCAGAATAAAATCATTCATAATTACCTCCCGTATTCATCTCCATACTCCTCCGCATATTTTTCATAGCGTTTGATCAGGGCGATGTTCTTTTTTTCGATATCGGTGAGAAATCCTTTGATGTCTACCGTGTTGGGTACGTACCAGTCTTTCATTTCAAACTGCTGGCGCAGGTCCTTTTTATTAAAACAGAAACCGTGGCGCGCAAAAATTTCATTGCGCATAAACTGAAGATCTTCTTTCATTTCATTTTCCACATCGGCAACGGTCAGCAGGCGCTGCGATGCCTGGGGATAATCACCGGCATCGGGATTGTAATTGAATTTTTTTCTTTCGAGGGAGAATGTCTTCGGCGGACGTTTACTGTCATTCGCATTCCAGATACCCGTAGCTACTTCGGGTCTTGTGGGATCGATCTCAATATCAAATACCCCGTCATCCTTATGATCACCGGGCTCCACCGCATGAATATGCCAGGCGGTACTTAATTTTTTAACAGTACCGGTAAAAGGACGGTCATTGCCCCCTACTATCGAACGGCCATATACAGAATCCCCTTTAATCGAACTGATCAGCAGGGTGATCTTATTATCGCCAAAGGGACCGACAAAGGATCCCAGCCGGTAATCAGGCTGGTTATTTTCCCCGGGTGTATCAGCGGGTTTCTGTATTTCTTCAGCCGGTGTTTCGCCGGTGCCGGTCTTTTTGTCTTTACAGGAATAAAGCGCAAACACCGCGATCAGCAGGAAAGCCGCGGTGTGGAAGCGGGAAGGGTTATTTTTGTAGTGCATACAGTTTGTTGAATTTAAAAATAAGATAAATAATCAGCCGCACCAATATCATCAATGGGGTCCTCTTACTCAGCCTGGCCTTTTTTACCTGGCTGATGGCCACGATTACAATGGCCTATCTGCCGTATAACACTGATGTAGGTTTCCTGCGGATCAAACAACAGTATATCACGATCGACCAGTGGCGGATCGCCTTCTTCATTCATGTATATGCGAGCATGTGGGTGCTGCTGGCGGGGTTTACCCAGTTTTCCGGTTCGCTGCAACGCAATTATCCCCGCCTGCACCGGGGAATGGGGTATGTATATATTACCGATGTATTATTCATTACCGGACCCGCAGGTTTGCTGATGGGCTTTTATGCAAATGGCGGATTGAGTTCCCGGATCGCTTTTGTGTTGTTGGCCATATTGTGGATTTATTTCACAGCTATGGCCCTGGTAAAAGCAAAGCAGAAAGATTTCACCGCCCACCGGAATTTCATGATCCGCAGTTATGCCCTGACCTTATCGGCCATTACCCTGCGGGCCTGGAAATATGCAATTACCAATTCGGTTGAACTGCCGCCGATGGATGTGTACCGGGTAGTGGCCTGGCTGGGCTGGGGACTGAATTTGATGGTGGCGGAGTGGGT
>CAZFLL010000173.1:0-4005 GCA_964519865.1 uncultured Chitinophaga sp. | reverse complement strand
ACCGGGTAGTGGCCTGGCTGGGCTGGGGACTGAATTTGATGGTGGCGGAGTGGGTGATACGAAAAAAGCCCCCCTTTTTCAAGAGAGACTTTCAAAGCTAGTTTTGCTTCGGCCCCTTCGTCAGTGCTTCGGCAGGCTCAGCATGACAACTGTTGTCACCCTGAGTTTATCGAAGGGTTATCGAAGGGTGTCGAAGGATCATTGATTCAGCATCAGCGGCATCACCAGCATCAGCAGATCCTCGTTCTCGTCCTGGTCGGTTGGTTTGATCAGGCCGGCCTTGGTGGGCGTGGATAATTCGAGGTTGACTTCTTCGCTGTCGGTGGCGTTGAGCATTTCGATCAGGAATTTGGCGTTGAAGGCGATCATCAGGTCTTCGCCGTTGTACTGGCATTTCATGCGCTCATTTCCTTCAAAGCTGAAGTCCACATCCTGGGCGGCCAGTTGCAGTTCACTGCCACTGATACTCAGGGCTACCTGGTTAGTGCTCTTGTTACTGAATACGCTTACACGACGCAGGGCGCTCTGGAAATCGCTTTTGCTGACGGTCAGGCGATATGGGTTATCGGCCGGGATCACCACTTTATAGTCGGGGAAACGGGCATCGATCAGGCGGCAGCTCATCTGGGTGGTGCCGTGTTTTACAAAAAGGTGATTGCTGTTATAGCTTACGGTGATCTCCTCATCGGTAGAGGGGATCGCGGCTTTTAAGAGATTGAGCGGCTTGCGGGGAGCGATGAAAGAATCCGTTTTGGGGCATTTTACATCGGTCCTTTTGTAGCGTACCAGGCGGTGGGCATCGGTGGCTACACATTGCAGGCCTTTTTTGTCCAGTTCGAAGAATACGCCGGTCATGGCCGGGCGGAGGTCATCGTTGCTGGTGGCAAAAAGGGTCTTGCTGATCGCCGTTACCAGGGCAGAAGCCATCATGGTAAAGGAAGTGGTGTCGTCCGCGGTAGGTTCCTTGGGGAAATTATCGGGATTTTCGCCCATTACCTTGTACTTACCGTTATCACTGGTGATTTCGATCGCGAAATTCTTGTCGATATTGAAGGTCAGGGGCTGATCCGGGATGTTTTTCAGGGAATCCATCAGGATTTTAGCGGGAATACACACTTTACCACTGTCTTTGGCTTCGATATCCAGCTGCACACGCATCACGGTCTCCAGGTCGGTGGCTACCACGGTGAGCTTGTTTTTTTCCACTTCAAAGAGGAAATCTTCCAGGATCGGCAATACGGTATTGGCGTTGATTACACCGGAAATATGCTGTAATTGTTTCAGCAGGGATGAAGATGAGGCTATGAACTTCATAATAATAATTGAATGGGGCGAAACTACTGATTTTTAGTTTACCGTAATCATTTCACCGCCGGTGTGGAATACTTGTTTTCAACCCGATTTTCATTGACAATATGCCCGGCTTGCCCTATCTTGTTTCCGTATTACCTGATCCAAAATTCATCGGATGTTTGATAAACTATTTGGCTGGGGAAAGAAAAAGCCGGAGGAACACCCCGAACCGGAGGTGGTTTTCGGCCGGTATTCTGATAATAACAAGCCATTGGCCAAGGTAAACCGCTGGACCGATGCGGATAACCTCTTCAAGGAAAAAAAGTACCCCGAAAGCCTGGACGCGTTTTTTGACTACCTGCGGGACGATGTGTCCGCAAATGTGGTGTATGAACGAAACGGGGCCGAGGGCCGTTTTGAACTTTACCAGGGATCCAAGATCGTCCGGGGGAGTTTTAACGGTACCCAGGTAAATGCCGAAGTGACCCTGGCCCGTATGCCCCAGCCCTCCGTACCCGTGATGCGCCGCCTGCTGGAAATGAACTTCAGTCTTTATTACAGCCGCTATGCCATGGACACCGAGCGGCTTTGCATGCGGTTTGACAGCGATTCCAGTACAGCCAGCCCCAGTAAACTCTATTATGGTCTGAAGGAACTCTCCACCAAGGCGGATAAACAGGACGACCTGCTGGTGCAGGATTTTTCGACCCTGGTTTCCACGGACAGCGAGCATATCACCGTGGTCTCTGAGCATGAAAAGGAAGTGAAATATGCCTATTTCAAACAATGGATCGGGGAAACACTGGATACCATCGCCGGACTGGATGCGGATAAATTTTCCGGGGCCATTGCCTATCTCCTGCTTTGCCTCTCCTACCGGATCGATTATATGATTTCGCCTGAAGGCAAACTGCTGAACCAGCTGGAGCGGATCACCGGTATCTATTTTAAAAAGGATGACCGGCCCGTAACGGAGAAAAACCGGGATATGGCGGAGGAGTACCGGAAAATCAAGGAGCTTCCGAAAGAAGAAGTGTATGGGAACCTGTTCCGGTCGAAATACACGTTTGCCATAGTGGCTCCTCAGCCGTACAAGACCATCAGTGATTCGATTCATGCGGCCAACCAGAATATGGTCTGGTACCGGGATAATAATTACCCGGCCATCGCCAGCCAGATCACGGAGTACGGGATTGCCTATTGCCAGTATTCCTATAGTATGCCCAGGGCGATTACCGACCTGTTTCATTTATATATGATGGTGAACTACCCGGATTATTTTGCGGCCCTGGGATTCACCACTTCTTATTATAATAAAGAAACCAACCAGTTTCAGCAGCAGGCGATCATGGACAGGATCTTTGCCATCCAGCATAAATGGAAGGATAAATACCCGCTGATGGATTTCAAAACCCAGAACCTGCGTTTTGATACCCTGGTAAACTTCAATCTCACGTTTACTAACGAGATGGAGTTTTTAAATATGGAGCCTAAATAAAGAAAACATGGATCCGCAACTTATTATAGAAAAATACCAGAACGCGATTATACAAATTGCCACGACCACGGGCACCGGCACGGGTTTTTATGTAAAGGAATTTGACCTGATCGTTACCAATGATCATGTGGTGGCGGAAAATGCGGAAGTGACGATTGCCGGTAAAACATTTGATAAAGCCCTCTCCCGGGTATGGTATACTGACCGTAAACATGACCTGGCTTTTTTGGAAGCCCCCCGTAATATTGAATTACCGGAAATCCAGCTGGGTCAGTATGAACAAATGAAGGATGGGGATGCCGTAGTGGCCATCGGGCATCCGTTCGGACTGAACTATACCGCCACACAGGGCGTAATCTCCAAGGTGGACCGGATTCGGGACGGACTGAAATTTATACAAATCGATGCGGCCATCAATCCCGGTAACAGCGGTGGCCCGCTGGTGAATATGAGTGGCGAGATCATCGGGGTGAATTCCTTTATCATCCGCGGTGGTGATAACCTGGGCTTTGCCCTGCCGGTGGTTTACCTGCGCGAAGCGCTGCAATTGTACCAACCCAACAGGGGACATGCGTCCACCCGATGTTTCAGTTGCGGTTCACTGGTCACCACCACGAATATTGATGCCAGTAAGTATTGTCCCAATTGTGGCACCGAAGTCAAACTGCCCGAAATACCGGAGAAGGAAACAGAACCGGTGGGTGCGGCCAAGACCATTGAAGAAATTTTAAAAGAACTCGGCAAAGATGTACGGTTAGCCAGGGAAGGCACGAACAACTGGAGTGTGAAAGAAGGATCGGCCAAGATCAAAATCACTTACAATGCCGAAAATTTTTTTATTGCCGGGGATGCTTATCTCTGCCAGATGCCCTCAGATCCCACGAAGATCAAACCGCTGTATCAATACCTCTTACAGGAGAATTACCGGACGAATGGACTGGTGTTAAGTTGCGTCAAACAAAATATCGTGCTCTCCCGGATCATGTATGATCTCGATATCACCCGCGAAAACGGCGCCGCCGCCTTCCGTGAACTCTTCACCCAGGCGGATCATTATGATGATTATTTGAAGAGGGAGTTTGGGTGCACGGAGCGACTGGAGGAATAGAAACTAGTTAGTAGTTAGTAGTCGGTAGTTAGTAGTCAACAGCCAGATTAGTTAGTAGTTAGAAGTTAGTAGTTAGTAGTCAACAGCCCCTACTAAGTAAGGTTAA
>CAZFLL010000172.1:0-5919 GCA_964519865.1 uncultured Chitinophaga sp. | reverse complement strand
TTCAAAATTACCGGTGATGGTCTGGATACATGGTGGTGCCTTTGTATTCGGCAGTGGTTCACAACCCGACTATAACGGAATCAGTTTCGCAAAGAAGGGTGTTATCCTGGTCACTTTTAATTACCGGCTTGGTCGCCTCGGGTTCTTTGCCTTTCCTGCCCTAAGCAAGGAATACTCCGATGAAGTAAAAGGGAATTACGCCTATCTTGATCAGGTGGCTGCCCTTCAATGGGTGAAAGAAAATATCGCCGCATTTGGTGGTGATCCCGGTAACGTAACCATCTTTGGCGAATCAGCAGGCGGGGTTTCTGTTCATACTCATCTTACTGCAGCCATGTCCCGTGGACTCTTTCACAAAGCTATTATTGAATCCGGAGGAGGAAGAGATGGTGTACTAACAGGCAGGCCTATCCGGAAAGATGGGGCTGATCCTTTTTATCCTGTTTCTGCAGAAACCATTGGTATCAACTTCGCGAAGAGATATGGCATAGAAGGAACAGATGCTGTTGCATTGGCGAAATTACGGGCACTGACAGCTAAGGAAATTGTGGATGGGGGTCAGGAAACGGCTGGTCCGGGTGGACCTCCCACTTATCCGGGGCCGATATTGGATGGACGCCTGGTGACTGAAACCGCGCAAAGTGCTTATAAAGCCGGCAGACAGGCCGGAGTCCCGGTTATAATCGGATCAAATAGCGCGGAAGTGCCGGCCGGTTTTGTAAACGCCCGTTCTAAAGAAGATTTGTTTAACCAATTTGGGAACCTGAAAGAAGAATTGATGGCGGCTTACGACCCGAATGGCGATGCCGATTTTACCAAAGTACTTACATGGATCAATACCGATAAAGTATGGGCCGAACCTGCGCGTTTTACCGCAAGAGCTGTTACCTCGAAAGGTAAACCCGCTTATATGTATTTGTTCTCTTATGTCTCTCCTTCGGCGCAACAATACATGCGATATGGGGCGGCTCATGCTTCCGAAATTGCCTATGTTTTTAATAACCTTGCCGGAAGAAATGGATCAGTCGTAACGGCACAGGACTCAGCAGTGGCGATGCTGATGCATGCTTTTTGGATAAATTTTGCGAAAACAGGCAATCCGAATGGAAAAGGGCTGCCCCAATGGCCGGTTTACCAGCCCGCTAAAGATGAAATACTGGAAATCGGTCCAGATGGAAAAGCCCTTGGTAAACCTGATCCCCGGAAAGAGAAACTGGATGTCATGGAGAAAGCAGCTTCAAAAAAGCAGGAATAAACAGCAATATTGGTAGGCAATACCTGAATTGGTATAACGAAAGAAAGTGGAATGGTCCTGAACTTTACAAAACAAAAAGTAAACATGCAGAAAGTAGTTTTAAATAATGGAGTTGAAATGCCTGTCCTGGGATTTGGCGTTTTCCAGGTAACTGATTTAAATGAATGTGAAAGAAGTGTGGCGGACGCGATCAATGTTGGCTACCGGTTAATAGACACTGCTGCTTCTTATGGTAATGAGGAAGCCGTAGGTAAAGCTATAAAAAGCAGCGGGGTTAACCGGGCGGATTTGTTTATTACCACTAAACTCTGGATACAATCAAAAGGATATGAAGGGGCAAAGCTGTCTTTTGAAAATTCGTTAAAACGACTGGACCTCGGCTACCTTGATCTGTACCTCCTTCACCAGCCGCTGGGGGATGTATATGGTGCCTGGCGGGCCCTGGAGGAATTGTATAAAGAAGGCAGGGTCAGAGCTATTGGTGTAAGTAATTTCCACCCCGACAGGCTGATTGACCTGATAGTTCACAATGAAATAGTGCCTGCCGTGAATCAGATTGAAACACACCCCTTTAACCAGCAGATCGAAACACAGCAATTCCTGGAGGAAAATAATGTTCAGATAGAATCCTGGGGGCCGTTTGCCGAGGGCAAAAATGATATCTTTAATAACGAACTTTTACTGTCCATCGCCGGAAAATATAATAAAACGGTGGCGCAGGTCATCCTTCGCTGGCTTACACAAAGAAACGTCGTCGCAATTCCGAAATCAGTTCGGAAAGAACGGATGGAGGAGAATTTCAACATATTCGATTTCAACCTCAGTGTCACGGATATGGAAGCGATCAAATCACTGGATACCAAAACCAGCAGCTTCTTTGACCACCGTGATCCTGCCATGGTGAAATGGCTGGGTACGTATAAAAAAATTATCTGACCCCGGGAATCAAATCCTGACAATATTCATTTAACCAAGTAAAATAAATTCATCATGAAACCCACTATTCTCGTTTTAACCCTGCTTTTCGTAAACACACAATGGATCAGTGCCCAGTCAATGTCCGACAGCACTGCGAAAGCCCCATATTCAAAAGAGGAACAGCAGGTAGTCAACCTGTCTAAACAGAAATGGCAATGGATGTCGGACAAAACAACGGATTCATTAAATGGTCTCTTTCATGATAAATCCATGTTTATCCATATGGGTGGAAGCTGGGGAAAGACCCAGGAATTAAAAGTGATTAAAGAGGGTACGATCTGGTATAAGAAAGCGGAAGTATACTCCGTGATCGTAAATACTATTGGAAATACAGTGATCCTGTTAAATGATATTGATTTAGTGGCCGTAGTAGGTGGAAATGAAGTGGTGAATCCCTTTATGGTCACTGAGGTATATGTAAAAGAAGGTAATAACTGGAAGATGGGCTCCCTCACTTTCTCCCGGCTGATGCGGCCTGTAAAGCTGGCGGTTCCCCCTGCTGCTAATCCATCTCATTAACATTAAAAATATATTTATGAACCGCAGGAATCTTTTTAAATCAGGTATTGCATTAGCAGGTGGCAGCTTACTGGCTTCGGTTTCCAGTGCTCAACAACCAGGATCAACTGCTAATACCGTAAAGGGTAAACGCAGGTTGGGGAAAACCCTTGAAGTGTCCAGTATCGGGCTGGGGGTGCAAAATATGCCGCGAACCTATCAAACCACTATTCCTTCCCGGCCGGAAATGATTAATATTATCCGGAAGGCATTTGAAAATGGTGTTACGTTGTTTGATACTGCTGAAGTCTATGGTCCATTGGAAAGTGAGCGGATCCTTGGAGAAGCAGTAGCGCCTTTTCGGAATAAAATCGTCATCGAAACAAAATTCTTCAGAAGCGGCCCTGATCAGCTGAAGGAAGTGGTGGAAGGAATGTTGAAACGCTTACGCACCGATCGCATTGATCTCTTATATCAACACCGGGTAAATCGCGAAGTACCTATCGAAGATATTGTTGGTGCCATTAAAAATTTGATTGACGAGGGAAAAGTATTGCATTACGGTCTCTCTGAACCGGGCATACAAACCATCAGAAGGGCACATGCCACTCACCCGGTGACCGCCATTCAAAATGAATATTCACTGCTGTGGCGTGGCCCTGAAAAAGCAGTCATTCCACTTTGTGAGGAACTGGGTATTGGCTTTGTGCCATGGAGTCCGCTCGGTGTTGGTTTTCTCACAGGAGCAATTGACGCGAATACACGGTTTGCTGCTGGTGATATTCGTGGCGGCGAAGGCCGGTTTACGCCGGAAAATTTGCCGAACAATCTTGCCCTTGTTGAACTGATTAAAAAGTGGGCCATGCAAAAATCGGTTACCCCTGCACAAATATCCCTTGCCTGGCTATTGGCGCAAAAACCCTGGATAGTACCTATTCCGGGCACCACGCAGATGGCACACATGCTGGAAAATAACGGCGCCGACCAGGTACGGTTGAGTGCAGACGAATGGACAAGTTTCAATACAGAATTAGCTAAGATTGAAATTAAAGGGCTGCGCCTGCCACAGGGTGTGCTGAATATGTCTGATGTGGAAGCGCCGGAAAAGAAATGATGTTGTTTAGTCCTTGCTGCCAAGATGACAACGTAGTAGTATTAACTGGCAAAGTTTTATTCAACCCGTAAGAAGAATTTCTATGTATAAATTTATCAGTTATATTTTAGCTGCAATAATGCTCTGCAGCATCACTTTTGCGCAACCCCCTGCGGCTTTAACACCACCCGGCTTGGTCTCGCCTGTAATAAGCAAGGATGGAATTGTTACGTTCAGGCTCTTTGCACCCCTTGCCCAAAAAGTAACCATACAGGGAGACTGGCAAGCCAATAGCGGAAACATAGTAATGAAGAAAGATACTGGCGGAACGTGGATCCATACGACCGGAAAACTGCCTTCTGATTTTTACGGATATTCATTCATAGTTGACAGCATCCGTATTACAGATCCTGCAAACGCGTACGCATATAGGGGCGTAGGCAACTTATCCAGTTTATTTATTGTGAATGGCGGTAACGGAGATTATTTCAGCGTTAAAGACGTTCCGCATGGCGATGTAACAAGGATATGGTATCCATCTGCTATGTATAAAACAGACCGGAGATTAACTGTTTACACACCGCCTGGTTATTCCAACAGTAAGAAAAAATATCCGGTACTGTACCTCCTGCACGGGAGTGGCGGAGATGAAGATTCCTGGGTAGCGTTTGGAAGAGTGCCTTATATTCTCGACAACCTGATTGCTGAAGGAAAGATTGAGCCTATGATGGTTGTGATGCCCAATGGTAATCCAATGAAGGCAGCGGCCGGTGAAACAGAAGAAAATTTTAGTTTCAGGCCAATACCAAGCCAGTTCATGCCCAATTTTGCCGACGGTTCTTATGAGGGTTCTTTTAATGAAATTGTGCATTATATTGATTCCCGGTTTCACACAAAGGCAGAGAAGGCAGGACGTGCCATTGCCGGGTTCTCTATGGGTGGCTATCACTCCCTCCTGATTTCTGCAAATCATCCGGACCTTTTCGATTATGTTGGCTTGTTTTCTCCAGGAACACCTGCCAGCAGAGCACTGGATTCCACCAGGGCAGCTTATCAAAACCTGGATGCAAAATTCACGGCGCAAAGGAACAAAGGCTATAAACTATATTGGATGGCAATCGGCAACTCAGATTTCCTGCATGGAGGGATGCAAATCCATCGAAAGAGGCTCGATAAGCTTCAGTTTCCCTATACGTATGTTGAATCGGAAGGAGGACATACCTGGAGTAACTGGCGGAGTTATATGTTACAATTCACGCCACTATTATTCAGGAAATAAATTATTTTAACAGAATACGGGCTTGCCATCATTTGTCTTACCCGCTGGACTATTGTTACAAATACAGGGACCATACATCAACAGGAGACTTAATATTTTTGCCCTTAGAAAAATAAAAACGAATATGGCATTTTTAAAAAAAATAATCCCCGGTATTTTCTTTACCGCAATTGTTGTTCTCCTTCCGGCATGTGCCGGCAACAAGGGAATAAACAGCCATGCCCCGTTAAAAATCAAGGAACAGGGAAGTTTCATGGCGGGTGGAACTGTAATCACAAGCCCTGGTGTATTTGACCCCTACAATCCAAAGCCCGAAGGCCAGACCCTTCATGGTGATCATGCTTATGTCTTTTACCAGCTGCCGGTCAATGCCCGGAAACTTCCATTGGTTATGTGGCATGGTTTCGGCCAGTTTTCAAAAACATGGGAAACAACCCCTGACGGCCGTGAAGGATATCAGACTATTTTTCTTCGCCGGCGTTTTGGGGTTTATGTGCTTGATCAACCAAGAAGAGGAGATGCCGGCCGCAGTACAGTTGCCGCAACCATACAGCCTGTCCCGGATGAACAGCAATGGTTTGGTACTTTCCGGCTGGGTACCTGGCCCGATTTTTTTGAAGGGGTTCAGTTTGCAAGGGATACCAATACCCTGAACCAGTATTTCCGGTCTATGACACCCAGTATCGGACCTATTGATATCAATGTCACAACCGATGCTGCCTCCGCCCTGCTAAATAAAACCGGACCGGCCATCCTGGTAACCCACTCCCATTCCGGGGGCATGGGCTGGCTGACGGCAATAAAAAATGAAAAGGT
>CAZFLL010000171.1:0-5985 GCA_964519865.1 uncultured Chitinophaga sp. | reverse complement strand
TTGCTCCTGAATAAAGCCAGTTTTCAGAAGGGCTGCATCAACTTTGACACAGCGGAGAAAATGCCGTTGGACGTAGTGCGCCGTTTGTTCTCCGATTGTGCCAAAGTGGATCTGGTGAAAATCCGGGAAGACTATATGAACGCGAAGAAAAAGGAGAAATTAAAGAAATAATTGTCCTGAGAATGCGGTAAAGTACGAAGTACGACTGACGTGCTTTGAAGTGTGACCTCTGAGAATTGGCTGTTTCCTTCTGGCTTCTTGCTCTTTTTTTGATCGGAAAATATAATAATTCAAAGCAGATTTTTACATAAATGGGCAAAAGATTACCAAAAATAAAAATCAGCCATGGTATTGCACTGATTATCGTTGCCGGATTCATTTCAGTTGTACTTGCAAATTCAGTAGATATGAGCGGTTATGAGTTAGGCGGGATGTTTAATTTAGCAATTCCTCCTTTCCTGACGCTTTCAGCTATTTTGGTCTTTTCAATTGTTTGCTGGCTTTTCAAACAAAACAATATCCGGATGATCTTTTTGATCGTTTTATGTCTTTACATTTTATATACCGGGATTGCCTTTCATCTTGAAAAAGAAAGCTGGCCATTAATGCTGTTTTGAAACCTGATAGACGTAAATTATAAGCAAAATTTGAAGATGGCTATGACTATGAAGTATCGTATATTGTTAATAATCATTTTTTGTATGTCTGCTCAGTGTGTAATAGCACAGCCTATTCCTTTTTGCCAGAAAGGCAAATGGGGATTTGCTTCAAATGAGGGGATAATAACTGTCCCCTGTATATATGAGGAAGTGAATTTTTACGGGAATGACAGCCTGTCGAAAGTGAAAAAAGCCGGGAAGTATGGATATATCAATATGAAGGGGACGGTGGTGGTTCCCTTTCAATTTGAAAAGGCCTTCCGGATCTATGAGGTTTTTCATGAAGAATATTCAATGGGTTTAACAACCATCCATGAAATACACTTGAACAGCAATTTCGATTTCAATGATATCGGCAATAACAGGTATATCGTTTCGAAAAACAGGAAGTTTGGCATTATCCGGCTTACCGGGGGCAAGCCCGGCGAACTGGTACCGTTTCAGTTTTCAGCCATACAGTTTGACCCGGCCAAAAAAGTATTCCATTGCCAGGAGGGTAAAACGACAAAGTACTTCGACATGGAAGGCCATCCGGTCAACGGAGAAAAAGTAAGCACAATTAAAGAACCTGTCTATTATACGGTGGGAGAGCCGGAACCCAATATGCCCATGAAGATCAGTAAGAATGGTAAACTGGGCATGATGGTCAGGAATTGGAGTAATTCGTCACAGTTTGATACGATTGTTCCTGCCCTTTATGATGAAATCCTCCCCAAAGACTTTGGCAATTTCTTCTCTCCGGCTTATACGCTGTTTGGTGTACGGCTCGGTAACAAATGGGGATTTACCAATGGAACCGGTAAGATTCTTTTACCCATTGAATATGACAGTATCAATTATAGCTGGAGCGGGATGAGACATTGGTTGCCCAGCCAATATTTGTTTGTCGCCAGGAAGAATGGTAAATGGGGTATACTCGGTAAAAAGGACGACCAGGATTCTACTAAGATTTTCACCTATCTTCCTTTTGAATACCAGGCCATCAGCGGAATGTATGCTTACCGGATAGTGCAAAAAGACAACCGTTGGCGGATCTATGACTCAGAAAAGAATTTCTTTATCAGTCAGAAAACGTATGCATCTGTAGATCGTTACGAACATAATTCAGTCAACGGTTTCTATCTCTTCCAGGTAAAGAATAAACAGGGGCAGACCGTTTTCGTGGGAGAGAACGGGGTGGAGTTTTTTACGGATTAGTATACAGGTAACAACTCAGCTCTATTATTATGAGTAAAAAAATACTGATTTTCATACCCCTGTTATTAAGTAGTTGCTTTTTACAACTCGCTGCACAGCCTACAACTGAATACCCAGTAAAAACCATTACCCAATTAAAGGATACGATAAATAAAATCCTGGCTACGGAGCATCAGAGCTCATTAATGCTGGCCGTGGTTACCCGGGACTCTGTTCTTCTTTCAACTGGTTTTGGTTTTGCAAATATTGAAACAAATCAAAATGCCGGCAGTCAGACCCTTTTTGAAATGGCGTCCATCACAAAAACATTTACGGCGCTGGCCATCATGAAATTAGTAAAGCAAGGAAAACTATCACTCAATGACAACCTGGCCGCCATAGCCCCTGAAATAGTCTTTACCAATAAATGGGAAAAAGCAAACCCCGTTAAAATCATTCACCTGTTAGAGCATACAACGGGTTTTGATGACCTCCGGTTTAATACTTTCTGGAATAATGACATGAGTATATCAGAGCTGCAGGCCATTCAGAAATGCAGGAACTCAATGCATTGCAGGTGGATACCGGGGGAAAGGGAAACATACTGCAATGTTGATTACATGATCCTGGGTTATTTAATTGAGAAGCTGTCGGGGTTAACGTATGATGTTTTTCTGAAGAAAGAAATACTTGTTCCAATTGGAATGATAAACAGCCATTTTACCTACCCTGTAAAACCCTCGCCTTTATATGCAGACCCATATAACTGGAATGGGAACAGGTTTGTAAAGCTGCCGCATTTGCAATCGTATGGTAAAGGGGCAGGGGCCCTGTATTCCTGTGCGGATGATATGGCAAAGTTTGTTCAGTTTATGCTTAAGAACGGGAATAGTGATAGTTTACCCGATCTGAAGAATGTCGTTGAAAAAATGGAGATTCCTGAAAGTACTCCGGCTGCCCGGGGAGGTTTGAAGACCGGGTATGGAAAGGGGATTACCATTGATTACCTCAATTATAAGTTTCCCTTTTATGGTCATGGTGGAACAAGCATCGGATTCTATTCGAAATATTCATATAGCAGGGAACTAAATGCTGGTTTTGTTATATGTGGTACAAACCCCAACCAGGTCGCTGATATATTGATACACTATTTTACGGATTCCCTGCTGAAGCCAGCGCCCCTCCCTATAGTACCAGTAAACACTGAATTATTAAAATCCTACGAAGGCTATTACCAACTAAAATCACCCCGTTTTGACTTATTAAATAAATACCTGGAAGAATTATTTCACGGGTACCATATTGAGGTAAGAGGCGACAGCTTGTATGCGTTTGGATTTAAACGACCGGACCAGGTATTGTTGCCCGTAACAGCAGCAATTTTCAGGAAACAAAACGAAAACTCACCTTCCTTTTTATTTACGGCCAATAAGGAAAACACTAAAGTCCTGTACGAATGGGGGGCTTACTATGAAAAAACGTCCTTTACCTGGATTATGATCACCCGGATCCTTGTATTAGGTGGGTTGGTTTGCGGTCTGTTACTGGTTCTAAGTTCCATATTCTGGCTTTTTAAGGCCATTTTCAAAAGACTGACCTGGAAAGAGTATTTTAAAAGAAGTCTGTCAGCCTTTGGTGTTCTTTCCTTAGTTGCCGCTTTTGGCTCACTTGCTTATTTAGCCACAAATGTCCCGTTAATGGTGAATGTGAATTTTTTCACCCTTACTTTTTTTATCGGAACAATATTATTTGCCGTATTGAGTATTGCAGGTTTTATGGTGACCGTCAAACGGTTCGGGCAACTAACAAACAAATGGACGAAGTGGTATCTGTTAATAACCACAGCCTGGTTATTAGCCTTAGTGGTTTTCTTTTTTCATTATGATTGGATTGGACTGAGAATGTGGAATTATTGAACAGTAAACAGGTTGGGCTGCCCGGTATTCTTTAAGAGTCATACCAGGCACAAAATACCGGCAAAAACCGGGTTTATATTTATAAAAAAAAGCTATGAATTTTGTAATTATAGAGACTGACAGGCTCGTACTAAAAGGCTTATCACCTTCCGATATAAAATATATTTTTGATAACCTGTCAAAACCGGAAATAAAAGAACTGTTAGGCCATCGTACGGAGGAAGATTATGAAAAAGAGGAAAGCAAACATAAAAACGGGTATGCTGCTTATAACAGGAGTTTTCTCCTGTTCCTGCTGGTGGATAAGGAATCAGAACTGATCATTGGACGTTGCGGTCTCCATAACTGGAACAAGGAACATAAAAGAGCCGAAATCGGGTATGTGATGGAAATGGAGGACTTTAAAAGAAAAGGGTTAATGACGGAGGCGGTAAAAGCAATAATTGACTATGGATTCAGGGAATTGTCCCTCAACAGGATTGAAGCAATCGTCGGTGCAGGTAATATTCCTTCATTGAAAATAGTGGAAAGTTTTAATTTTATTAAAGAAGGGACTATGAGGCAGCAGCATTTTGCTGATGACCAGTATGAAGATTCTATATTTTTTTCGAAGCTAAGATATGAATACTGAAATCAAGCGGGAGGCCAGAAGCTAGAAGCGAGAGGCTAGAAGCGAGAAGGGAACAGCCCCACCTAATATGAGAGAGTCAAGTAACGAGAAGGATACAGCCCTTATTAGTAGATTAATCTAATCTTGTATTCGGCTGTCCTGCTGGATTTATAGATAAGCATTACTTATGAAAAAATCTTTCAGCAAAACCACACTTGACCGGATGTTTCGCCTGGGTTATAAAATGGCCTTCAAAGAAAAGCCAGGTAAGAGAGAATGGAAGGTTATTTATTCATTATGGCATACTGCAGCTACAGGTGGCCACAAGCGGGCACAATTCTATGTAGGAACTTGTTATGATAACGGTCTGGGTACTGTTAAAAATACCAGGGAGGCATTTAATTGGTTTTTAAAAGCTGCCAGGCAGGGACACCGGGAAAGCCAGTATAATATCGGTTTTTTTTACAGGGATGGTGAAGTCGTTAAACGGGATTACAAAAAGGCGGTGTATTGGTTTTCCAGGGCTGCGGAAAATGGAGAATACGGGGGGCAGTTATCATTGGGGTATTTATATTTTTATGGAAAGGGCATTAAGAAAAATTATACAAAAGCTGTTTACTGGTACAAAAAGGCCGCAGCAGGAAATGAACCAGCCGCCCTATACAATTTAGGCCTATGTTACAGAAAAGGTGACGGGGTTAAACAATCTGACCGTTGGGCAAAACACTATTTTACCAGGGCAAAAAATTTGGGACATAAAGAAGCTGCTATGCAACTGAAAAACTGGGTAAAGAAGAATTGGGGCTAATTGTATTAACTTAAAACGAAATTTATCTCAGATTTCCCGAAAGTAATATAGATTGATTTATGAAACCTGTTATTTATATACTATTTGCAGTTATACTGATTTCCTGCAACTCATCAGCCAGGAAAGACTCCCCGAAGGAACCACTGGCGGAGGATTATAAACCTGTATACAGTAAAAAGAAATTTCCATTAATCGATTCGTCTGTTATAAGTAAAGTTGTTCTTTATATTGCAGATACATCCGTATTTAAGCCGCCAGAGAAAGTTAACGTTTTTTCCAGTAATATTGGTTTTGGCGCTTCCTTACTTGACTCTTCAGGAAAACCATGTACAAAGCCTTCCCAGGTAATTACTGTAACGGGGTCGCAAAAGGATTCAATGGTACAGATCTTTAATGATTACCTGCAGGTGCCACAGGATTCAACACTCACCACAAACTGTTTGATCTTTTATACCCATGTTTTTGTTCTATTTGATAAAAAAGGTAAGATCAGGGAGCAAGTCCATCTTTGTTTGGGCTGCTCCAAACTGAATTATATTTACCGGGATGCCTTTATCCAGTTTTTAGATGCTCAGAAGCCCCTTTTTTCAGCACTTCTCCGAAATATGCGTAATCTCAATGCTTATCTACCTCCTGAGCGCTGATTTTTAAAGTTCCTAATTCTTTCAATCAGCCCAGTTACATTATAAACGGGAATTTATTTTCTGTGAAAAATCTGTATTTTCAGACTACTATTTTTCACCTTAAACCATTAACTATGTCCTCCAATTCCCGCCGCCAGTTCCTCAGGCAAAGCGCCCTTACAGCCGGTCTTGC
>CAZFLL010000170.1:0-5987 GCA_964519865.1 uncultured Chitinophaga sp. | reverse complement strand
TGAACGAAGTGGTGGTAACAGGTTATGGAACGGCCAAGAAAAAGGACCTTACAGGTGCTGTAGGTTCTATTAAAGAAAAAGACTTTAACAAAGGAGTCTTCACCTCACCCGATCAATTGATGCAGGGTAAGGTATCTGGTGTTCAGGTAATTAATAACAGCGGACAGCCCGGTGGTGCTGCCACAGTTAAAATCCGTGGTGCATCAGCTGTAACCGGTTCAGGACAACCTTTATATGTAGTAGATGGAGTGCCCCTGGATGGCCGTTCTGCCCGTCCTGGTATCGGGGATATCGGTTTAGGAGGTAGTAATCCCGGAACCAACCCGCTCAACTTTATCAACCCTTCTGATATCGCCTCTATTGATGTACTGAAAGATGCCTCCGCCACCGCCATTTATGGTTCAAGAGCTGCGTATGGTGTAGTATTGATCACCACCAAGAAAGGTAAAACAGGCGATCCCCGTATCGAAGTAAGTGCTTCAATCGGAACATCTAAGATTGCAAAGAGAATTGAAGTGCTGAATGCGTCTGAATTTCGTTCAGCCCTTACTTATTATGGTCTGAGCAATTCAAACGATAAAGGCTCTGATGTGGATGCCCTTGACGCCATCACCCGTTCTGCTACTGTACAGAATTACAATGTGGGTCTGAGTGGTGGTAATGAAAATGCACGTTACCGGTTTTCTATCGGTGTTCTGAACCAGGAAGGTATCGTACGTAAAACAGGCATTAAAAAATATACAGCCAATTTCTCCTGAAATTTCAAATTCCTCGAAAGCAAAAAACTGGGTATTGACATCAACCTGATCCCCAGCCAATTCCAGGAAGATATAGCCCCCATCTCCAACGATGCAGGATCCAGGGGTAGTTTGATTGGTAATGCACTGCAGTGGAACCCCACTGAGAAACTGATCATTAAAAAATCAAATGGACAGGATTCGCTGAATGTTGTGGTAGGCGGTGACCTGCTCAACCCGCTCGCAGTTCAGGAAGCCATTACCGACAAGTCCAAAGTGACCACCATCCTGGCCAGTATTTCTCCTTATTATAAGATTACAAAAGACTTTGAATACCGGATGCTTTACAGTATCAACTATGGTACCGGTTTAAGAAGTACAGAAGTTAAACCTTTCATCAACTTCAATGATGTATATGGTAAGGGCCGTGTGCGCCTGGCACAAAGCCAGCTGACCACACAGCAGATTACCCATACGTTAAGCTATAACAAACAGATTAACCCGAACCTCAGCCTGAATGCTGTGGCTGGTTACGAATACCTGAAGTTTAAAAATTCAGGATATGATATCGGTGGTTTTGGTATCACCGGTACAGGCTTTGGTGATTATGGATTTGATTATGCTTCCTATATCCAGTACACCAACCCAACCAACCGCCAGATGGGTTCTTATGCAGATCCCACCAATGAACTGCAGTCATACTTCCTGCGTACAGGCTTCAATTACAGGGACAAATATTTAGTGACCGCCACTATCAGAAGGGATGGTTCCACCAAATTCGGTGACAAGAACAAGTACGGTAATTTCCCTTCAGTAGCTGCTGCCTGGAATATCAGCAAAGAGGATTTCTTCCATGTTGAAGCGATCAACTCACTGAAAATGCGCGTGGGTTGGGGTAAAACAGGTAACTCTGAGTTCCCCTCTGGTGCTTCACAACTCCGCTATGGTTTTGGAAACGGTACTTCTTCCCTGACAGCGGTTAATGCAAAGAGCGAAGACCTGAAATGGCAGGCTGACCGTCAGTTCAATATCGGTTTTGATATGACCTTACTGAAAAACCGCATTACCGTAACCGCTGACTATTTCAACAAAAGAACAACAGACCTCCTGTTCCCCAGCGAACCGGCACAACCAGTTGCTCCCGGGGCTGCTATCAAATGGGTAAACCTGGATGGTAACATTGATAACAAGGGATTTGAGTTTGCTATTAATTCCAACATAGTTAATAAGAAAGATTTCGGATGGGATTTTGGAGTAAATGCAACTTTTGTGACCAATGAGGTTTCCGGCCTTTCTTCCCAGATCAATACCGGTGGCCTTCATGGCCAGGGTATTACCGGTACCACTGTACAGGTTATTAAAAGCGGATTACCTATCAATGCCTTCTTCACCAAACAATTTATCGGGTTTGACAAAACCACCGGTTTTGCCAATTACACAGATGATGGCTATACCCTGTTTTATGTAGGTAACCCCAATCCTAAAACACTGCTGGGTCTCAGCACGACAGTACGGTATAAAAAACTGAGCCTGATCGCCAATATGAATGGTGCATTTGGACACGATATTTACAACAATACCCTGAACAGTGTGATCAACGTGGGTAGTATCAATAACGGTAAAAACATTGCCCGTTCTGTTTACCGTGATCCGGTTAAGGAATCCTTCGCCAACCCGCTGACCGCCTCTTCCCGTTTCCTGGAAAAAGGGAATTACCTGAAAATGGCCAACGCCACTATTTCCTATGCGATTGGTGATATCGGAAAATCGATCAAAGGCTTGTCTGTGTACATTACCGGGCAGAACCTGTTCGTGATTACTAAATTCAGCGGTTTCGATCCGGAAGTGAACGTGGATAAAAACCAGAATGGGGTGCCTTCTTCCAGTATCGAATACATTCCTTATCCCTCTGCCAGGACATTCAGTTTTGGTGTAAATGTTGGATTCTAAAAACTTAAAAACATCAACTTATGATACGTAAAATAGTAGTTATTGGTGTTGTTCTTTCGCTTATCACAGCAGGCTGTACCAAATTGGATGAAAAACTGGACGGACAGCTCTCTGACCAGGGCAGTTCCGGATCTATCAATACAGCTTCCCTGCTTTCAGGGGTATACGAGTCTCTCCGGGGTACTTTCCAGGATCAGGCAGGTGTATATGCGCTGTGGGAAATGACAACAGATGAACTGATCGGTCCCACCCGTGGTGGTGACTGGGATGATAATGGCGCCTGGAGGGTACTGCATGCGCACAAATTTGATGCTGACCACGTACGCGTTCGTGAAGTATTCGCTGCCCTTGGTGGGGTGAACTTCGCCGCTACTGATATGCTTCGTTACAGCCCGACCACACAACAGGCCGCTGAAGCAAGAATGCTGAGAGCTTTTGCCCAGTTTATGATCCTGGATGGATGGGGTCAGGTGCCTTACAGGGACCCCGGTGAAAGCAATATTCAACCGCCCCGTGTAAGATCCGGAACTGAAGCGCTGGATTATATCATTACGGAACTGAATGCCGTGATCAATGATCTGCCGAATGCGCCCGCTACGAAAGCAAACAAAAATGCAGCCCGCGTACTCCTGATGAAATGCTACCTGAATAAAGGTGCTTATGCAAACAGGGCAGCACCCACTTTTGCGGCTGCTGATATGACCCAGGTGATCACATTGGCTGACCAGGTAATCGGTTCAGGTCTCTATACATTCCGTCCCGTTTATTTTGACGCTTTCGCACCAAACAACGCCACGATCGGTACAGAGAATATCTGGACACAGGATAATGTTGGCGGAAGTTCTTCCGGCAACCTGCGTTCCCGCTGGGAATCCACGATGCACTACAACCAGAATCCTTCAGGATGGAATGGTTTCACCACCCTTTCTGACTTCTATAACAAATTTGAAGCGGCGGATAAAAGAAGAGGGATTAATTACCCTTATTCTTCTCCGGGTGCGTTGCCCAATCCGGGTAACAGGGTTAACGTTGGTTTCTTAAGAGGCCAGCAATACAACTGGACTACCGATGCTCCGCTGAAAGACCGTACCGGTGCTCCGCTGTCCTTTACCGATGATGTAAAACTGATCGAAAAAGGAACAAACCTGGAAGTGACTGGTATCCGCGCTTATAAATACCCAATCGATTATCAATACAACGATAACGGTAATATTGATAATGATTATGTGTACTTCCGTTTAGCGGATGTACTCCTGATGAAAGCAGAAGCTATTCTCAGGGGTGGTACAGGCGGCACCAACGCGGGTGGTTATGGTACCACTGCGGTTGCCCTGGTTAATTCAGTAAGAACCCATCCTTCAAGGAATGCATCTTCTCTTGCTTCAGTTACCCTTGATCAGTTAATTGATGAAAGAGGAAGAGAGCTCTACCTGGAAAGCTGGAGAAAACAAGACCTGGTGCGTTTCGGTAAATTCCTCCAGCCCTGGCAGGAGAAACCCGCCGACGATCCTAAATATTTATTGTTCCCGATTCCGAATGGTCAGCTGGCCGCAAACCCTAACCTGACCCAGAATCCCGGGTACTAAGAATTTTCAGAGCTAAGCAGTTAGCAATTTTAGCAATTACAAAAAGCCATTTTCTAATGGCTTTTTTTATTTTATGGGCCACCATATATTCAGCGGATAACCATTTTCAGCAGGTAAAAAATGGTACATTTGGTATCCACTTTTATTACGAATGAGATATTTACTGCTTCGCCTCCTTTCCTGTACAGGTTTGTTTTTTTTTCTGCTTACCGGTTGTGGTAAAAAGGAAAAAAAAGCAACTCTTTTCACCCGGTTGGAAGATACCGGCATCGTGTTCGATAATAAGGTCACGGATGATTCCCTGGAAAACAGTTTCTATTACCGTAACTACTACAATGGCGGCGGGGCCGGTATCGGGGATATCAATAATGACGGGCTGGCCGACGTGATCCTGACCAGCAATATGGGCGAGAATAAGCTCTTCCTTAATAAAGGGGGGATGAAGTTTGAAGATATTACCGCTAAAAGCGGACTGAAACAGGACAGCATGTGGAGTACCGGGGTACAGCTGGCAGATCTCAACAATGACGGCTGGCTGGATATCTATATCTGTAATGCCGGCCATATGCTGAATGGTAACCGGAAGAATAAACTCTATATTAATAATCACAACCTCAGCTTTACCGAAAAGGCCGCTGAATTCGGACTGGATATCAAAGCTTATTCAACCCAGGTTTCCTTTTTTGATTATGACCTGGATGGCGACCTGGATTGTTTTATGATCAATAACAGTCCCATGCCCATCAATAACCTGGGCTATGAAAATAAAAGGGACCTCGCTGAAGCTGAATGGCCGGTTTCTGAATTTCTAAAAGGCGGAGGTGATCACCTGTACCGCAATGATAAAAGCCATTTTACAGAAGTAACCAAACAGGCAGGGATTCATGGCACATTGGTCAGCTTTGGCCTGGGAGTGGCGGTCAGCGATGTAAATAATGATGGTTATCCGGATGTTTATGTAGCCAATGATTCTTACGAACGGGATTATCTCTATATCAATCAGCAGGACGGCACATTCAAAGATGAAATGGAAGACCGGATCGAGCAGAATAGTTTCTCTTCGATGGGTGTGGACGCAGCCGACGTAAATAATGATGGCTATCCGGATCTGTTTACCACTGACATGCTGCCCGGTGATGACTACCGCTTAAAAACACTCGGGGCTTTTGATAATATTGATCTCTACAATACAAGGATCAAAAACGGGTTGTATCGCCAGTTCATGAAGAACTGCCTGATGGTAAATAATAAAAAAGGCGAGTTTATTGAAGCGGCCAATTTCAGTGGCGTACAGGCCACTGACTGGAGCTGGGGTGCCCTCTTCTTCGACGCCGATAACAACGGGTATAACGATATCTATGTCTGCAACGGCATTAACCATGATGTGACCAATCTTGATTTCATGGAGTTTTTCGCGAATGATATTGTAAAGAATATGGTGATCTCCGGACAGAAACAGAGCATTGACTCTGTCCTGAAGCATATTCCCATCTTCCCGATGCCCAACAAAGCATTTAAAAATAACGGGAACCTGAGTTTCAGCGATGCGGGTGAAGAATGGGGTTTTATGGAACCCACTTTCTCCAATGGAGCCGCTTACGGGGATTTGGACAATGACGGGGATCTCGATCTCGTGATCAACAACCAGAATCAGTTAAGCTTTATCTACCGCAATAACAGCCGTGAGCAGACGGGGAATGGTTATGTGGGAATA
>CAZFLL010000169.1:0-6031 GCA_964519865.1 uncultured Chitinophaga sp. | reverse complement strand
CGGCATGGGTATAGCCGTATTCTTTTTCCAGTTTGGGGCGCAGGTTAAAATATTCTACCGTATCTGATTCAGGTGCCTTTATGTCAATATTGGCGGTGGCTTTGGGACTGCCCTCATTGGAGCAGGCGCTTAAAAGACAGATACCGGTAATAAGTAAAGAAGCTGTAAAGAGAGATTTTGTCATGGTTGATTTTTGGTGATAGTATGGTTAAACAGAATTGAAGATCATTTAACAGGACGGGTCATCCTCAGAGCCCCGGGCATTAACCTCTTTTTATAAGTGTTGAATGGAGCAGCTGAATTTTCCAAAACTTTCCTTCTTTTACCAGCACTACACTCTCCAGCCATTGTACATATCCTTTCTGCCCGTTCCTTATCACATCTGCCCGGTTATTATAGCTGACCCAGGCTGTTTTACCTTTTACTCTTGTATCCAGAAAACCAATGGTATTCACCCGTTTAAAATCGGGTATGGCTTTCGTGCTATTAATCTTCTGCTCCAGGGTATCCAGGTTCCAGGATATCCCGTTTTCCAGTACGCTAATATCGGTTGTACAGTATGACTTCAGTTTATTAAAATCACGCTCAGATAAAGCCTGGAATAAGGAAACAACCGTTTCCTGAACCTTTTGCTCTTTCTTCGTCCACCTGGCCTGGGCTTCAGCGGGGAAGTATTGAAGTATAAGTAAAAAGAATATTGCTATATATTTTGTCATATCCGGTTTTGATGTATTTCCTGCATTCAAAAACGGGCTGTTCAACTTGTTCCTTACTATTCCTGCTCCCTGCCCTTGTTTTCATTGGGTGGTTTCTCGTTGGTTAATCTCGGGCCTTTCCACAACCGGATATAATTCCGGTAAAAGGAGATCCTGTCTTTACCTGACCTGATAAATGAAGGCAGGTGCACCCATGGAATATGCGGATGCTGATGATGGGCCAAGTGAATATTGAAGTTAAGATAAATGAAGTTCAGCCATACAGGTATTTTTAAATTGTGTGCGCCGTTGATGATTTCCCTTGGACTAAAGGCATGGTTGACATAGTTATGCGATGACCAGATAAAGCCATGGGCCAGGTAAAAGATCAACCAGAGTGACCAGTCCCAGTCAATCAGCCATAATAATAAAAGCTGAAAGGCAATTACAACGATACTCTCGAGCTGGGCTGTCCGCAATTTTTTTACCTCGGTAAATCCATTCAGGAAGCCATTTACTTCGGTATGCTTTTTAAAAAAAGGGGATATCACTAATTTGGGCGACACAGAAAAAAGAAGTACCGACAGGCAGATGGCCTGGTATCCAAAGCCGATCATCATCAGGTAAAGATTTCCATAACGCAGCCACTTATGCTGGTGTTCGTAGTAAAGATCCCACATTTCATCATCCGTCCTGTTTTTCTTATGGTGCTTTAAATGACAATGCCTGTAGAAAGTAAAAGGGATGACAAACAGGGTGCATAACCACCTCCCTAAAAATACATTGATACCGGCAGACGGGTGAAGGGTGTTATGCGCTGCTTCATGCATGAGCGAATAAACAGGTATCATGACTATCCCGAAAGCCATCCCAAGCAGTATCCTTATCCATAACACATGTACCTGCATGCCTGCTAAAAACAAGCCGGAGAACGCGGCGGTGCAGGCAGCAATGATAAACAGGTTAAGTCTGGATGGTATAGAATAATTCATGGATTTATTGCTGTTATTTCCGGATAGTATAGGCAGCCACTTTACCATACACAAAAGAACGGTCCTGCTCATACAGCTCTTTGCTCAGTGACTCATCTTTCACTATGGAAGCCTGCAGGTCATCCGGCACTTCCCTTGGTATCATCAGGTTCCTGAATATAACCCTTGCCCCATCCCTGGCCGTCCGGCTGACTGCTGAAAACAGGGCCTGTGTTTCCTGTTCACTCATCAACTCGCAGATATTGGATAAGGCAAAACAATCGATAGTGCCATCAGGCACTGTATCAATCCAGCGCTGTGCTTCCCCGGTGATTATCCTGATCCGGTCAACCCTTGATTTTATCGTGGCATAATATTCTTCTTTCAGGTAGGCCGGTACTTCTTCCACGTCCCTGAATTTCCCGGTCAGATAGAGTGACATGAAATAATTTCCTGCAATCGGAATATCCCTGAACGCTTTTTTGGACCGGTTATAAAAACTATCGGCAAATGATTTACTGCCATCATCAAAAGTGAAATAATCGGCTACCAGCCCACGCCTGGCCAGTATCCTCTTATTAAATAAAAGTCTGAAAATGGACCTGAATCTTCCCGTGTTCCAAACCTTGTCAAAATAATCCTGCTGTTCCGGCATTGTCTTCTTCCTGAGCAACTCCCTAACCCTTTTTCTGCCCTGTAAAACAGTTATGAACTTCCCGGCCAGCCTGATAAACCGTTCATATTTGCCATTCATGATAAATCCCCGGGCAATAATGCCAGGCTGATTGTCCCAGAATGCAGCCGCTTCCTTGCTCATTAAATGCCTGAGTGCCATGTATTGTTTGATCCGGTTATCAATCGGGGTTAACCCGGCGAAAGCGATAAATCCCCGGTAATCAAAAAAACGGATCGCAGCGATCTTCAGTTCAAGTAAATAAGATTGGGCCGGATTGATATCGACACTGTATATTTCTTTCGGATCGTACAGCAAAAAGCCAAGTACATTACACCCGCCCGATGTAATGGCCTGTACCACATCATTGCTTTTAATACGCAAGGCGGCATGATCGCTTTCCGGGTCTTCCCAGTTATGCGTAAACACCAGTTTGAATAGCTGTACCTGTTCCTGATTTTTTTTCACGCGTACCTATTTTTAGATGACCATAATCCGTTTGCATTATGGAGCGGGGCCAGGGTAATGCCATGCCTGAGACCGATCGCATATATTTCTTCCATTTTTGCAATCGTGATATTGCCTTTCCCCATGGAGTAATGCTCAATTTTATCTTCAAATGCCAGCACGATTGCTTCCAACAGGCAGCCATGGACTATCCCCGGTGCAGGGTAATGATAAATGCTGTCCGAATAGTCAGGATCAAATGCATATCCTTTGCTGACCTGGCCCATGCCGCCATGAAATAATTGCACCTCCGGATTGTCGTTTATATTTTTACCCAGGTTCTTGGGATAGCCTGCATCACAGATCAGCACATGCTTTTTACAATTCCTGAAATCCAGCTCCGTGGCACTGGCCACACAGATAATCACATCTGCCCCGGGTAACAGTCTTTCCACGGATACATCGTAACCGGCATTCACCTGGTCTTTCGATAAACGGTCTGCCAGTTGTTCAATCCGGTGAAGGTTACGGGCACATAAAAGCAATCGCTTTACTTTCTTTTTAAAATAGTCCACGCAGGCCAGGCCGATATCCCCCGTGGCCCCCACGATCAGCAGTGTTGAATCAGCCAGGCTGATCCTGCATTGCGCGGCGGCCTGTTCCAGTCCTTTTACAATATAGGCCGCCGTTAACGTGTTGCCGGTTGAAAATGCGGTTCCGTTCTGAGGAAAAGCATCAAAATTACCCTCCAGTACGATCGAGGTAAACCCGCCAAGGGTGGCAATAGCAGCTCCTTCTTTCCCTGCACAGGCAGCAGCCTGTATCACTTTTTTTATATTGGTCCGTGCATGACGGGCATCCAGTTTATCGGGGTCAATAAACGTATCAATATAAACCCCATTTATTT
Organism: uncultured Chitinophaga sp.; assembly: GCA_964519865.1. GTDB lineage: Bacteria > Bacteroidota > Bacteroidia > Chitinophagales > Chitinophagaceae > JJ008. The sequence continues at coordinate 2,338 of CAZFLL010000169.1, read as the reverse complement.
CCTTACCTGTTACGGACTTTACGTTCACATTGAATAAAACACGTGGCGGTATGTATGGAAAAATGTTTTTTATTTTTTCCACGGTAAGCAGGTCCTGTCCGGGTGCACGCATTCCATTTACAAATCGTTCGATACTGTCCCAGCTGTCCTGGTGCCCGATCGCTGCAAAATTTATGCGGGAAGCTGTGCCAGCCATATAGTAGATTTTTCACCAGGTACCCCGATGTTGTCCAGAGCCCCTGCATATAAGGCCATGGCATTCCCCCGGAGGCTGATAATATCCAGCCCAATATGATGCAGGGAGCCTTTCATACAATCTCCATTACATACACCGCAATGGCCACGCAGGTCGGTCGTGGCACTGAATTGGGCGAGTATGGTCATGCAGTTAATATGAACTTCTTCCAGCTTTTTGATAAACCCGGCCGGGTTTTTCCGCATTTCTTCCCGGAGGATATCGGTTGAATGATCCAGGTGCTCTTTCTCTTCGTCGGCTATCCGAAGGAAAATCTCTCCCGCCTCGCCACCCAGCGCATTCCCCACATCCGTGTACATGGAAACGGCAAATGATTCCAGTATTACTTCCTGGATGAAAAGACAAGCTATAAAATCTTTCTGCCGGGCATAGGACAAAAACTGTTTTCTGACATTCCCCCAATACTCTCCGTTCAGGTTAATATTTACTTTCAATCCTTTTTTTTGGGCATACGCGGTAAACACTTCAGCATGCATCCGTTCACTGTTCGCGTGTTCCACAGCTTCCATTTTTTCATGTGGATCGTCAATTGTATCAGTCAGTGAGGCGAAATTGGACATTCCAATAAGTTCGCCGGTGATGGCCTGTGAAAAAATATCAGAAATTACATTGAATTCCTCAAGCGTGAGGGGTTGGGTCTTGGTGGCACTCATTTTACGCGGTTTAATGGTTTATAATAATTATACCAGGGAGTAGTCTTCAAATGGTACGCCTTCATTTACTTTATTCATCAGGTCACGGTTATTTTTAACTGTCAGTAACATACCTACCGACCTGAAGGTCAGTTTGGGCAAACCGGCAAGGCATTGATTAAACTCATCTCTTTCATGCAGGCCAATTGAAACGTAGGAATAGGATTTTTCAAAGGCGATATTCCGGGCAAAATTGATAAGCTGTTTTACTACCGGCCTGCTTTTAGCCTCTGCAGCGAGGTACTTTATGTACAACATCTTAACGGGTTCATTGAGAACCGGCATTTTGGACAGGCCTGCCAGGCTGCTGTACCAGTTTATAATTTTGAGCAACCATTTCATTTTCCAGGATAAAGAAGTGATCACATTCTGTTTCACCGGCATTGTATCTGTCAGGCACATAGCGGCGATGATCTTATCCGATTGCCTGATTATAAAAATCCGGCTGTCATTGAATTTTTCTGGTGTCAACACGGTACCCAACTGGTACTGACTGTATTGGGCATTGAAATACTGTAAAACCTCTTCAGTCAACATGGTTTCCTGTATGGAATAACCGGTTTTTAGTGGTTTTATTTTTTTACCGATTACCTGGTGAATTTTAAAAATGCCGATGTTTTCGAAATCTGGTATGTTGGGCCGGTTCTTAAAAAAGGAAAAGGGTTTTGTATTTCCTTTTGACACGTTCAGGAATGCCAGGTCGGCATTCCGGGCTATTACATAATCGGCCACAGTATTGCACAACTGCAGACCGATGCCTTTATTCCTGTATTCCTCAGCCACTTTAAAATCGCCGATATAGCAAAGCGGGACTATTTTGCCCCCGACATATACCTCCTGTGGGGAAACACAGATGCTGCCTATAATCTTATCGTTTTCTTCAGCAATATAAACTTTCGTAGTCCCCCTCATTTTCAGCAGGGCGAAGAAATCGGGTTTCCGGTCTATCCGTAAGCCTACGTCACCAGCCATACCAGCAGTGGCAGTGAGCTGTATCAATTGCTGATTATCTTCATCTGTTGCCTCTCTGAATCGGACCATTTGGTGGATTTAATTTGTCAGATCAAAACAAACGCTATGAAAATATCACCGCCTGCGGCCAGGCTTGTAAATAAACTTGTTGTTTCCAGTGAAAAAAGGGTCTACATAGCGCCGGGCCCTTCTGTTTTAAATATAATTGAAATACCCCGGCTCTTTCACCCTACTTCATATTTATCCATTTTCAGTTTACAGTTATACGTTTTCACTTTCCAGTTAACTTCTTACTGATCCTCACCCACCTCCTTCAGCCTGTTCCTCGCCTCCTCATACCCCGGAGTAATCTCCAGCGCTTTCTTAAAAAACCGGATGGCATCCTGCTTTCGGTGCTGTGCCAGGTAAATATTGCCCA
>CAZFLL010000168.1:0-6046 GCA_964519865.1 uncultured Chitinophaga sp. | reverse complement strand
GTATACAGTATTGTCTCGATTGGTGATTTCACCCATCTTTAATTCAAGCTGCTTGAGGCGCTCTTCGATAACAGCGTACCCCTCTTTTAGATCTTCGTTTTGTTGACGTAGTATTTTTTCTTTGGGGGAATCGATGTATTGAAATGCAATGGCAAAAATGATGATTCCGGTAACAATAGAAGCTGCTATAAATCCAAACACCTGAAGGAGCCGAACCCGAAGGGGTGTTTCCAGCTTTTCGAACCGCAGGGTATGGGTATTATAGTAATATTTGATTTTCTTCATGGAAGCGGCCTTACAAAGGGTTAAAGCACAGAATGCCACCCGAATATTTTACCTTTGTCCTCCTTTGTTAAAGCTGCCTGCCGGCAGGCAGGGCTACGAGGGAGAAGCCCTCCTTCGCTGAAGCTTCGGAGGACAAGGTGAACAAATATAGCCTGTTATAAGGCAAAAATCAACCCAATTACTGTTGTAATATGATGACCAGCGCAGATATACGTAAGGCTTTCCTGGACTTTTTCCGTTCCAAAGGACATGAAATTGTCCCTTCTGCCCCAATTGTGGTGAAAAACGACCCCACCCTGATGTTTACCAATGCGGGGATGAACCAGTTTAAGGATTATTTCCTGGGAAACAAACCGGCCCCCTATAAAAGAGTGGCGGATACCCAGAAGTGCCTGCGTGTAAGTGGTAAGCACAATGACCTGGAAGAAGTAGGAGTGGATACCTATCACCATACCATGTTTGAAATGCTGGGTAACTGGAGTTTTGGGGATTATTTCAAGGATGAAGCGATTGAATGGAGCTGGGAACTGCTGACTGAAGTGTATAAAATCGATAAAAGCCGGCTTTATGCATCCGTGTTCCAGGGCGATGAAAAAGAAAAACTGCCGGCTTCAAAAATTGCGCTGGATAAATGGAAGGCGATTCTGCCGGATCCCTTTAACCAGATCGTATTTGGCAATAAGAAAGATAATTTCTGGGAAATGGGTGACACAGGTCCCTGTGGTCCCTGCAGCGAAATTCACGTGGACCTGAGACCGGATGAAGAGCGGGCAAAAGTACCAGGACATATGCTGGTTAATAAAGATCACCCACAGGTGATCGAGATATGGAACAATGTATTCATGCAGTTTAACCGGAAGAAAGACGGCAGCCTCGAACCCCTGCCTGCCACTCATGTGGATACCGGGATGGGCCTGGAGCGCCTGGTGCGGGTATTGCAGGGCAAGACATCCAATTATGATACGGATATTTTCAGCGGAACAATAGAAGCTACAGAGAAAATCACCGGGAAAAAATATGACCGGGGCGACAGCAAGCAGGCGGTGGCCTTCCGGGTTATTGCTGACCATATCCGGGCGATCAGTTTTACCATTGCAGACGGGCAGCTGCCTTCCAATACCGGTGCCGGTTATGTGATCCGCCGGATATTGCGCCGTGCGGTTCGTTATTACTATTCCTATCTCGATTATAAACAACCATTGCTGACACAGTTGGTCCCATTACTGGCCGCCCAGTTTGCCGGTGTATTCCCTGAACTGCAGCAGCAGGTGGACTTTGTCAGTAAAGTAGTGAAAGAAGAAGAGGAAGCTTTCCTGCGAACATTAGAGAAAGGACTGAAAAGAGTGGATGATCTGATTGCAAAGGGAAGTATTTCCGGGAAAGATTCATTTGAGTTATATGATACCTATGGCTTCCCGCTTGACCTGACCCAGTTGATCGCGGCAGAGAATAACCTGAAAGTGGATGAAGAAGGATTTAAAGCCGAGATGCAGCAGCAGAAAGACCGTAGTCGTGCCGCCACCACAGTGGATGCAGGTGATTGGGTGGAACTGAAAGCAGGCAGCAACCGGTTTGTGGGCTATGATTCACTGGAAGCGCAGACAGAAATATTAAAATACCGGAAAGTAAAAGCAAAGGGAAAAGAAGGTTTTCAACTGGTACTTGAAACCACCCCGTTTTATGCCGAGAGTGGCGGCCAGGTGGGTGATAAAGGCTGGCTGTCGATCCATGGAACAGAAGTGGCCGTGGTGGATACAAAGAAAGACAATGACCTGATCATTCACTTTACTGAAACATTACCGGCTGATGTATCAGGAACGATAAACGCTAAAGTGGATGGTGCAAAACGGAAAGAAACCACGCTGCATCACTCAGCCACCCATTTATTGCATGCCGCCCTGCGCCAGGTGTTGGGAACCCATGTGGCGCAGAAAGGATCATTGGTGAATGAGGAACGCCTGCGGTTTGACTTTTCCCATTTTTCCAAAGTAAGCGATGAGGAACTGGCAAAGATTGAAGCGATCGTGAATGAAAAGATCAGGGAAAATATTCCTGTAGTCATAAAATCATTACCCAAGGAAGAAGCACTGAAACTTGGGGCCATGGCCCTGTTTGGCGAAAAATACGGGGATGTGGTACGGGTGGTGATTATAGACCCTGCGTATTCGGTTGAATTATGCGGTGGCACCCATGTCGGATCAACCGGCGAACTCGGATTTTTCAAGTTTACCGGTGAATCTGCGGTTGCTGCAGGTGTACGCCGGGTGGAAGCCATATGTGGCAAACAGGCAGAAACTTACCTGAATGAACAATTGCAGCTGATTGTTCAACTGAAAGAAATACTCAAGCATCCGAAAGACCTGCAGAAAGCCGTGGAAAGCCTGCAGGCTGAAAACACAGGACTGAAAAAACAGGCGGAAGCCCTTGAGGCCCGCCAACTGGTCGGTATCCGCAATGAGTTACTGCAGAAAGATGAGATCATCAATGGCGTGAATTTTATCGGGGATATCGTGGAAGTGAGTAATGCCGATGCCCTGAAGAAATTATGTGCCGACCTGAAGAATCACCTGCGCGATCATGTGGCCGTGCTTTGTGCCAATATAGATGGGAAACCCTTTGTGGCCGTGGGTATCGCCGATAATGTAGCCGCCGCGAAAAATCTTGATGCAGGAAAGATCATTAAGGAACAGATAGCACCTTTGATCAAAGGAGGCGGAGGCGGACAAAAGACACTGGCCACAGCCGGTGGGCAGCAGGCGGATAAACTGCCGGAAGTGATTGCAGCAGTGAAAAAGCTGTTGTAAGACTTAATGATAAAACCGGAAATCGTCGTCTTCCCTGTATTTCTGTTGCTGTTTTTCCAGCTCCCTGTTCTCTTTGTAGATCCGGAGTCCCCAAACGATTACGACTAAACAAACTGAAATAATGGAGATGGAGATAAGGTATTGCATGGGAACCGGCGCTTGAATTAAAGCACAAAGTTCTGCAATCTGCTGAATCTCACAATACCACTTTCAGGTTAGTAAAACTACTCTTCGTTTATATATGCACGTTATCATTGAAACAGAAAGATTGTTGCTCCGCTTATTCGAACCGGGGGAAGGGCATCTGATCTATACCCTGAATGAGGATCCTGAAGTAACCCGGTATACCGGCGACCCGGTCCGTGACCTTGAACATGCCAATGAGGTTCTGGAGCAGGTCATATTGCCCCAATATGCGCTGTATAATCATGGCCGGTGGGCGGTACATACCAAGCCAGGACTTGAATTTATCGGTTGGTGCGGACTGAAATACCGGCCGGAAAGGGATGAAATTGACCTTGGATACCGTTTTATTAAATCAGCCTGGGGGAATGGATATGCCACGGAGGCGGCCTATGCTTCTATAAAATACGGGTTTGAAAAATTGCGTCTTCGCCGGATAGTCGGGAGGGCGATGCCGGGCAACCTGGCATCCATTAAAGTGCTGGAGAAATGCGGGATGAAGTTCGTGGGAGAGGAGATCGTGGATGAACATCCCGCGAGGACGTATGAAGTTGAAAGGTTGACAAGTTAACAGGTTTACAGGGAGGGCAATGCCGGGCAAGAACCTATAACTATCTAATTATCAGCTTAATGCACACCCTTGTCAACTTTTCAACCTATTAACCTGTCAATTACAGCAGCCCCTTCGATCTTTCAACCACTGCCAAACTTAACAAAACCGAAACATTTCGTATTTCAGAAAAACTCTTTATATTTGATCTACGAAACTTAACGTAGATAAAAGTAAAAACTAATTTTATGCGTATGAACAGGATAAAAAATTGGGTGCCTGCCCTGGCCATTGCCCTTCTCTCTCCAGCCCTCCTTATGGCCCAGCCAGAAGAGAAAGTAAAAGAGAAATCAAAAGACAAAAACGACGTACAGCAGATCATTATTACCCGCAAGGGTGATAAGAAAGACAAAGTGGTGGTGGAAATCAACAATGACAAGATCACCATTAACGGAAAGCCGCTCGAGGATTATAAAGAAGGGGAAATAAAAGTGATCACCAATAACCTGAAGGATATGGAATCACTGACCTTCAGTACAGGTAACGGGAATGCCTTTGCCTGGACTCCAAGATCCGGAACCAGTTTTCGCACCACCTTTGATGATAACCGGGCCATGCTGGGTGTGAGTACAGAGAAGGATGAAAAAGGAGTGAAAGTTAATAATGTCACTGAGAAAAGTGCTGCAGAGAAAATCGGCCTGAAAGAAGGCGATGTGATTACCAAAATAGGAGATACTAATATCGAAGACCCGGATGACCTGACCAAAGCGATTACCAGTCACAAACCCGGTGATAAAGTAAGCGTAACCTGGCTGCGGGATAAAAAAGAACAAAAAGCCACGGCTGAACTTGGCAAATGGAAAGGCATGAGCGGTTTAGGAAGTATCAGCCCGATGGAAGGCTTTAAAATGGAGAATTTGAACAAGGACCTGCAGCAATATATGCCCCAGTTGCGTGAAATGCAACGCTATAAAACACTGGAAGAGCCTTTTGCCCAAAGATGGAACTGGTCGGGCAATGGTCCCAAACTGGGCCTGTCTGTTCAGGATACCGATGACGGGAAAGGAGTTAAAGTGATTGAAGTGGATGAGGAAAGCAATGCCGCCAAAGCCGGCCTGAAAGAAAATGATATTATCTCCGAGATCGACGGTAAAGCCGTAAACAGCACCGATGAAGTAGTGAAGGTTATCCGGGAAAGTAAGGAGAAGGTTTCTGTGATGGTGAAATTCCAGCGGGATGGTAAAGCACAGAATGTGGAAGTCAAAATGCCAAGAAAAATAAAAACTGCAGACCTGTAAACCGATTTTGTTTTGGTGTGTGGTTAAAGAAGCCCTGTGCCCAATGGTGCAGGGCTTCTTTTTTAGGGTGCTGTACTGGTCCAAATGGGTTATTTTTGCCGTTCTGAAATGGAAAACAGCGGTACATACGAAATAGTAGTGGGACTGGAAGTGCATGCCCAGTTGCTCACCCAAAGCAAATTATTTTGTGGCGACAGCATTGCTTATGGAGCTCCACCCAATACCCATGTAAGTCCGGTTACCCTGGGCCACCCGGGTACCCTGCCCAAAATGAACCGGCGGGCGATCGAGCATGCGATTAAAATGGGACTGGCCTGTCACTGTGAGATTGAAAAGAACAACTATTTCGCCCGTAAGAATTATTTCTATCCCGATCTGCCCAAGGGTTACCAGGTTTCCCAGCATACCACACCGATCTGTAAAGGCGGCTATGTGAAGATAAAAACGACGGAAGGCGAGAAGCAGATCCGGCTCAACCGGATCCATATGGAAGAAGATGCGGGAAAAAGTCTGCACGATGTGGATGATTACAATACCTGCATCGACTATAACCGTGCCGGAACGCCGCTGGTGGAGATCGTGACTGAGCCGGATATCCGCAGCAGTGATGAAGCCTTTGCCTACCTCACTGAAGTACGTAAACTGGTTCGCTACCTTGATATTTGTGACGGGAATATGGAAGAAGGCAGCCTGCGCTGTGATGCGAATATTTCCGTCCGGAAAAAAGGGGATCCCAAACTCGGAACCCGGGTGGAAGTCAAAAACCTCAACTCCATCCGCAATGTGAAAAGGGCTATCGACGTGGAAGCGGCCCGGCTGATTGGGTTAATCGAAAGCGGGGAAAAAATCCGCCAGCAGACCCGGAGCTTTGATGCCAATAACGGCACTACCTTCTCTATCCGTGATAAAGAGGATGCGGATGATTA
>CAZFLL010000167.1:0-6138 GCA_964519865.1 uncultured Chitinophaga sp. | reverse complement strand
TATTTAATGGCCGGCCTGCTCCTGTTACATGGACTCATTCACCTGATGGGTTTCAGTAAAGCCTTTGGTTATGCAGAGATGAAACAACTGACGATACCCATTTCAAGACCGGTTGGTCTTTTATGGCTTTGCGTGGCATTGCTGTTTGTCATTACGGCTTCCCTTTTCCTGTTAAAATCCGGTTACTGGATATTTCTTTGTATGACCGCCTGTGTCCTTTCGCAGGTACTTATACTGCTTAGCTGGAAGGATGCAAAATTCGGAACGATTGCCAATATTATACTTTTAGTCGTGGCGATACTCAGCCTGACCACCCGGATGTTTGAATTATCGTATAAAAAAGAAGCCGCAAAACTGGCTGAACAAAGCAGCAAAATGACAGCACCTTTGCTGAATATGGACGATATCCGTCACTTGCCGGCTCCGGTACAACGGTATCTCTTATACTGTGGTGTTTTAAATAAGCCCCGGGTGCTGAATATGCGGGTAGTATTTGACGGACAGATGCGGGAGAAGGGCAAGGATTTTTTTTCATTCCGTTCAGAACAGTATAATTTCTTTGATGAACCGGCCAGGCTTTTCTTTATGAAAGCCAACATGTATGGCATTAAAGTTCCCGGTTATCACCGGTACGTCAATACAACTGCCACTATGAATATCCGGCTCTTTGGAGTCATCCCGGTCATTCAGCAATCAGGACCGGATATGGATACCACGGAAACTGTCACTCTTTTCAATGATATGTGCCTGCTGGCACCGGCCACCCTGATAGATCCGCGGATCAGTTGGGAAACAATTGATCCGAATGTGGTGCAGGCCCTATTTACCAATCATGGTATACGCATCAGTGCCCGCCTGTACTTTAATGAAAAAGGCCAGCTCATTGATTTTATTTCCAATGACCGTATGGCCATTTCAGACATGAAAAAAATCCCCTTCTCCACCCCTGTTCATCACTATGCGGAAATCAATGGCTTTAACCTGATCTCGGAAGCGGATGCGGCCTGGAAATACCCGGAGGGAGAATTTGTATACGGAAAATTCAGTTTAAAAGAAATCCGCTACAATGTAAAAGAAACAGAATAATCCTTATGTAATCCATTCTTACCCCGCATCCTGTCTCCAAACCATCTATTATGAGACAGCTATTCTTCCTGGCGGCCTGCCTGTTGTACCTGCCAATCAGCGCCCAGACTAAAAAAACAATAGACAGTAAAATTGATAAAGTAACCGTGTTCCTGGAAGGAGCCCAGACACAGCGCAGTGCTAAAGTCAGCCTGACTGCCGGTAAATATGAACTGGTATTTACCAATATTTCTCCCGCTATTGAGAAACAAAGTATCCAGGTAAAAGCCGAAGGGAACCTGACTGTTTTATCGGTGATCCACCAGCAGAATTTTATGAAAGAACAGCAAAAGCAGGAAGAGATCAGGGAGATCGAAACACAACGGGAAAACCAGCTGGAGAAAATAGCCCTGCAACGGAATATCCTGAATGTATTCAAACAGGAAGAATCCATGCTGGTAAAGAACCAGGAGATCGGGGGTGCGAATACCGGCTTGAAAGCAGTGGATTTAAAAGATGCCGCCGATTTCCAGCGCAACCGGCTGACTGAAGTTTACCAGAAACAAATGGAGACTGACCGGACCATTAAAAAAATGGAAACAGAGCTGGCAAAGATGAATAAACAGCTGGCGGAACTGAATCAGAAAGCGGATATCTCCACGAGTGAGATTCATGTTACGGTCAATGCTAAAGAAACCATCAACAGCCAGTTTACCCTGACCTACCTGGTTAAAAAATCAGGCTGGTTTCCCACTTATGATATCCGCGTAAAGGATATCAGCAGCCCGATCGATCTGCAGTATAAAGCCAATGTGTTTCAGCAGAGCGGCGAGGACTGGAAGGATGTTAAACTCTTTTTATCAACCGGTAATCCCAATGAAGATGGCACCAAACCGGTGATCAATCCCTGGTTTTTAAAATATTATTATCCAACCAATGTCAGCAATTCATTACAGGGCAGGGTTCCTGGCCTGAGTTTATCTTCAGTGGGTGGTGTTATTTCCGGCAGGATTACTGATCAACGGGGAAATCCAATTCCCGGTGCCAGTATTACGGTAAAGGGGGCACGAACAGGGACAGCGGCTGATGTGAATGGAGGTTTTACACTCAATGCCGGATCCGGATCCCCGGTCCTGGTGGTGAGTGCCATTGGAATGGAAACAACAGAAATCTTTCCCTCATCCTCCTATACGACTATCGCACTCCGGGAAGACACTAAGTCATTGTCTGAGGTGGTGGTTACCGGCTACGGCATGAGTTCTGCTGATGCTTATGAGTATAAAACAGAAGCTTCCCCCAATTACCGGAAAAAGAAAGAACAGACTGCCATCAGTACCAGTACGAGCTATCAGCCCACCACAACCATTTATGAAATTGATGAGCCTTACACCGTACTCAATGATGGCAAGACTTATACAGTGGATATAGATGGTTACGAAATGAAAGCCCAGTTTGAGTATTATGCGGCCCCGAAATTTGAGCAGGAGGCCTTCTTAACCGCCAAGATCGCAGACTGGCAGGAACTGAACCTGCTGCCGGGTGAAGCCAACCTCTTTTTCGAAGGTACATTCCTGGGTAAATCCACCCTGGATGTGGCCAATGCCGGTGACACCCTCAATCTCTCCCTGGGTCGTGACAAAGGCGTGGTGGTGAAAAGAACATTACTGAAAGAATACAGTTCCCGGAAATTCATGGGCAGCAATAAAACGGATACCCGGCAATATGAGATCGTGATCCGGAATAACAAACAGCAGGCGATCAGTATTGTGGTGGATGATCAGTTCCCCATTTCCACGACAAAAGAAATAGAGATCCAGGACCGGAAATACGATGGGGCCAAACTGGATGATGATACACAAAAACTGACCTGGCAATTAACCGTTGACCCTAAAAAAGAAAATAAGATCGGATTTAAATACGAAGTGAAATATCCCCGCGATAAAGTCCTTCAGCTCGACTAAAAGCTGGTTTTGTCCCTCCGATCGGGATGACAATCTTTCATTGTAATGGTAATCCCCCGTCCCGTTTCCGGGATGGGGTTTCCTCCCTTCTCTCCCCTCTCCTTTCTCCTTTCTCCTCTCTCCTCTCTCCTCTTTCCTCTCTCCTCTTTCCTCTATTTCCATTTCTCCCTAGCTTTGCCCCATGAACCTCATCATCCGCCCCATACAACCCGCCGACAACCCGGTGATCGCCAAAATCATCCGCGATACCCTGGCAGAATTTGGTGCCAACCATCCGGGTACTGTATACTACGATCCTACAACGGATGCTTTATTCGAATTATTCCGGCAGGAAAAATCAGTTTATAATATTGCGGAAGCCGATGGGAAAATCGTTGGTGGCGGCGGTATATTCCCGACAGCAGGGTTACCGGAAGACACCTGCGAACTGGTAAAAATGTACCTGCTGCCCGAAGCCCGTGGTACAGGGCTGGGCACACAACTCATCAACCGTTGTCTTGAACAGGCAAAAGTCAACGGATTCAGCCAGGTATACCTCGAAACCATGAATGAACTGAAAGCCGCGTTGAAAGTATACGAGCGACTAGGATTTACTTATCTCTCCGGCCCAATGGGCAATAGTGGTCATTTCGGTTGCCCGTTGTGGATGATGAAAAAGCTAGAAGCGAGAAGCTAGAGGCCAGAAGGATGGACTTCCAGTACTTCTCGCTTCTCGCCTCTCGCTTCTCGTTTCTTACTTCTTCCCTCTCACCTTCTCCACCTGGCTTTTCAGCAAATATACCTGGAAGCCGACATTAAAGGCAAAGCCGCCGCTACCACTGAAGTTTTTGTATTTGGTGCGGTCATAACCCAGCAATGCATCAATAGAAACATTCTGGCTGATAAACATAGCTGCACCACCACCTACAAAAAAATTGGTCCCGGAATTGGTACTGGAAAGACTGCCGATCTTTTGTTTATTACTCAGGAAATTAAAACTGCCATGAATGATCGGGCGAACAGCCTGGCTTTCGGTGGTGAAATAATAGCGCATAAAGGGGCCAATACCAAATGAAGTGTATTTATTATTGCCGGACTTTGAATAGGAAAGAGAGAAATTACCGCCAAAAGCGAGGTTCTCTGCAATAAATATTCCGGCATTCGGCGTAAACGCGATCTGGGTATTATTGTCTGTTGTATTCAGGCGGAAATTACCCCCTACCATCCAGTCATTCTTCGCCGTTTGCGCATTCAGGTTATTAACTCCGGCCAACAGGGCCATCACGATTAAAATCTTTTTCATGTTCTTTGATTTAATGTTAATTGATTCAATGCAAAAATAACGAAAGATTGAGCAAGATCGGGAGGGTTTAGAAGGTTTAGAGAGTATTAAAGAAGACAGATGCTGAAAGCAGGGTTTAGAAGGTTTAGACAACCTCTCTCCGGAGGGGCTGTTGACCTGCCTTTGCCGGCAGACAGGCTACTAACTACCGGCTACTAACTACTAACTAACAAAACCGCTTCATATACCGGACTAAACAAATACACTTTCCCGGTGGACAATTCAGTGCATTTATACCGTTTACGGAGTTTCTCCCCTTTTTTAAAAATGCGGCCGTCTTTAAGGCGGAACAGGCTGCCTGCCGGGAATTCTTCCACGAGATGGTGATGTTCTTTTCTGACATCATAATTTCTCAGTACGCGCAGGAGGCCATCTTCCGCACAACTGCTGGCAGCGGGGTTCCTGAGTGATTCAGTGAGTTCTTTTTGAATATCGGGTGGAAAAACCTGGTTTTGTACAAACTGGTGGAGTAATTTTCCAAATACTGCTTTCCATTCCTTGCCATGGGCGGATACCCGGTTGCCAAACTGCTCAAAGGTCAGCAGGTGAGCGATCTCATGCAGCAGGGTTACCAGGAAAGCATAAGCGTTAAGGTTGCCATTGACACTGATCCGGTGGTTTTGTTCACGGGTACGATGCCGGTAATCGCCCAGGATGCTTTTGCGTTCACGGGCAATGGTCAGGTGCACTTTATATTCATGCAGGTATTGCAATACAGCTTCCCCTGTACCCGGGGGAAGAAATTGCTCGAGGTGATTTACGGGAACTTCTTTTTTAGCCATTCTTCGCCTGCTTCAGTTCGTTGAGTGTTTTCATCAGTGCCCTGATTTCAATAAATGTGTAAACGATATAGAGTAACCCGCAGGCGGCCAGGGCTTGTTTATTCACGTTTTCTTTTGCCACCATGATGTAGACAAACGCGGCAATGGCCAGGAAGAAAAATTTGATCATGAAACTGCCGTACATAGAACGGATAAAGGCCTGTGAATTGGGAGAATGAAGGGAACGGAACGTGATAAAGTAGGAAACCAGGATCACCGCAAACAACAGCAGGTTACCCAGGATAACTACATCCTGGCTGAAATTATATTTTGCCAGTAATGATTTACCGGTTACAGCCAGGGCGTTCACCAGGATAAAAACAATAAACAACGGGCGTACCGACTGTAACAGCTTTTTATTCATCTTTTTTTGGCCTGCTTGTTTCGCGGAAAACCTTATAGAAGATTGCCGCCAGGAAGACCAAAGGTAAGACACAGGCCAGCAACGGGAAAGTATGCAGCCATTTATCCAGTTTAAAGCCGGCGAACACGGCAATCCCGATGGCCGCCAGGATCTGGGTGCCCAGTCCCGCATAGCGGAGTAATTCGTCTTTATTACTGCGCGGCGATGGTGACTGCTGGTTCATTGTTATTCATCTCGACTATATTGGCTCCCATATGGCACTGGCCGTTGAAGGTTGCTGAAGGTTCCACCTGCAGTTTACCGGCATATAAGTTACCCGTCACCAGGCATTCACCCCTTAACTGAAGGAGTTCCTTGGCCCGTATATTCCCGGTTACTTTTCCGGTAATATCGGCCTGGTTGCCGGTAATATCCCCCTCCACCACACCACTGCTGCCTACAATGATCTTGGAGCCGCTTTTAATATTCCCGATTACGGTTCCATCAATCCGCAGGTCATTGCTGCTGCTGATATCGCCTTTCAGAACGGTGCCGGCACTGATCAGGGTAGCTCCCCCGCCATTACCATTGGATACTGGTTGCTGCATGTCGGTTTTGTTTTTGTTG
>CAZFLL010000166.1:0-6189 GCA_964519865.1 uncultured Chitinophaga sp. | reverse complement strand
CCATTCAGATCGTTGATGCCATTTCCAAATACTGTACCGCCGGTGGCAATATCAGCTTTTGGTAAAAAAGCAAGCGAGCCAATACTGCTGTTGTTTTTGAAGATGGATATTCCGCCGGAATTTGCATTGGACACCACTAAGTCCGCCTTGCTGTCGCCATCGAGGTCACCGGCTGAAACTGTCGATGGCCATGAACCAGTAGGCAGATCAATTTTTGCAGCAAAGGAAGCTGTACCCGGTACCGATGTATTTTTGAAAACAGATATTTCATCAGGACCATTTGCGGTTCCAAAAATTTCTGGTTTACCATCCCCATCCAGATCGAGGGCTCCGGCATCATTGCCGTAACCGTCAATATGGTAATCCGTTCTTTCGGCAAAAATGATGGTGGAAGGAGTGGATTTATTTTTAAATAATGAAAGAGTCTGCCCGCCGTAGTTGGATACAATAATATCCGGCTTGCCATCTGCATCCACATCGGTAATATAGATACCGGAAGGCTGAGAACTGGTACCGGTGATATAATCAGTGCGGGAATCAAACGAAATATTTCCGGGAATACTGGTGTTTTTTACAACAGAAATAGTGCTGGTGCCACCAATGAAAACAAGATCTTTTTTTCCATCCCCGTTAAAATCCTCACTCATGCAACCGTTACTTCCGGTTAAACCATTTATGATCGTTGGATAGGCAAAGGAAATATTTCCGGTTACACTGGTATTGCGGGAAACGGCAAAAGCTGTTGCGCTCCATCCGCCGGCCAGGTCCGGCTTCCCATCTCCGTCTATATCCACTAACGCGCCCGAGGGCACACCGGTAAACTCCATCCTGGGTGCAAAGTTTGCAGTAGTCAGGGTGGATGTGGAATTGACAAAAGTGGTTATAAACGGCCTGGAAGAATAGGCGGTCAAATAGTTATTCGTTACAGAGATGGGTGCATAAAAGGATCCAAAAGGTACAGCAACAGTCAGACTGGTAGCGGTTGCGGTTAATACCCTTGCCTTTGTGGCCCCGAAATACACAATATTGTTTTCTGCTGTTGCATTAAAGTTGATGCCGGTAATGGTTATGGTGGCTCCGACATTTCCGGATTCAGGACTAACCGAAGTGATTACGGGGGGTGCCCCATATACAAATCCGGACAGGGAATCGGTACCAAAAGGATTGGTTACCGACACAGCACCGCTGGCACCTGTGCCCAGGATGGCCGTAATGCTGCCGGGAGAATTCACTGTGAAAGAAGCGGCAGGAACCCCGCCAAAACTGACTGCAGTAGCCCCGGTAAAATTATTACCGCTGATCGTAATGGTAGCGCCATTTGCAGCCAGGGTTGGTGTGAAGGAATGTACAGAGGGCGCTGGTTTTACTTCGTTACGGAAAAAAGTTACCGAACGCTGTATCTCACAAGTCAGGGTGATATCAGTTTTCCCATCATTGTTCCAATCAGCAATGATCACCTGGTTTTCACTTCCAACTGAACCGGGAACGAAGTCCACTTTTGGTTTCAGGTTAATAGTACCCGGAGAAGAGAGGTTTTTAAAGACACAGATTTTCTTATCCTGAAGAGCGACAGCCAGGTCCGGTTTACCATCCCCATCAAAATCACCGGTGCCAATGGTCCCCGGGTATGCTACTGCGGGGAAGGGTACCGGTTCCGCAAAACTAAGTGCGGTGCCGGCTCCGGTGTTACGCATAACTAAAATACGGGAACCATATACATCTCCGGCCACCACATCCGTTTTACCATCTCCATCTATATCACCGGTTGTTACATATGAATGTGTGTAGTAGAGATTAGTAATTGGGGCATCAAAAGCAATGATACCAGGGCTACTATTGTTTTTAAAGACTCCGGCACCTGATACAATCAACTCCGGAAGACGGTCTCCGTTCAGGTCTGCTGCGGTGATATTTCTTTCACTGGGGCCACCAGCTATTATTACTGCTGGCCGGAAAGCCAGTGTACCCGGCTCACTGATATTTCTTCTGATCGCCAGTCCAACTGATGGACTGTTATTGGTAATAAGATCTGTTTTTCCATCTCCATCCACATCGGCCACACATAGCCTTCCCGGAGTATAACTGTTGGTCAGTGTGATGACGGGCTGAAACGAGATATTACCGGAAGTAGAGTTATTCAGGTAAATCATAAAGTTTGAACCGGCAGTCATCACAATATCTGGTTTGCCATCCCCGTCAAAATCGGCAGTGGCTATGGATTCGTAACCGCCGGCCAGTTCTGCAGCCAGGGTAAAGGCAAACGATGCACCCGTACCTGTATTTCTGTAAACAATTACCCCGGCTGGTACGCTCACAGGGTTAGTGAGTTTTAGTATGCCGACATCAGTTTTACCATCGCCGTCAAAATCAGATGCTACTGCACCAAAAGGCAGCACATCGTTGCCCGTGTTCATTACCAGGTCAGAAGTAAATGAAGTAGGGGTGATACTTCCTCCGTTCGGAAAAGTTACCAGGAAGGGTTGGGAGGAATATCCAACCAGGTTATTGGCGGCCACACTAATACTGCTGTAACTGGCTCCGGCCGGAACGGTTACTACCAGCGAAGTAGTGCTGGCAGAGGTAATTGTTGCCTTTGTTGCACCGAAGTAAACGGTGTTGCCGGACAGTGTATTTAAAAATCCTGTTCCTGTAATGGTGACTGTGGTCCCTATTGGACCAGATTGCGGTGTAAAGGAAGTAATTACAGGAGGAGGAATCCAGGTAAATGTCCCCAGCGAGGCACTGCCTTCCGGCCGGACCACGGTTACATTTCCGGATGCCCCCGGACCAACTTCCGCAGTGATTGAACTGGCCGAGTTAACGGTAAAAGAAACGACATTGACACCACCAATAGTTACGGCAGTGGCCCCCGAAAGACTGGTTCCATTTATAGTCATTATAGTACCATGGGTTCCTTTTATGGGTGTAAAGGAAGTGATGGAGGGTAGTGATGAGTAGCCAGAAAGTGAGGCGGTACCGCCTGGTGTTATTACAACTATATTTCCTGAGGGACCGGAGGGAGCTGTGGCCTGTATCTGGGTGGCTGAAAGAACTATGTATGAGGCGGGCACTCCCCCGAATGTAACAGAAGTGGCACCGGTGAGATTGGTACCGGTTATTATTACAGTTGTTCCTGCTGTTGCAGAAGTTGGCGCAAATGATGAAAGGGTTGGGGGTGGTATAAAAGTAAAACCAGGCAGCGAATCTTTTCCGTTAGGTGTAAATACAGTAACATATCCACTCGCACCCGTGGTCACGGTTGCTTTAATTGTGGTAGCAGATACAATGTTCAGCGATGTTGCCGGAACATTACCAAAACGCACCTGGGTTGCATCGCCCAGATTCTGGCCGGTGATGGTTATAACTGCACCTGCACCACCCGATGAAGGAGTAAATCCGGATACAATAACCGGCGGTGCGAAGAACTGGTGGAGTGTCAGCGAATCCGAGAGCACCCCATTATTTACGACAAGTTTAATACTGTCGTGCAGACTGGCCGGATCCCGGGTATAGGAGCTATGATAAGCCGTACTTAGTAATGTATTGTTTCGGTACCATTTAAACGTATAGCCAGGTTTAGAGTAATTCTGCAGGTAAATTATATTGGTATTGTATAAGGCGGATACATCAATTTTGAATAAGGCCAGGGGCATCGGTGTTCCACCCGCATTGGTGGTTAATTCAAGGAAATCACGTCCACCACCACACCAGAACTGATTTTCATTAATGGCAAATAAGTCATTATGACCATAACCCAGGTAGCTGAAATTGTTATCTCTGCGAACAGGTTCCCAGACACGGCCCGAGTCCGAAGTTTTAAAAGTGGTATACAGGCCCCCAATACCAAAACCAACCGAATCATTGACAAAATGCATATCCACCAGATGAATCGGATTGACCAGGCCACTGTTTTTCTTCACCCAGCTGGCGCCGCCGTTGGATGTATAATAGATAAGTGAGCTGTCAAAATTCTGGTTTACACTGATCCATCCTTTTGAAGGGGTTATAAAATCAGCTGACACGAGCCGCGGATCCGGCAGGGTGACCGCCTGCCATAAACCACCTCCATTGCTGGTTTTAACCATACCACCCGTAGTATTGCTGTTATCTGATGAAAAGGCAAATACATTATTATTATCAATAGCATCAAGCGCCCCGATGGCAGGTGCAGAACCATTATAGACTACGGCCCAGTTGCTGCCGCCATTGGTGGTTTTAATTACTTTATAGCCGTCTACAGCAAAACCAACAGAATTATCCTGTGGAAAGATCATGTCCGACAGGGTGCTGAAGGTGGTGGGTCCTACCTGGGAGTGATAGACCAGTAAATAGGATACACCGCCATTGGTTGATTTAAGAATTGCCGGAACAAGTCCGTAGTCGCCATACACGAGAATATTGTTCTGGTCAAAGGCTTTTACACCGGCGATACCAAATCCAAATGTGAGGTTTACGCTATATCCGTTATAATCAACATTGGCCAGGGTGATCGGTCTTTTTATATAAGTTCTGCCACTATCTGCTGTGTAACCGACCCAGTCCCAGGAGGCATCAGTGGAAGCAATATAACCCTGGGCTGGTGTATAAAAACTTATTTTCTGGATATCGTTGCTGGTGGAAACCATATCAGAATAGATCTGACGTAGTTGTGCTTTTGAAGAAAACGCAAACGTTAGGAAAAGCAACAGCAGTACTAAATTCTTTTTGAGAGAGGAGTTGCAGGGCAATACTTTCATTTCTGGTTGTTTTGGCCAGGTATAGAGAAGACAGAGGTCTACAAAATACTTAATTTTTCAAGGAAAAGAAACGAAATAGAGGGGTTTAAAGAAGCATTATCTGCCCATAAACACCATAAGTATCTGCACATCACTGGGATTAATACCCGAAATCCGGCTGGCCTGCCCCAGGGTCCTGGGTTTTATACGTGAAAGCTTTTCACGGGCTTCATTTCCCAATGAACCGATCCGTTTATAATCAAAGGTTTCTGGAATTTCCAGTTCTTCTAATTGCGACATCCGGTTGACCAGCTCCCGCTCCTTTTCGATATAGACATCATATTTTACCTGGATGGCAGCCTGCTCAATAGCGTCTTTTGTAAAGGAGGATAGAGCGGCCTTTAATTTTGGTAACGCCTCTGCGAGATCGGCCAGTTCCACGGATGGACGTAACAGTATTTTTTCCGCTTTTTGTCTTTCTGAAATAACAGAGGAACCAATTTTTTCAAACCAGCCATTTATTTCGATTGGCTCAACCGGCATTTCTTTCAATATCTTTTTGATGGTTTCAACGGCTGATTTTTTGTCGGCTACTTTATCCATTCTCTCCTGTGAGGCAAGACCCAGCTTATAACTTAATTCAGTTAAGCGGAGATCAGCATTATCCTGTCTCAATAATGTACGGAACTCTGCCCGGGAAGTAAACATGCGGTAAGGTTCCTGTGTACCCTTGCTGATTAAATCATCAATGAGCACACCGATATAAGCATCACTTCTTTTAAGGATCAATGCTTCTTTTTCCACCGCTTTCTGGTGGGCATTGATACCGGCCATTAATCCCTGGCAGGCTGCTTCTTCATAGCCGGTGGTACCATTGATCTGGCCAGCGAAGAAAAGATGGCTGATCAGTTTTGTTTCCAGTGAATATTTTAATTGTGTCGGGGGGAAGAAATCATATTCGATGGCATAGCCGGGACGGAACATCTTAGCCTGCTCAAATCCTGGTATATTACGAAGAGCTTCGTATTGTGTTTCTTCCGGTAACGAAGTGGAGAAACCATTCAGGTAAATCTCTACTGTATTCCAGCCTTCTGGCTCTACAAACAGCTGGTGTCTGTCTCTTTCTGCAAAGCGGTTGATCTTGTCTTCTATACTCGGACAATAACGGGGCCCTACCCCATCAATCCGCCCGGCAAACATCGGGCTACGGTCAAAGCCGGTTTTCAGGATATCATGTACTTTCTGATTGGTATACGTGATCCAGCAACTTCTTTGTTTGGTTGATTTTTCGGTATCCAGGTAAGAGAAACCAACATGCTCGGTATCACCCGGTTGTTCTTCCATTTTGGAATAATCGAGGCTACGGCCATCCACCCTGGGTGGCGTACCTGTTTTCAACCGGTCACTTTCAAAGCCCAGCGATACCAATTGTTCAGTTATTCCGGTAGCCGCTTTTTCAGCAATTCGTCCGCCT
>CAZFLL010000165.1:0-6203 GCA_964519865.1 uncultured Chitinophaga sp. | reverse complement strand
AGTTTATAAACTGATTGATTCAAGAAAATTTTCATACACATGTATTCAACCATTACAAGCGGAGTTAAGAAAGCCTTAGGAATACTGGTTATCCTGGCCCTGGTGCAGGATGCGGCCGCACAGCAACCGAATGCTAAGAAAGATACAGTGGCCATACAGAAGTTACAGGTAACCGGTACCATACGGGATGCCGCCACCGGAAAAGGAATCGTAGGTGCCCGTATCAGCCTGGCCAATGTGTCTGCCGCCATTACCGACGGCAACGGGGCGTTTAAGCTGAATGTGCCCACTTATTATGAAGAAGTGATTGTGACCGCCGAAGGTTATAACAATAAACCAATTTCCCTTCTTGGAAGGAAGCAGGTGGATGTCTCTTTACTGGATGACGGATACAACAGTTTCCAGGATGCCGTAACAGGCCCCCTGGCTACAGCTCCCATGCGCAACAGTACGGCGGCTATGTCCCGTCTCCAGCTGAACGGGGTATGGTCAAAACCCATGGAAACCCTCGATGCATTGCTGCAGGGACAGGTGGCCGGATTAAACAGCATCCGCCGTTCAGGAACACCAGGCGTAGGAGCCAATCTTTTCCTCCGCGGGTATAACTCTTTATTCGGGACCAACAAACCACTGGTGATCGTGGATGGAATGATCTACGATGTCAATGACTATGGCCAAAGTATTATCGCCAATAACTACACGAATCCCTTTGCCCTGATCAATGTTCAGGATATCGATAATGTAACAGTGCTGAAAGATGCGGCTTCCATCTATGGAGCAAAAGGCGCCAATGGAGCCATTATCATTACCACTTCAAGAGCTGCTCAACAGGCCACCCATATCGACTTTGGAGCGTATGTAACCTATAACCAGCAACCCTCCTCACTGCCGGTGATGAATGCGGACCAGTTCAGGGTTTACCTGGCCGGTATGCTGCAAAGCAAAGGGATGTCCACCTCTGCTATTAATGCCATGCCTTTTATGATCGATGATACCACCGGTAATCCTGATTATTACCGCTATCACAGCAATACCAACTGGCAGGATAAAGTCATGAACAGCAGCCTGACCAATAACTATTTCCTGAAAGTAACCGGTGGTGATAATATTGCCACCTATGCCCTCAGCATGGGTTATGCAAAAGCAGCAGGTACGGTCCGTACCACTGATTTTAACCGGTACAATACCCGCTTTAATGCCGAGTTCAATTTTTCCAAACGCTTTACCGGTGCGGCCAATCTCTCCTTCTCTTATAATGAGCAGCAACTGAAAGACCAGGGGATCTCTGATAAAACCGCTCCCTTGTATCTCGCCTTGACCAAGGCCCCGTTTATGCTGGACAAAGAAGTGAATGATAAAGGAGTCACTTCTCCCAACCTGGCCGATGTGGATATACTCGGAAAAAGTAACCCTGCCGCCCTGATCAGCAACATGCAGGCCTTTAATAAGTATTACCGCTTCAACGGGTCTTTCCGTTTTAATTATGCGATTTCCAAAACCCTGAATGCGTCCACTTTATTCGGGGTGACCTATGATAAGGTTCGGGAAAATATCTTCATCCCCCGTAAAGGTGTGGAGAATGATACCCTGAGTAATGCCATTGTGGACAGCCGTCTCGGCAGCCAGGTGAAAAGACTGTTTGCTTTTTATACAGATACAAGACTTGAGTACAGCAAAACAGTGAAACGTTATCACCAGTTTACTTCCCGGCTTGGCTTACGTTACCAGCACAGCGATGCGGAACAGGATTTTGCCCTGGGCTTTAACTCGGCCACCGATGACCTGGTGAGTGTACAGAACGGACTGAATGCCCTTCGCCAGGTAGGCGGTGGCATCGGCGAGTGGAACTGGATGAACACTTATTTCAATGCGGAATATGCGTATAAGAGCAAAATCTTCCTGGCCTTTAATGCAGGAGTGGATGGCTCTTCCCGTTTTGGTAAAGCCGGCAGCAATGGGGTAGTAATAAATGGTAATCGTTTTGCCGTACTGCCTTCTGCCAGTTTGGCCTGGCTGCTGTCTTCTGAAAACTTTATGGCCGATTCAAAAATCGACCTGTTGAAATTACGTCTCTCCTGGAGTATGACCGGTAATGATGATATCGGTAATTATTCCACCCGCCAGGCTTATATGTCACAGAACCTGCTCGGTATGCAGGGACTTGTCAGAAATGGTATTCCCAATCCCGCCCTGCAATGGGAAACCAGTGCAAAGTACAACCTGGGTGTTGACCTGGCTACCTGGAATGAACGCCTGACTTTTACCGCTGATTTATTCCATAGCCGCACCAACAATATGCTGGTCTATGAGAATATCACCGGTGCCGCCGGATTCAATACCATCCTGACCAATAACGGAAGTATGCAGAATACCGGGGTGGAAGCCAGTGTGGGGGTACGCCTGATCAATAAAAAGAACCTGCAATGGGATATCAGTGGTAATATAGCGACTGTACGTAATAAAGTAAATCATGTACCGGGTGGAAACTTCCTGACTGAATATGCCGGTGCTACCTTACTGACCCAGGGAAGCCGCCCTGCCGGTGTGTTTTATGGATATATCACCAATGGCGTTTTCAGCACGGCTGAAGAAGCCCGGATCGCTAACCTGAAAATTAAAAATGCGGACGGAAGCTATCGCGCCTTCGGAGCCGGTGATATTCATTTCTCTGATGTCAACGGGGATAATATCATTGATGAAAAAGACCGCCGCGTACTGGGTAGTCCCATGCCGGAGTATTATGGTGGTTTCTCCAGCAAACTCACCTATCACCGCTTCCAGCTGGAAGCCCTGTTTACGTATGCAGGAGGAAATAAAATATTCAATTACCTGCGTTACCGCCTCGAATCAGCCAGCAGCATCGATAACCAGCTGAGCAGTGTGGTCAATCGCTGGAGAGCAGAAGGACAGGTGACCAATATGCCGAAAGCCACCTATGGTGATCCGATGGGCAACAGCCGTTTCAGCGACCGCTGGATCGAAGATGGTTCCTACCTGCGGCTGCGTCATGCATCATTGTCCTATGCGATGCCGGTTAAAGAAGGATTTATCCGGAATGCCACGGTATATATTACAGGAACCAACCTGCTGACTTTTACAAAATATATGGGGTATGATCCGGAATTCAGTGCCAGTCCCAGTCTCTATGGACAGGGCATCGACACCGGCCTCGATCCTATATTCCGCAGTGCCACATTAGGGGTTAAACTCGGATTCTAAAAAACAAAACAGAGAAGAAACAGATTTAGCTGAAATAATTAATAATAAACTATGAAGCGTATCAATTTCCTGGGACTCACCCTGCTGCTGGCCGGCTTTGCATTTTCCGGCTGTAAAAAGGTGTTTGATATCAAACCGCAGGACCAGCTGGATGTGACCAATGCCTACCAGAATGTATATGACGCCGATGCGGCCGTTGTGGGTATCTACGGTAAGTTTATGGGCCTGGCTGACCGCTATGTGATCCTGAACGAACTCCGGGGTGACCTGCTGAATTATACCAGCAATGCGGATGAATCGCTCCGCCAGATCAGCACCCATAACGTGAAGGCCGGCAATCCCTATGCCAGCCCCCGTCCTTTCTATGAACTGATCATCAACTGCAATGATGCGCTCGAGCATTTCCAGGTGATGGTAAAGGATAAAAGAATGACCGAGGATGAGTTTAAACAACGCTATTCCGATATCGGCGCCCTTCGTTCATTCCTGTTCCTGCAGTTAGGGATTCACTTTGGTGAGGTTCCTTATGTGACCAGTTCTTTAACGAATGTGGATGAGGTGAGGAACGCGGCTAATTTCCCCAGGCTCAGTTTTAATGTATTACTGGACAGCCTGATCCGTTTTACCGAAGCACTCCCTTACAAGGAACTTTACCCGGCTGGTACCAACCTGAATATTTCCGTGGACGGATATCCCACCCAGAAATTCTATGTCAACAAGAAAGTGATCATGGGTGACCTGAACCTCTGGAAAGGGAATTATGTAAAAGCGGCCGAATGGTATCGCCAGGTCATGGAGACCGGTACACAGGGAACGGTGAATGGCAGTTACTATTCATTGTATAAGATCGGCTGGGACAGTAACGGGGATATTGACCACTATATCACTTACTCCCGTGCGGGGGATGCCAGTACCCTGGTAACCAATTCCCAATGGCGTATCATGTTTGAACAGGCATTTGGTACTGCCGGATTTGACCGTGAATGGGTATGGGCATTACCTTTTGACAGTAAATTCAAACCGGATAACTCACTGATTAAACTCTTTTCTCCTGTTGGCGGTGATTACCTGGTTAAGCCATCCAATGAGATTTTCAGTCTCTGGGACAATGAAACACAAAGAGCAGCCCAGGGTGGTTCCATCCCTTACGATGCCCGTAAATTATTAAGTACCGCCACGATCGGTGGACAGCCCGTGGCCATGAAGAATCTCTACAATTACCTGAGTTACTCCACCCTTAACCCGGCCAGCCTGCTGACCAGGAACGGGAAATGGTTCCTTTTCCGCCAGACACAGCTGCACATGCGTTTTGCAGAAGCCGCCAACCGGGCTGGTAAATACCGGCTCTCCTGGGGATTCCTGAACAGTGGTATTGCCGGTGCCTATCCTGCTCCCACTTCAGATGTTACCCTGTATCACAATACGCTCTGGGAACCTTATCCCTTCAATTTCGACGCCCGCAACAGCGGAAACTCCGGTGTACCTTATTACCGGTCCGACTGGTACCGCAATATTGGTGTAAGGGCAAGGGCCAATCTTATGGATATCACCGTTCCTGCAGCAGATAGCTTGTTGACAATCGAGAACGCTCTGATCAAAGAAACTGCATTGGAAAATGCCTTTGAAGGAACCCGCTGGCCCGATCTGCTCCGCGTGGCCTTACGCAGAAATGATCCCTCCTTCCTGGCCGATAAAATTTATAACAAGATGTTGAAAGACGGCACCGGCGATGCCGCAGGAACCAGGGCCAGGCTGATGAACCCCGCCAACTGGTATTTACCATTTAACTGGTAAAAACACATAAACACGTTAGTTCTTTTAGCAAGCAGTCGATAGAAAAGGGCAGGGAATAAAGTACCTGTCTTTTTCATTTTAGTACCTTCCTGTTTAATATACCTGATCACCATGAAGCAACGATTCTTCATCCTTCTCCTGCTGTCCGCCGGATTTACAACAATGGCCCAGCGGGCCAACGATGTAACCACGCCCCTGCACATGATGCAGCCTGACTATACTGTTCCTTATGTGATACCGGATAAAGCAGCCGTTAAAAAAGTACTGGACCGGGTTTACAATTACCTGGATACCGTATCACCCCCGGTAATGATGAATAAAAAAACCGGCGCCGCATTGACAGATCCTTCCGAACTGGATACCAACAGTATCGTAAAACAAGGAGATTTCAGGCTCACCAGTTATGAGTGGGGGGTTACCTATTCGGCCATGCTCCGGGCCGCTGAAACCACCGGGGATAATCGTTATTCCAGGTATGTAAAGGACCGCTTCGATTTCCTGACGAAATGGGTGCCCGCGGTAAAAGCAAAATTCCCGGTTGACTATATTCTTGCTAAACGGTTTTTACATCAGCCCATCGTTCCGCGTGCCCTCGATGATGCAGGGGCTGTATGCGCGTCCATGATCAAGGCGGAACGAATGGGATTGACAACCGGACTTCGTCCGCAGATTGATGCCTATGCCAGTTATGTTTTTACAAAAGAGTTCCGGCTGAAAGACGGCACCCTGGCCCGTAACCGTCCCCTGAAGAACAGCCTCTGGCTGGATGACCTCTATATGGGGGTGCCGGCCATTGCGCAGATGGGCAAACTTACCGGGGATAAAAAATACTTTGATGATGCGGTAAAACAGGTGAAACAATTCTCGGCCCGTATGTTCAATAAAGAACTCGGTATTTATATGCATGGCTGGGTGGAAAGCATGAATCCCCATCCTGAATTTCACTGGGGCCGTGCCAATGGCTGGGCCCTGCTGGCCATGACTGAATTACTGGATGTATTACCTGAAACCCATCCCGGTTTTAAAGCCGTGCTGGAACAGTACAGGGCCCATGTAAAAGGGCTGGCGAAGTATCAGTCCGGCAGTGGCTTCTGGCACCAGTTGCTCGACCGCAATGACAGCTATCTCGAAACATCCTGCACGGCTATCTATACGTATTGTATTTCTCATGGCATCAACAAAGGATGGCT
>CAZFLL010000164.1:1393-6422 GCA_964519865.1 uncultured Chitinophaga sp. | reverse complement strand
TGCAGTTTGCTGATTTTGTTACGGTAGGTTTCAACCAGATCATCAATAACCTGGCGAAGATCCATTACCGCTGGGGACAAAATGCCGATGTGGTGGTGCGGATGCCGACGGGTGCCGGAGTGGGAGCGGGTCCCTTTCACAGCCAGAGCAATGAAGCCTGGTTTACGCATACTCCCGGACTGAAAGTCGTATATCCCAGCACCCCCATGGATGCCAAAGGATTGCTCATTGCCGCAATCAATGACCCCAACCCGGTGATGTATTTTGAGCATAAAGCACTCTACCGTTCGGTGAGTGGTCCTGTACCGGAGGATTATTATGAAATAGAGATCGGTAAAGCAAGGCATGTAAGAGCCGGTGAAGAAGTATCCATTATTACCTATGGCAGTGGGGTGCACTGGGCCGAGGATTATGCGGCGGAGCATCCGGAGATTTCCATTGATATACTTGACCTGCGGACTTTATTACCCCTCGATTATATGGCCATCCGTGCCGCTGTTCAGCGAACAGGCCGGGTGCTGGTATTACATGAAGACACCCTGACCGGCGGCCTTGGTGGCGAGATCGCCGCCTGGATCGCGGAACATTGTTTTGGTATGCTCGATGCACCGGTGATGCGCTGCGCCTCGCTGGATACTCCTGTACCGTTTAGTATTGAACTGGAGAAGAATTTTCTGGCGAAAGCAAGACTGGGAGAGAAAGTAGAGGAGTTGATGCGCTATTAAAAAGCCCGGGTAAAATAACGGTAACCAGGGGAGTGGTTACAGTTACGAGCTACGAGGTACGAGATATGAGCTTGTGTTTCAAAAAGTGATTGACCGGATTTATTTGTTTGAATTTTCGGAGCTTAAAATGTTCCCTATCTATCAGGCTCGTAGCTCGCAACTCACTGCTTTCCCTTTTGTGTTTTTTTTAGCAAAACATTGTTGTATTTTCCTATAACTGCTTTGTGCAAAGGGTCCCGCCAAAACCTTCAATATGAAAAAGATCCTTCTTCTCTTCCTTTCAGTACTCCTTTCTTTTATTGGATATACTCAATCCCCCGATCTCACCGGCGAATGGGCGGGAGTGATGAGCGTGGATATCAACCGGGTGCAACGGAATGTGTTTGTGAATTTCAGCCTGCAGATCAAACAATCAGGACAGGCGATCTGGGGTATTTATACCGGCGGGGACAAGCTGTCCACTGATTCCTGTGATTGTGCCGGAATGATCACCAGCCGGGTGAGCCGGGAGCCGGGCGTTCCGGTTATGTTTTACCAGGAAGGCATCGTACATCATAAAATCCCGGAAGACCTCTGCCTCAACCTCAATATGCTCAATCTTACCTACAGTGTTGAAGACAGCCTGGAAATCCTGAAAGGGAAATGGTATACGGTGGTGAGCAACCCCATTTCCACCGATGGAGCAGCCGGGGTGCTTGTACTCGCGAAAGTTGCCGATAAACCTTCGGTGGATGTGGATCATTATTTTCCCCGCTTGCAGGCCCTGATCAGAAGGTTTAATGATAGCCAGTAGGCAGCAGGCTTTTTAGGAGTGATAATCTAAACCGTCCTTAAGCATCCTTCTACTTTTAGGTTCAATAAACCTTCTAAACCCTGCTTACAACCTTTGTCTCCTTTCAGATTCTATAAACCTACTAAACTTTTCTTTCAGCTTTTTTCCTTATCTTTTATTTTCATTTATAATGCACCCTCTGGAATACTCCGTACCAGGTTCTTTATTGTTCACCTCTAAATACCTGGTTTATGTACATTATCAGAGACATTTTTTACCTGCAATTTGGCCATTACCGGCCAGCCAAGCAATTACTGGATGAGGCCCTGAAAGCCGGCTTATTACCCGAAAACAAACAGGCCCGTGTATTATCAGATTTTACCGGCGATTCCTATCGCCTGATTTTTGAGGAAGGCTATGATACCCTGGCCGAATACGAACAATCACTGAACGGCAGCATGCGCAAGGACGAGTGGCAGCAATGGTATGAGAAATTCAAACCGCATGTGGAGAGAAGCCACCGTGAGTTATTGAAACAGGTGGTATAAGAAGGAAACAAAAACCAACTATACATGTCCACCCAAAACACTGCTTCCCTGGCGGCACCTGTCAGTCAGCAGGAACGTATTGTCATCATCGATGCCCTGCGTGGTATGGCCATCCTTGGCATATTACTGATGAATATTCCCGGTTTCAGTATGGCCATTCCTTCGGGCTGGGACCCATCTGTTTTTAATGAAGCCGGCACTTTCAATTTCAAACTCTGGCATTTTGTGGAATGGTTCCCGGAAGGCACCCAGCGGGCGATCTTCTCCATGTTGTTCGGAGCGGGAATTATTTTATTCATGAAAAGGCAGGAACAAAGACTGGATGGGGTAAAGCCATTGGAGTATTTCCTTCGACGTCAGCTCTGGCTGATGGTCTTCGGAATCTTTGATGCCTGGGTATTGTTATGGTGGGGGGATATACTTTTTGATTATGCCTGTTATGGAATGATCATGGTGGTATTCCGTAATCTTCCTGTTAAATCATTATTGATTGGTGCCGGCATCTGTTTCCTCCTGATGATCGCCAGGGAGAACCGGGATTTTTACCTGGAGAAAAGAACCATCACCCGGGGAGAACAGGTGGCGATGCTTGATACCACTAAAGTAAAGCTGACCGATAAACAAAAAAGTCAGCTGGACGCCATGAATGGTTTTAAAGAAAAGCAAACGCATGAAAAGAAACTGGAACGGAATGAAAAAACACGGAAGAAGGTCACCGGCAGCTATGAGGACCTGTATGAATTCAGGACAAATGCTTATTTGGATGCCCTGATTCATTACCTGTATCTGAGTATCTGGGATGTGTTATTTTTTATGTTCCTTGGAATGGCTTTTCTGAAAACCGGCATACTGACGGGGGAGGCGCCAGTTAAATACTACTGGATCATGGCCGTGGCCGGGCTGGGTCTGGGACTGCTGCTTTCCTATTACCGGATCAAACCCATGATCGATTACCAGTTTAACATGTATACCTACACAAAAAATGTACATTTCGAAACCTATACCATCTCGCGGGCACTCCGTTCGCTCGGGATATTCGGGGCAGTGATGTTATTATTCAAATCCGGTTTCTTTAATTGGTTCTTTGCCTTGCTCCGACCGGTAGGACAAATGGCTTTCACTAATTACCTGACGCAGTCCCTGATCTGCGGGATCATTTTTTACGGGGTGGGCTTTGGTTATTACGGAAGCCTGCAACGCTACGAAGTGTACCTGGTGGTTGGGGCGATCTGGGTAGCTCAGATCATCTGGAGTCATATATGGCTCCGGTTTTACCGGTTTGGTCCGTTGGAATGGTGCTGGCGCAGCCTGACCTACTGGAAAAAGCAACCAATGCGGAAAGAGAATACAAAGGAAGTCTTGTCAATCTAGCCGTTTCCCTTTTGAATCCTTAATTTGAGGATTAAATCAGCTGTTATGAAACAACTCCTGGCCCTTGCCGGTATTACTGCTTTATTGGTTTCCTGTGGGAATAAAAGCCAGTATCCGCCTGATCCGGTATTGTTTGATTCGTCCTATCACCCGGCCGTATTTACCGATACTGCCAGGCTTTCAAAGATCCGGCAGTACCTCCCGGTAATTGATAGTCTTTACCGTAAACATGCGGAGGAGAATCATTTTCCCGCTATCTCTTTTGGTATTGTGGTGGACGGGCAACTGATTTATACCAACAGTTATGGCTATACAGATGTGGCGAAGAAAATACCGGCCAGTTCTTCTTCCATGTTCCGCATCGCTTCAATGAGCAAGAGCTTTACGGCCATGGCTATATTGAAACTGAGGGATGAAGGGAAACTGTATCTTGACTGCCCGGCCTATTTCTTTATACCTGAACTGAAGAATATCAAATACCCTACTGCGGATGCACCCCCGATCACCATCCGTCACCTGCTCACGCATGGAGCGGGTTTCCCGGAAGATAATCCCTGGGGAGACCGGCAGCTGGCGGATAATGATAAGGACCTGATGGAATTTATCGGCAAACAAATCTCATTCTCTAATCCCCCGGGCATTTCATATGAGTATAGTAATCTCGGTTTTGCTTTATTGGGAAAAATTATAACAAAGGTATCAGGGGTACCCTACCAGCAATACATTAAAGAGAATATCTGGAAGCCCCTTGGAATGGTGAATGCCGAATGGGAATATGCCAACGTACCGGCCGATAAACTGGCCCATGGGTACCGCTGGCTCAATAATCAATGGAATGAGGAAACTTTATTGCATGATGTACCCGATGGCAGCTGGGGTGCCATGGGGAGTATGATCACCTCCATTGACGAATTTGCCAAATACATGGCTTTTCATTTATCTGCCTGGCCGCCTTCCAATGCAGCAGAAACGGGACCGGTTAACCGCAGTTCAGTCAGGGAGATGCACCATCCCTGGCGCTGGAATGGGTTTAATGCGGCCTTTACTTATCCCGATGGACGGAGCTGTCCGGTTACCTCGGCCTATTGTTATGGACTGGGCTGGATGAAAGACTGTGACGGCCGCACTTTTATCTCCCATAGTGGTGGTCTCCCCGGCTTCGGCAGTCAGTGGCGCATCATGCCCGACTACGGGATAGGTGTTGTGGCATTTGCCAACCGAACCTATTCGCCTTTTGGAGGAGTAAACCTTCGGGTACTGGATACATTGGTCAAACTGGCCGGTTTACAACCCAGGCAATTACCACCATCTGCCATCTTGGAACAACGCAAGAATGAATTAGTAAAATTATTACCTGAATGGAATGGGGCAGAGCAAAGCGGCATCTTCGCGGAGAACTTCTTCCCGGATTACCCGATGGATACCCTGAAGAAATATGCCCGTGAACTCTATACCAAAGCCGGTAAGATCATTGAGGTAAAAGCCATGAAACCGGAGAACCAGCTCCGCGGCTCGTTTATCATTCACGGGGAGAAGGCCGATATAGAAGTATACTTCACCTTAAGCCCGGAAAGACCGGCGAGGATACAGGAGTATCATATAAAGGAACTTCC
>CAZFLL010000164.1:0-1293 GCA_964519865.1 uncultured Chitinophaga sp. | reverse complement strand
CCGAAGGGTTAGTCATTCAACGCCGCATACACCATCGTCCTGAATTTCTCGGCCATTTCCCCTTTGGAGGTGTTTTGTAACTGGCGGTAGAAAAGCATCACCATTTTTTCTTTGGGGTCCACCCAATAGGAAGTGGCGAAGGCTCCGCCCCAGCTGAATGTCCCAATATTCGATGGTGTCCTGCCACTGCTTTTTTCCACGACTACCTGGAAGCCGAGTCCGAATTTATCATTGCCCAATCCAAGATCTCCGATCTGGTTCATGGTCATGAGACGAACGGTATTGCGGCTGAGGATGCGCTTGCCGTTATGAATGCCGCCATTGAGCAGCATTTGCAGGAACACTCCATAGTCATAAATGGTAGAGGATAAACCGGCACCACCAGAGTAATAATTGCTTCCATACAGCGGATAATCAGGGGTAACGGTTTTTCCATTGAGCATATTGGCTTCAGCCTTTACCAGTTTACCGGTGGAATCCTCCCGATAGAGTTTGACCAGTCTCCAGGCTTTATTCTTTGGAATAGTGAAATAGGTATCGGTCATGCCCAGCGGTTCAAAGATGCGGGTGCGGAAAAACTCATCAAGACTTATACCGGATATCACTTCCACGAGGCAACCGAGCAGGTCACTGTTGAGTCCATAAGTCCATTTCTCCCCGGGCTGGTGCATGAGCGGCAGTTTAGCGAGGCGGTTCATCGCATCCGTTAATTTATCACCCTGCACACCTATACCGGCGGTAATATTGGATTTGGCATAGATCGCATTGGCTTCTCTGGAACCGATCTGTGCATAGCCAAGTCCTGAGGTATGGGTGAGGAGTTCCCGGATCGTGATTTCCTTTTTCGCGGGTACAGTGGTATAAGTAGTGTCAGCGGCATTGAATTTATCCAGCACCTGTTGTTTGGCAAAAGCGGGGATATATTTTGACACCGGGTCATCCAGTAAAAGTTTGCCTTCTTCAAAGAGGATCATGATAGCTACACTGGTTATGGCCTTGGTCTGGGAAGCAATCCGGAAGATATTATCCTTCTGCATCTGCACGTTCAGTTCCTTATCATTGAAGCCGGCTGCTTTATAATAGACGATCTTATTATTCCGGATCACAAGTGCGGTGCCTCCCTGCATCCAGCCTTTGTCTACCCAGCCAGACATCACCTGGTCGATTTTTTTAAAACGGTCGGAGGAAAAACCCTGTGACTCGGGTGTGGCAAGGGTGATGGGTTGGGCAATAGCGGCTGTTTGAAAGCCAATCAGCAGGAGAAGGAGGAGTTTTTTCATATGCAGAAGTTGT
>CAZFLL010000163.1:3525-6481 GCA_964519865.1 uncultured Chitinophaga sp. | reverse complement strand
CCGACCTCATCAACTGGAAACTCTTCGGCTATGCCTACGACACCCTTGCCGATATGGATGCGTTGAACTTAGTCAATGGCAAAAACAGTTATGGCAACGGCTCCTGGGCCAGCAGTCTTCGTTATCACAACGGGGTATATTATCTCACCACATTTGCCCAGAACACCGGCCGCACGCATATATATACCACAACCGATATAGAAAAAGGAAACTGGACTACCCATTCCTTTGCTCCTTCATTGCATGATCACAGTTTATTCTTTGATGATGACGGAAAGGTGTATATGATCTGGGGAGCAGGGAAGCTGCGTATTGCTGAACTTGATCCGCAATTGAAAGGATTTAATAAAGAGGGCCAAAGTCAGGTACTCATTGAAAATGCCAGTGCTCCCGCCGGTACCAATATCGGGCTGAATGCCGAAGGGTCACAGTTATTTAAAGTCAATGGCTGGTATTATCTTTTCAATATTGTATGGCCCAGGGGCGGCATGCGTACTGTACTCATACATCGTTCCAAAAATATACTCGGACCTTATGAGGGTAGAGTCGCCCTGCAGGACCGCGGCATCGCCCAGGGCGGGTTGATCGATATGCCCGATGGAAGATGGTTCGGTTACCAGTTCAGGGATTACGGGGCTGTGGGGCGAATTCCCTATCTCGTACCCGTTAAATGGGAGAACGACTGGCCTGTGTTGGGTGTGGATGGCAAAGTGCCCGACAACCTGGAGCTGCCCTTGAACACTGGTTTGATTCCCGGTATTGTGGCCTCCGATGAATTTAACCGGAAGAAAGGAGAACAAGCATTACCCTTGGTCTGGCAATGGAATCATAACCCGGATAATCGTCTTTGGTCAGTCACCAAACGAAAAGGCTGGCTGCGTTTAACAACAGGTCGCATTGATACCTCCCTGCTCAGTGCCCGCAATATGCTTACGCAACGCACATTCGGTCCAGCCTGCAGTGCCAGCACCATGCTCGATCTTTCGGCTATGCGTGAGGGTGACAGGGCTGGTTTATGTTTACTGCAGAAGCAATATGGTTATATCGGTGTAAAAAAATCAGGCGGGTTGCTGCGGTTAATTATGGTAAACGCCGAAAACGGTCAGGAGGTTGAACATCCTGTCCTCCGCTTAAACAAGAAAAAGATCTGGCTCCGCGCCGACTGCGATTTCCGCAACATGACCGACACGGCTCGTTTCTATTACAGTACTGATGGAAAGAACTGGAACCCCGCCGGCGTCCCGTTACAGATGAAATACACGCTTCCTCATTTTATGGGGTATAGGTTTGGGTTGTTTTGTTACGCGACGAAGGAGGTGGGTGGTTATATAGATGTTGACTGGTTGAGGCTTCGGGATTAATACCTCATCCGAACCCCTCTCCCTACCTCCGGCAGGCAGGCTTCAGGAGAGGGGCTATGAGCATCCCCAATCGCCGCAGGCGCTCCCCCTATGCTCCCTCAATCTTAATCCCTTTCCCCTACCAGTCATACTCTCTCCCATTCTCTATGTTTTTCTATGACCCTATGTTCCTATGTGTTAAAATAAAGTGCGCAGCACTTCTGCTGAAAACCACATTAATCACTGAACTCCGGTTTTCCCTTTCAAAAATGAAACCGTTTCGCTTTTATTAAACCCACACGCTTCTTCCATCTTTTTCCTGAACTCCGGCAGATCGGTAAGTGCATCTGCTGTCAGCGCATAATCGTATGCCGTTTTTCCTTTATTGTCTTTCAGTAATGGGTCTGCCCCTTTTTGTAACAGGAACTTTACCAGTCGGAGTTTAGCGCTTTTGGCTGCCAGCATCAGCGGTGTAGCCCCTTCATTTGTCCGGGCATTGATATCCGCCCCGGCTCTTAACAAGGCATCACATAATATTTCACAGGCATAATAGGCGGCCGCCACATGCAGGGCCGTACGTCCGGCTGCGGAACGCAGGGTATCCGGCCGGGCCCCGTTATTCAGCAGGAACAAGGCGATTGGATCATTCTCTGCATACCGGCAATACCGGATCAGCAATGAGCCATCCCCGCTGGTAACTTTTTGATTCGGGTTTTCTCCATTCCGGATCAGTTGCAATGCTGTTACCGTATCATTGGCGGAAAGGGCCTTTTCCAATGGGGTTTGTGCCTGTGCACAAAGGGTTAATGTAAATATTGTAAAAAAAAGAAAGCCTGTCCGGCGCTTTATTTTTTTGGACTTGTTCATATTGCTTTTTTTAAAAATAACTTAATTTGTTTACGGAAACAATACCCGCTGACCCCAACTTTACTGCTGCTATGATTTTTAAAGCGTGCTCCTTTAGCCTGCTGCTGATTACCGGTATTGCCTTGCAGGCGCAACCCAAAGCCGGCATTCTGAATGGACCGGTAACCGCCATCAATAAAGAGGAGGTTCCTCTCCTGAAACCCCTGGGCAGTACCCGTAAATATATAAGCCAGGCCATTTACCTGCAGAAAGATGACTGGCTGGTGGTAATGGCCCGGTCCTCCGGTAATCCCGTAAGTATTGATGTATATGACCGGCAGAGCAAAAAATATATTTATTCCCTGGAAGACACGGCAAAACATCCTTTATGGCAAAAAACCTGGCGCAGTGTGCTTGCCGTCAGGATACCCCGTTCAGACTCCTTTGATGTGCTTTGCAGTGCCCGGAATACAGTGTCGGTATTTGATGATGAGTCTTCTGCTGACACCGATACGGTATTTGCCGACTTCTCAGTAGCCAGGCTGAATACCAGTTGGCAGCCGTCGGATACCAATTGGGGGATGCTGCAAAGACTGAATTACCTGGCCAGTCACTGGACGGCAGGTTTCAGAACCGTATCAAAAACCTATGACAAGGATAAAGCCGCCAGGGACGGAAAGATCACCGAATATTTTCCGGAAGCACAGATAGCTGTTGATGAAAGGCTCAGCTCCAGTATCTTTCCCCTGGCCCAGGGTCAGAAACTGGTG
>CAZFLL010000163.1:0-3481 GCA_964519865.1 uncultured Chitinophaga sp. | reverse complement strand
CCCGGAATATTCTTTCCTGGAAGCAGCCGGGAAGAACATGGTCTACCTCCCGGTCAGTTTATTCCTTTTCGGTGATAAGCAAAAAGCAAAAGTGCTGGTTGTTATGGGAGAGGCGGGCAGTGATGTATATGATATTGGCTGGTGAGGAGTATTATAATGTTCCACCTTCACTGCGTTTCAGAAGAGAAAAAATACAAGGCGAAATAACCCGGTTACAATTTTTTATGAAAAAGAAATTTGAAATATATTTAGCGTAAAGCTCCTGACATGATTGATAGTATCCGCCTGAGAATCTCCCTCAACGATTCAGCGCCGCTTATCTGGCGTGAACTGGCTGTAAGTCCCGATATCAGTTTTGCCGAACTCCATCATGCTATACAGCTTTCGATGCCCTGGAAGAATACTGAACAGTTTATGTTCATTACTGAGGGTTACCGGATAGGATTGCTCTTAAAAGGCGACTCAAATATAGAAAATTCAGTATCACTACGATTTCGGGGCAAACTGGGAGCATACGATTGAAGTACTGGATTTTGACGATGCCATTCCCACCGACAGTTACCCCGTTTGCCTGGACGGGGAAATGGCCTCCCCGCCGGATGATTGCCTGAATATTCATCACTATTATTATCTGCTTGATATCCTGAACAATAAAACGCATCCTGACCATGGCGATATCGGCTCCTGGATCTCCAGGGATTTTGATGCAGAAGCATTTGATATTGAAGAAGTCAATAATAAATTGAGCGAAATTGACAGTTATATCAACCAATGGCGGAAACGCAATCTGTAATAGGGTTGGCTTATCTTCCGTGAATTTGTTTCACTAAAAACCCTGCAGCATTCCATTGACGATATTTCGAAAAGTCGCTGAAAGCGACAAAATACAACCTCATAGCTTTTCTCTACCTCCTCACTTCCTCCATCATTTCTCTCAATGAAATAGCCGTCACCTCTTTGGTTACCTGGTATCGTTCAGTTCCCGGGTAAACAATAAAACGGTGCGTGGCTTCAATATCTTCGCAACCCAGGTGAAATCCTTTGGAGAGTGCAGGAGCCAGGGAACGTTTTATTTCAATCGCATATTTCTTCTTACTGTTTTTTTCCAGTATGAGATCAATTTCCGCGCCGGCTGCGGTGCGGTAAAACCAGGCTGTGGTACCAGCTGGTAAACAGGAGAGCAGGTTTTCAATTACAAAACCTTCCCAGCTGGCCCCGATAACAGGGTGACCCAACACATCATCCAGTGACAAGAGGTTGAGTAAGGCATGCGTAAGTCCACTGTCCCGGATATAAATCTTCGGTGCTTTCACCAGGCGTTTACCAACATTGCCTGACCAGGGACGAAGCGATCGTATAAGTAAAAGGTCTTCCAGTAATTCCACATAACGTTTGGCCGTGGGTGCGGCCACATCAAGATTTGAAGCGAGCTTGGCAATATTTAGCAAACCTCCCTGGCTATGGGCCAACATAGTCCACATCCTTCTCAGCATATTGGCCGGGATTCTTGGACCCAGTTGAGGTATATCTCTTTCCAGGTAGGTACTGATGAAATGCTGACGCCAACGCAAACTGGCTTCATTTGTTTTCGCCAGGAAACTATCCGGAAATCCGCCACGAAGCCAGAGTGTATCGGGTCCGTTTTTGGGTTGTTGAGGTATTTCTTCAACTGTAAATCCGGTAAGTTCTTTATACGCTATCCGGCCAGCGAGGCTTTCTGCTGATTGTTTCAGCAATTCAAGTGAAGCTGACCCCAGCAGCAGAAATTGCCCTGTTTTCTGTCCCTGCCGGCGACGACGGTCAATCACCCCCCGCAAAATTTTAAACAACTCCGGCACCCGTTGTACTTCATCGAGTATAATGAGTTTGTCCTTATTTGTTTCAAAATAGTCCTCCGCTTCATTTAACCGGGACAGCGCTGCGGGACTCTCCAGATCGAGATAAATAGGAGCCGGATGAATCGAGGCTGCGATCTGCTCTGCCAGTGTTGTTTTACCCACCTGGCGCGGACCTAATAACCCGACTGCCGGAAATTCTTCCAGCAAACGGGCAACTTCTTCCTGTGTTGTTCGCTTAATCATCCTTGCAAATATAACATTAAATGTTCGATTTGCAAGGATAAATAAGCGCCAAGATATCCCCTAAACCCTTGGCTATGATGACTTTTCCTCACGACTGTATGTGGCCTTCCCTCACCCCAACCCCGAACCCTGCCTGCCGGACAGGCAGGCTTGAGGAGTGGGGAATGGAGATCCCGTACAACGATGGTCACTGATCTTCAGGTTTTCGGGTTTGAAATAATTGGCTAAAAAGGGGTGTGGCTGCTGGATGGGTGGAGGTGGATTGGTTGAGGGTAAAATAAAAGAGGTTAAAGATCCCTTAAGTCCCTGAAACCCACATCAAGATCCGGTTCTAAACTATGCGGCCTTGTTAGCTCAAGTAAATAGCTGATACAGACTGGAAAGGTGAAAACGTACACCGGCCCCGAAGTTATACCGATATAAAACAAGTATTTTTCAAACAATTTTATAAGTTTGTGTTGAGCGTATCGAGCAGATCCTGTATTTATCCGGATTTTCCGGTTTAGGACGATTGATACGCTTTTCTTTTTTTTGATTCTACCCGGCTGATTGGCGCCTTTTCATCAAAATTTTGTAGTCTTCTTTTTGTCTCCGTTTCGTTTTTATCCGGGATTATTTCTTTTGCAGCCTGCTGATTTTTCAGGTCAATATCACTGTTGTAAGCTTTTTTATGTGACAGGACGCCCCATATTATCCGCAGCAGTTTGTGCATGATGACCACCAGTGCTGCTTTATGGTTGTTGCCCGGTGTCTGGCATAAATGGATTTTAAATGTGGATCGAACAGTACAGCAGAGTTGGCACACATAAACAAAGCCGCCCGTAATGCAGGTCTGCCCTTTTTACTCATCCGGGACTTTACTTTTTTGTCGCCACTCTGATCAACTGTCGGATGAAGCCCAAAGAACCCGGCCAGGTGTTTGGGAGAAGGGAAGCGCCTGATATCCTCTATTTGGATTATAATAGCCGCTGCACTGTAGCGGCCCACCCCTTTAATGGTGGTTAACAGATCCACTTCCGGGCCCTGGCAGGTTTGCTCCAGATGCTCTTTATAAAGAGCCAGTTGTTGCTGTGCCTGCAGTATGCCGGTTGCCATATTCTTTACAAGGAAGCTATCTGTAGATTGATGGCGGGAAGCGACAGATGATTTGGCCTGTTCGATTAGTTGGCTGGCTTTAGCTGCTGTGATCGCTTTGATTTTACATAGTTTTTCCGGGCGGGCCTTGCTGAGAGCTGCTGCAGCCGGGTACTGTTTCAGCAACTCTAAAACCCAGCCAGGAATACTGCTTTTACAGAACCGTTGCAGTTCGGGGAAGCTGGTATACAGCAGCTGTTTGAGTTCATTGGTCAGCTGTGTCTTTTGCCTGTTGAGCAGACTGATGTGGTTATAAAGACTCCGGT
>CAZFLL010000162.1:0-6596 GCA_964519865.1 uncultured Chitinophaga sp. | reverse complement strand
TGTACGATGACCCGAAATTGATTACCACCGCACTTACGCTCAAAGATGTGGTCCTTGGATTTTTTGCAGATAAGCAGCAGCATATAGAGAAACTATTCAGCGGAGCGGAGCTCAGCTTTTATGATGCCGGTCTTTGTACTTCGCGGAACCAACGGCTTTTGATGTTTTCAAAAGCGTTTAAGGCTAAACTGGAAGAGTACCGGCAGAAAGGTTATAAGCCGGCGGCGGCGAAGGTTGGGTTTATTGTTTATTGGAAGGATAAGGTGACGGAGCAGGAGAATAAAGTGATTTTGCCGGAGATGGAGTTGGAGCGGGAGTGATGCCCGACCATAATTTTAAAACAAATGACTGCTACTACATGATACCCCGTCTATACTCATTCAAAACCGATACTTCCTCAACCCGCAAGCTTACCATTGTACACGCAAGCAAATGGAAAATTTTATCAAAGGGGGTTTCAATCTGTTTGGAAAAGGAAGTTGGCTATGAAATTATTGCAACCTGTACCAGTGGCAAACAATTACTCACACTACTTGAACATACAAAACCTGATTTTGTAATTACTGAATTAGCGCTGGATGAAATGAACGGCCTGGAAGCACTTGCGCTGATGAAACAGCTATATCCCGGATTAAAGGTGATTGTATATTCATTTATCAATGATCCGGCTATCGTATTGAAAGCGATTAAGTATGGTGCAAGTGCATATGTGACATCCGCAGAAGTAACAGAGGAATTGGTAAAAGCGCTTAAGTTTTGTGAGGGCCCGGGTATTTATTTAAGTCCGGGCGCCAGAAAATTATATACACCAACACTCAAAGACCTGACCAGGAAAGAAAGGCATGTTTTGTTGCTACTGATGCAAAACAAATCTGTACAGGAAATCACTCGTAGCCTGGATCTTCCGGAATATATTATCAAACTCATTATTGAGAATCTGCTTACCGCTGCTGCTGTTGATACCATCGAAAAGTTGCCAACTGCTGCAAGGAAAGAAGGGGTGATTTAAAAATGTAATCATCTTCTACTTAATTTCCCCACCCTCTCCCCATCCCCTCCACACCTCCCCTGACTTTCCTCCGATTCTCCTCTGACACAGCTCTTACTCCGCGAAGAGATGACTCGGACAAATCCCGGACAAGAATAAGCCAAAGTGTAGCGCCGGCGAAGAGAAAGTGTAGAGAAAGCGTACAGAAAATGTACAGCAAGTGTAGAGAAACCGTAGAGAAACTGTACAGAATGCAAAAAATATTTCCTGCAATTCCCCAATGAAAAAGCGAAAAAATGCGCTACTGCATGCAGCAGAATGTGACAAAAAGTGACAGAAAGTGGCATATTCTGCTATAAAGTGACAGAAACTAACAGAAAGTAACATAATGTGACAAAGAGTGACATAATGTGCCATAAACGCCGCCGACATTTGGAAATCGCCTTTTGACGGATATACTTTTGTTCCGGCAGTTGATCAAATACTAGTTAACCCGGGGACTGCCACTAAACAATTTTTTAAATCAAATTCTAAAATCATTTTTTATGGCCAGATTAGCCAAAGGAATATTAAGCGACATTCAGGGGAAAGTCGGTACCGTGGTAGGCAGCAATTGGAAAAACGTTTCCTATGTGCGCAGCCTGCCGAAACGTAAGAAAAACGCAAAACAGTCAACCGCCCAGGAAGAACACCGGGCAAAATTCAGAACAGGGATCCGCTTCATCCGTGCACTCAGTCAGTTGCTGACCGTGAGCTACCAGGATACCGGTTCAACCACCAGCCGCAATGCTGCCCTCAAGGACCTGATGGCACAGTCTATCGGCGGGGTGTACCCGGATTATACGATCAGCTACGGCACTGTGCTGGTGGCGAGGGGTTCTCTCAAGAAAGCAGACAACCCGGCTGTGGCCGCAGGAACCGCTGGTAAACTCAATTTCAGCTGGACGGATACTTCCGGTCTGGGCAACGGAACCTCTTCCGACAAAGCCATCCTTGTAGCCTATTGTCCGGAGATCGGGGAGTTTATGTTCAGCGTGGATGGGGCCACCCGTGCAGATGGAAGCGCGATCCTGGATGTACGTTTCTTCTCCGGTAAGGAGGTACATACCTGGATTTCCTTCCGCTCTGCTGATGGTAAAATCGTTGCCGACAGCACTTACCTCGGCACCGTGATGGTACCGTAAGCCACCCACTTCAC
Organism: uncultured Chitinophaga sp.; assembly: GCA_964519865.1. Lineage (GTDB taxonomy): Bacteria > Bacteroidota > Bacteroidia > Chitinophagales > Chitinophagaceae > JJ008. Next base: position 4,410 of record CAZFLL010000162.1, on the reverse strand, counting down.
TGCACCCGGCCCCCGCAAGGACCGAAACAACCCCAACCTTTTAAGGAACCGTAAAAAAGCATACTGAATGTATGCAGGGGCATGCTTTTGCTCTTTACGAAGGGCCGGCCAGTGTTTTGGCCACGGATCACACGGATCAACACGGATTTATTCTTCGCTTCGCTCAGAAATGATTAGCCACGAATTCTCACAAAATCACACGAAATAATTCTTAGCACACTTTCGTGTCAATTCGTGTGTTTTCGTGGCAAGAAAAAATAGCGCCGCAGGCGGTATTAATCCGTGTCTATCCGTGTGATCCGTGGCCAACTTCTTCGCGAAGCGAAGAACCGCCGGAGGCGAATCTTTTGTGGCCATCTTATCTAATCATTAAAACAATCATTATGGAACTCTTATTGATCAGGCAATACAACGAGAAAGGTGTCAGTGGCACCATCAGTTTTAAAGGCAAGCGGATATGCGACAGCATAGAACCGCCCTGGCGCAACAATCAGCGGCAGATCTCCTGTATCCCCGAAGGGCGTTACCTGTTAACCAGCAGGTTAACCCTGCGCTTTGGCTGGCATTTCCTGGTAAACAATGTTCCCGGCCGCAGCGCTATCCTCATTCATGCATTCAACAATGCATTGCAGGAAAGCAGGGGCTGTATCGGGCCGGTAAAAAAGCTGACTGGCCCCGGTCAGGGCTCCTCCTCCCGTAATGCGCTCTATGAGCTCATGCAGGTTGCGTTACCTGTTATGCTCAACAACAAACCCGTTTACTTAACTATTAAATCAATCAACAATGAATCTTCTTCAACGGGCAGCGAAGCCCACTCCTAAGTTTTTCCGGACACTCCGGAATATCGGTCTCTCTGTGGCCGCCATTGGTACCAGTATCATCGCCGCACCGGTGGCTTTGCCCGCGGTGCTGGTGAAACTGGCTGGTTACCTTACCGTGGCCGGCACCGTATTAAGCGGCGTCAGCCAGGTGACGGTAAAACGCGAACCGCAGGAATGACACAGACGTCGTTTTATTCCGGCACGGGCTACAGTACTGCTTTTGGCACATTGCTCAGTATCATCCCGGTTATTAAGCTGGGCGACATATTGCAATCAGCCCTTCTCGCAGCCATCGGCGCTTCCGTCAGTTTCCTGGTAACACTGGCCTGGAAATACCTGCTGCGGAAAAAGCGGTAAGAGAGTAACGAGGCCGCCTCTGTTAATGGGGCGGCCTTTTTTAGACACGGCATTTAAATTTCGAGCGAAGCGAGAAATCTTCCCCCTATCATCCCCCCCTCAGCGATGTCATTCCGAGCGAAGCGAGGAAACTTCTACATAGCAAGGCAAGAGTACTTGGAACATGTATTTAAACTTCAACCGGAACAAGATGCACTTTACTTGAGCAAGGCAGGTGAGCGGGTTACGGTGCATTTCAATTTCGATCGCCCCTCCTTCGTTTCACTTCGGAAGGCAAGGGGCAAGGAAATTTCTTCCAATGTAAACTGTGTTGCTTTTGTGAATACAAGATGTGCGGTGGCGGCAAATACATGGTTCCCTCTTCGTTATGAATGTATAACGAGTACAGCTGAGCAAAAGATAAAGAGCTTTGCTGCATTTAGTGCAAGGTCCCTCGCTTAGCTCGGAATGACGGGGCTAAGGGGAGAGAGAAAAGGAAATACAAGATTTCTCGCTTTGCTCGAAATGGAAGTGAAGGGCTCTTCGCCCTCCGAAATGAAACGAAGGAGGGGCGCTCCCACCTTCATTTCTTTTCGGCGAGTCCGGAAAATTAAAAGGTGTAGAATTACTTTCTTAGCAAGGGCTGTTCCCTTCTCGCTTCTAGTTTCTTGCTTCTAGCCTCTCGCCTATAAAACATTTTTCCGAAAACACCAAGTACCGACCGGCTCAATTTTTCAGATCCGGCGAAAATAGTTTTGTCCTGTTCAACCAAATACAATCATCCATGAGTAATCGAATCAGTAAAACCCAGCGGGTGGTGATCTACGCCAAAGACATCGTTACCATCACCGGCCGCAAAATCACTGCGGCCCGGAATCTTTACCGGGCCATTCTCCGGGCTTTTGAAAAACAACCGGGACAGTTCATCACCCTCCGGGAGTTCTGTATCTACACCGGTATCAGTGAAGATGTGGCGAAAGAAAACCTCCAATAAGTAAAATATTTTTTAATTTAAATCAACAACCATGACACTCACCATCTCCCTCTTTATCGCCTTTATCCTGCTGCACTTTATTACAGCCGTGCTGGTATGGCAGGTCTGGAAAAAAGCTGCCAAAAGCTGGCGCCCCATGCTCATTTTCTTTGTGGTCAATTTTGTACTGGAGTGTATTGATGCTTTTCTGCCGGACAATCTTTTTGTGTATGTAAGAACTCAGCAGCTCCAGGCACTGGCCTCCGTGTTACTCATACTCTGGCAGGCGAAGGTCTGGCAGGTGTTTGACCGCCGGCCCTTCTTTTTCAAACTGTTTTTTGTAATGCTGGTCATCGGCTGGATATTTGAATGGCTGTTTTTCATCCGGCAGTCCCCGGGCAGTTCCATCTTCCTTGTCGTCAGTTCATTCAGTATTACCCTGCTCGCTATTGAAATGATGAACCGCAACCTGCCGCAAAGCCAGCGGCCTTTCTGGAAAAACCCCGTCTTTCTTTTCTGCACCGGACTGATTTTCCATTTTACATTATTGGGCTTACTGGAACTGTTTGGCGGTACGCTGAAGGACAGCGGGCAGTCCATCCTGTACAAGACCTATTATTTCTACAGCAGTATCAGCATCCTGATTCAATTACTTTATATCCGTTCTGTATTATGCATACCAGCGAAGGACAAATTATATACATACTGACCGGGGCCACCCTGATTGTGGGCGGACTGATTGGTTATTTCCTGTTTTCCCTGGCGCGGCAGTTTGAGCGCTACCGCCGCCAGCAGGACGGGTACAACCGGGCCAAGCTCGAGGCCCTGGAGCAGGAGCGGCGGGTGATCTCCGCCGACCTGCATGATGATATCGGTCCTTTGCTTTCGGCCACTCTTTTTAAGCTGAGTAGTGTAAACCCGGAAGTGGCCAGGGAAAAAGAGTTTCTGCAGCAGGCCGATGCCCATATCCGGGAGATCTACACAAGGATCCGGGACTTATCGGTACAGATGGTACCCCGGGCCATTGAGAAGAAGGGGCCTTTTTATGCGCTGGATGAGTTTGCCGAGAGCTGTCTGCAGGGGCATGATCTGCGGGTGGATATCACTTTATTGTCCTGCCCCGGCATGAGTGAGTACCGGTGCCTGCACCTGTTCCGTATGCTGCAGGAGATCCTGCACAATACCATAAAGCATTCCGGTGCCCGGCATTTTGATGTGGAAGCCTGGATTGAGGGGAAGGAGTTGTTTATTGAAACAAAGGATGATGGCCGGGGCTTTGATCTGGCGGAGGTGCAGGGGCTGACCGGCCTGGGCCTCCAAAACCTGGCCGTCAGGGCCCGGATGATCGGGGCCAGGATGACGACGCAAAGCAGTCCGGGTAATGGTACCCGTTACAGCATACAATTACCCTTAACCGAAGAAAATGAACCAAACTACAGTCCCGATTCGCATCATTTTAGCGGATGACCATAGTTTTTTCCGGGAGGGAGTGGCAGGCATACTGGAAGGCTACCCCGAAATCGAGCTGGTGGACCAGGCTTCCGATGGCCGTCAGCTCCTCAGCCTGGTGGAGAAGCACCGGCCCGATGTGGTGCTCACGGATATCCAGATGGAGCCCATGGACGGCTTTGAAGCCACCCGCCAAATCGCGAAGCGTTTTCCGGAAGTGGCCGTGATCGCCCTGACGATGCATCATGATAATTATGCCATTGTAGAGATGCTCCGGGCCGGGGCGATGGGCTACCTGGTCAAGGATTCAGCCAGGGAGGTGGTGGTGGAAGCCATCAAAGCCGCCCACCGTGGCCAGCGTTATTACAGCGAGACGGCCTCCCGCAAAGTCACCGCCCTCATCAGCGGTGGCTTTTTCGATCCCGCCAGTCCGGAAGTCATGGGTTTCGACCCCACCGAGCTCCGCATCATCCGCCTGATGTGCCTGGATACCGACAATGCCGATATCGCCACCCAGCTAAATATCACCAATGGCACCCTCAAACGCTACCGCCAGGCGATCATGGAAAAAGCCGGGGTAAAGACCCATGCCGGGCTGGTATTTTGGGCGGTGAAGGAGGGGTTGGTGAGGTGGTAAAATCTTAATGGATTAGACCGGTTTGACCTATGTGCGAATGACACATAGGTGAAATTTTTTGCATAGCTCTAAGATTGCGCAACAGACAAAATTTTAAAATCCCAGGAAAATAATTAAGGAAAGAATTTTACTACCGTTAGGTGTATTCGAAACGAAAGCAGAATAGTAGTCCGGATACTTTTTTCAAGTCAACA
>CAZFLL010000161.1:4319-6625 GCA_964519865.1 uncultured Chitinophaga sp. | reverse complement strand
CCCAGCTCGAAATCCAGGAGCAAACCCTGAAAACCATCTCCGAAGAGATCCATGATAATATCGGCCAGGCCCTGAGCCTGGCTAAACTCAAACTGAATACACTGAAATATGACCAGCCGGACCTGCTCGTGGAGAAAATCAACGATTCCCGCGAACTGGTGAGTAAGGCGATCCGTGACCTGCGGGATCTTTCCCGCAGCCTGAATACAGACAGTATTGCTTCAATGGGACTGGTAAGGGCGATTGAGCAGGAACTGGATATTCTCCGAAAATCAGGTTTCCAGACCACCCTGTATACTGAAGGGGAGATCCGGAAGATGGAACCACAGAAAGAACTGATCCTTTTTCGTATCGTGCAGGAATCACTCAACAATATTATTAAACATGCCGGGGCCCGCACCATCCGGATCACCGCCCTGTATACCGGCAATGAACTTGACCTGCAGGTGGAGGACGATGGGAAAGGTGCCGAAGCCAACAGTCTTGATATGGATGGCAACAGTTACAGAAGTCTCGGCCTGCGCAATATGTATAACCGGGCCGGGCTGATCGGGGGGACATTCTCGATACACAGCGTACCCGGCAATGGAACAATCGTTAAATTGACTATCCCAATTAATAATTAGCAAATGGAAAGAAAAGCTGTACTGGTGGATGACCATGCCCTGCTCCGCAACGGGCTGGCCGGACTCGTGAAAGAACTGGGTTACCAGGTCCTGTTTGAAGCCGATAACGGGAAGGAGTTTACAGAGAAACTGAAAAAAGAGGATCTGCCGGATATTGTCCTGCTCGATATCAATATGCCCCGGATGGATGGATACGATACCGCGGCCTGGATCAAACGCCATTACCCGGATATCAGGATACTCGCCCTGAGTATGTATGATGATGAGAATGCTATTATCCGCATGCTGAAAAACGGGGCGGGGGGTTATATCCTTAAGGATACAGAGCCGGCCGAACTCAAAAAGGCCATGGACGCTGTTTGCAGCAAGGGCTTTTATTACTCGGAAATGGTGACCGGACGGCTGATCCACAGCATACATTCCATGCAGGAAGACAACAGCCCCGCTAAGGCCCTGGCCGGACTGAATGACCGTGAACTGGAATTCCTGAAACTGGCTTCTACCGAACTGACCTATAAGGAGATTGCGGAACAGATGCACCTCAGCCCGCGGACCATTGACGGTTACCGGGACGATCTGTTTGAAAAACTGAATATACGCAGCCGGGTGGGACTGGTACTTTTCGCGATCAAAAACGGGATTGTACGGCTCTGAAATACCGGAAAGAGGGTACTGGTATTATCCGGGGATTTGGTACATTAGCAGGGAACATTCGCTTAACCATTAATACTTGTACTATGTCTGCACCTGCCCCTGTTACTTTCTGGCCGCACAGTGAACACTGGTCGGTAAAAATTCCTGCCAACACCAATCATTACCGGATGCCCGTGATGCAGGAGAAAGGGTATGTTATCATGAAAACACTGGATATCTCGCAAATCCCTCCGGCTGAATGGGAAAATCTCACCTATATGGACTGGAAAAGCGGTGGCGATACCAACTTTGCCCCGCTGGCTTCCTGTGATGGCACGAATGAATGCAAGGGTTTCTGGGAAAACGGGAAAACGGATAAGGACGCTAAGTTCACTCCCAATTCGGAGTTATGTCCCAACCTGATGGCCTATATCAGATCGATCCCCGCGAATTTCGGGCGGGTAAGGATAATACGACTGGAACCACAGAATCATGACCAGGCACTCCGCTCTGTTCACCGCGATGATAATAACCGCCTCAACCCGGAAGGTGAAGGTTGGGTGGTGAGGATGTGGATCGAATTAACGGATAACCCTGACAGTTATATGCTGCTCTACGATAGCGACGAAAATAATCTTCCCATAAAAGAATCCGAAGCTCATGTACCGATGCCCAAAGGCGCACATTTCGTGGTAGATTCCCAGCGGCTCTGGCACGTCGGCGTACACAATGGCACAAAGCCACGGTATGCCGTGATCATCAGCTGTGAAAGTTCTCCCGCACTGGATGCCTGGATTAAAGGGAAAATGTAGTGGAGACCACTGATAAAATTGGAATAGCTGCTGACGCAGCTATTTTTTTTGCCTGCGGCAAAATGGGTGGCCACGAAAGTTCACCAAATTTCACGAAAGAAATACAGAAAGGCAGGCCACGGATAACCCGGATACACACGGATTGATTTGCCTGCGGCAAAATGGGTGGCCACGAAAGTCCACCAAATTTCACGAAAGAAATACAGAAAGGCAGGCCACGGATAACCCGGATACA
>CAZFLL010000161.1:0-4219 GCA_964519865.1 uncultured Chitinophaga sp. | reverse complement strand
GCCACGGATAACCCGGATACACACGGATTGATTTGCCTGCGGCAAAATGGGTGGCCACGAAACTGCATGAAAACTCACGAAAATGCTCTTAGAAGGGGCTGTTGACTACTAACTACTAACTACTAACTACTAACTAGTTCAGCACACTTGTTTCCTTCACAATTTCCGCCTTCTCTTCTTCCTTGATCTTCGCCCAGCCGCCGTTTATATTGCGCAGGTTATGGATGCCTTGTCTTTTCAGTAAGGAGGCGGCTATGACACTGCGGTAACCACCGGCACAATGGACATAGAGGTTATGATGTTCTTCAATATTGGCGATGGATCCGGGGTCAGTCATTTCATTCAGCGGGATATTCACCGCGTCTTTCAGGTGCCCGTCGGCAAATTCTGTTTCACGGCGTACATCCACCACCACCAGGTTGGGGTCATGCGGCATATCCATCATCAGTTCATCAGCTTCCACATCGATGATCATGTCAATCGGGTGGCCGCCTTCCTGCCAGGCTTCAAATCCTCCTGACAGGTGACCTTCAATTTTATCAAAGCCTACCCGGGCCAGGCGAATGATGGATTCTTTTTCTTTACCGGTTTCCGTCACCAGGATCATAGGTTTATTAAACGGTAGCAGGCTGCCGGCCCATTCGGCAAACCGGCCTTCCAGGCCGATGCTGATGGAACCAGGCACAAAACCATGCATAAATATGTTGGCATGACGGGTGTCCAGTATGATACAATCGGCAGCTGCTTTTTGCTGAAAGATTTCAGGGGACAAAGGCTGCATGCCTTTCTCTATGACTTTCTCCAGGCTGTCATAGCCTTCTTTATTGATGCGGGCATTTACCGGGAAATAGGAGGGAGGAGCCGGTATACCATCCGTTACCTGCTGTATAAAATCCTCTTTGTTTGCTGCCCTCATGGCGTAATTGAGTTGCTTTTCCTCGCCGATGGTGCTTTGCGTGTTTGGCCCCAGGTTTTTACCACAGGAACTGCCCGGACCATGTGCCGGGTAAACGATCACTTCATCGGCGAGCGGGTATAATTTCCGGTGAATACTGTCATACATCATCCCGGCAAGATCACGGGTGGTGATCTCATTGCCTTTCTGGGCAAGATCCGGACGGCCCACATCACCTACGAATAATGTATCACCGGTAAATACACAATGATCCTTGCCTGCGTTATCTTTTAATAAATAACAACTGGACTCCAGTGTATGCCCGGGTGTGTGTAATACTTCAATTTCAAGATTGCCGAGTTTGAATTTCTCTCCGTCTTTGGCGACATGAACCGGGAAACCGGTTACTGTACCCGGTCCGTATACGATCGGTGCCCCGGTAGCCTGGCCAAGATCAAGATGACCGCTTACAAAATCTGCATGAAAATGGGTTTCAAAAATATATTTGATCCGGGCATTTCTTTCAGCAGCCAGGTTGAGGTACTCCTCAATATCCCGGAGCGGATCAATCACCGCTGCTTCGCCGTTATCCTCAATATAATACGCGGCCTCACTCAGGCAGGAGGTATATAATTGCTTAATGAACATATTCGTGGTTTTTGAATTCCGGGAAAGGGGCAAAATTAATTGAATAAATGAAAAGCCCCGTCTCTTTTCAGGAGCACGGGGCTTAAAGTTCTGTTTAACTTTTTTAGTCCAGTAACTGTTTTACAAACTGGTTTAACTCCTGCATGCGACTGATATTCACTGAGTAGTATATAAATTTTCCATCCCGGTCTGTTTTTACAAAACCAGCCTTCCGGAGAATGGCCAGGTGTTGGGAAGCCACGGATTGCTCCAGACGGAGCTTCACATATAATTCAGTAACGGTCATTTTACCGCTCTCGTCGATCATCTTGAGAATCTGCTGTCGCAGCTTGTGATTTAAAGCTCTTAATACAAGAGCCGCTTTTTTTACTTCCAGCAGGTCCACTTTTAGCAGAACCCCGCTTTCTTTCGGGTCATTCAGTGTGATTGAATAAGTACTCATAGATGTGAAATGGTTGGTTGGTAAAAAAAAACAAGAAACAAAAATAGCTACTACAGTCCGGTTATCCCGGATAGAATGATAAGACGGCAACTAAATCTATTTCCTTCGCCCGGCAGTATAAAAATCTTTGATATATAAAGGCTCAGTATATGCGAGGCTTGCAAAAGCCTGCAACTGGTAATCTCCAAGTGATAATGCTATAAGGTCTATAGCGTTAAAGCTGATTTCTTCAAACGTTGCATTGGCTGTAGTCAGCACTGATTGCAGTTTTTTGCTACCACTTCCAAGGAAACATATAGGATGAGCGGTAATATATTGGTGATAAGTGGTCGGTTCAATGGTAAGTGCTTCCGCAGGGACAATCTCTGTCATTTTTTTGTCATATATCGCTGCATATACTTCCATGCGGCGTGCATCAATCATCGGGCAGATCAGTTCGGCATTGGTATTTCTGGCCGCATACGCCATCATTTTTAAGGTGGGTATTGTAATCAGGGGTTTCCTCAACGCATAACAAAGTCCTTTGGCAGTGGCAAGCCCCACCCGCAGACCAGTATAAGAACCAGGTCCGATGGTAACGGCTACTGCTTCCAGTTGCTGTAATGATATTCCGGCTGCTGCCATCAGTTGCTCTATGGCAATGTGTATCCAGGACGCATGGTCAGACTGGTTATCATTCAGCAGCAAGCCAAGGCTTTTTTCATCCTTCGCCAGGCAGATGGAAGCAGTTTCCTGTGAACAGTCAATATTTAAAATAATCGGCATCAGCGTCCGGCTTCTTTTTTTAATAAGGCCGCCGGATTATAGTGTTTATCCTTTACAGCCATTTCTTTCAACAATTCATATATCCTGTCAATTCCAATTCTTTCAGCCCATTCAAAAGGGCCATATGGATAATTGGTCCCCAGTTTCATCGCGGTATCAATTTCTTTCTTCGTGCTTACTTCTTCTTCAAGTGACAAATAAGCTTCATTTATAATGGTGGCCAATACACGCGGAGATAAAAAACCGGGAATATCATCCACCCAGCTGATCTGCTTACCAAGGGCTGTCGCTATAATGGCTGCTCTCGAACGGATACCCATATCACCGGCACTGGCTTCCAGCAAGGGTCTTTGTAAAAACCCCGGCCACCCGTTGAACCGGATGAAATGTACTGGCCAGCTGGTATTTACATATTCAACCTGGTTGATAAGAATCAGCTGTTCACTCTTTTCAAACCAATCAGCCGGGTATTGATCCACCTTGTTCAGCAGATCTATTATTGCTGACGCATCGGGTAAGAGGTCCGGTCCGGGGATCCATACAATATGGACATCCGGGGAGAGCCCCTGGGCCAGGAGCTCTTCTTTTTGTTTATCTTCAGCTATTACCCCGATCGTCATCCGCTATTTTTTGCAAAGAAAACGTATAAAGCTAAATTCGCTGCAATCAATTTATTTAATACCATGTCTAAAACGATTATCAACACCCCGAATGCCCCTGCTCCCATTGGACCGTATAGCCAGGCGGTACTCACCGGTAACCTGCTTTTTATTTCCGGCCAGGTATGTATTGACCCGCCCACCGGGAACCTTAAAAATGGCAGCATTGAAGAGGAAACCACCCAGGTGATGGAAAACCTGAAAGCAATTCTGACGGAAGCCGGGCTGGATTTCAGTCATGTGGTAAAGACCACTATTTTCATTACCGATATGAACCAGTTCAGCACAATCAATGGCATTTACGGAAAATATTTTCAAACGGCTTTCCCGGCCCGTGAAACGGTGGCGGTTTCTGCCTTGCCGAAACTGGTAAATGTTGAGATCAGCATGATTGCAGTCAAAAACCAGGGATAACTACGGCTGTTTTCCTGTATTTATTCTACAGGAATTCAGGCGGCTTTATCTATATTGTGACCATATTTTCGAAACAACCACTGTAAACGAGAAATTCTCCAGTATGAGGAAATTTTACACCTGGCCTGTATACCTGATGTTGCTGGCCCTGACCACTGTTTTATTGTTTGCCGGATGCGCCCAAAAGGAAAATGAAAAAGAAGGGGAAATGGAGGAGGAAGAATATGACGGACCCGATCAGGCAATCCTGTTTGAATTAGAAAGAACAAAAGACCCGGCTACGGGTAAGGTTCCCTGGGATCAGTTCCTCCAGGCTAAGTTCTCTACAGAAACAGCCCGTTCAGCAGCCAGACTGTCAAACAGGATCGAAGCACTGAACTGGATTGAACGTGGATC
>CAZFLL010000160.1:0-6719 GCA_964519865.1 uncultured Chitinophaga sp. | reverse complement strand
CCGATACTTATCAGTACTGTAGTTCCTGGAAGGCATCTGCATTCCAAACGGATACATCAGGGAATAATTTTCAAAGAACTTATGGCTACTAATTTACAAAATATACCAATGTAAACCTCACCAGCGGGTAATACCGTCACTATGAATAATTCGTATCCTGATCCCATACAACAATTCCTAAATTAGTAATCACATTGTACAAATCATTTTCTGCATCCTAACGATATTGATACTAAACCAAGCGAAATATCCACTAATACGCAAATTCAGTAATCTTGGCCGAAATCAGGTTACAGTAGCAAACATAGCGGCTGGACTAATTCTTCAAGGCGAAAATAATTGGATTGATATAACGAACGTCTTGACAGGTTCTATTGAGAATCTGTCCTAGATACATACCTGTTCTTTGTTCTTGACCAGATAAGACAACTAACCCAGGAATGGATCGAAGAATACAACCAAATAAGACCCAATGAAGGACTGACTAACCTGACATGGGAAGAATGGAAGTACAAGGTTAATAAAAATGAATATCACCAATTAAACACTGTCTGAATTATGGAGTACAAACAAAACCACTTTAAGGTAAAAATATTTCAGGCAAACTCTTTTCAAAATATTCCGAGGACTCAACAGCTGGCCGAATGCGAGTATCTAAAAGAAATAATTGTTTTATATAAGCCCACCTTTCCAAAGGCACCCCTATAAGATCTTTTTCAAAAAAGAAATAATCCTCCTCATCTTTAAAGTAATTTAGGTACATGTTTTTTACTGCCTCAATCAAACTATTTTGAAATTTTGATTTGAAGTTATTAGAAGATAAGACCAATGGAAAAATGTCAATTTCAATATATTTATATGTGAACTCAATTAGAGATTGATAAGATAAAACACAGTCAAATCTGTTTATCATATCTACAATATCATCCACAGAAATTCTTTCCCAAATTTCTGGAAGACTCAACATAAAATAAATACTATAAAGAGGAGGCTTCGTTTCAAGGTTGTAAAACAAAAGATCCTTGGATTGCATGGCAATTAATTCGTCAACATAAGGTTCTAAAAAACGCCTATTAATAGGATGAAACTCAGATTGTTCACTAGCACTTTGCGATATAAAATCTGAAACTTCTTTTAAATAAATACTATTCATACAAATTATACTATTCTATTCGTGTTGTTATAGGAGTTTTGTTTCCAGCGGAAAATGTTTGCAATTTAACTCCCGAAACATTTAAACCAGCGGCGTCAAAAACGGCGCCAAAATTCGCAGTTTCCGTTAGATTAGGAGTATAGTGCCCAGAGTTATTATTTATAAGAGTTACTTTACCGTTATATAATTTAATTTGGCCAGCTGCTTGAACAGTATTTGCACCCCCTGATAAATTAAAATGACCCTTCCCTAAAACTAATCTATTTTCATTAGTTATTACAAAATCATATGTACCAGTAAGACCTTTACCTCTAGCCTGAACCTGATTATTTACAACCTCAGAAGCTGTTTTATGATAGTCTGTACCTACTTGAGCAGAATTTAACTTCGCAGAAATTTTTTGAATTGGTGTACCTGACTTTACTTCTGCTTTAGAAGGATTTGCCTTTACCCACTCTTTTACCTTTTGTATATCATCATTCGATGGCTTTAATTGTGTTGTTTGTTGCTGGGGCTTAGTTTCAACTTGCGGGGAAGGCTTACCTAATGAGCCCTCTAAATTTGCCGGTGTTTGTTTGGATTCAGCTATTTTTAAATACTTCCAAATCATCCACTGAGTAATCAGGTTGAAAGCTGCTTCATGTCTTCTCATAGGCGTATAGTCTGAAGAAGGGCCAAGATTGTTTTCTCCAAAGACTAAAGCTGCTCCATTGTAAAAGGGATTAATTCCTCTATTTGTTGAAGTTGCAAATTTGTGCATAAATCCATTATCCTTAAATGGATTATCTGGTTCACCCAACCAGTTCATCAAATCCATTGCGCTATAATCATACCAATGCTTTTGTTCTTCTGCACCGTCTAGATCAATGAATTTTATCGGCTTATTTCCTGCAAATTGATATGGTGTATACCAAGGATACTTTTGGGTCAACGGATCCACACTCAAAAACTTCCCAAGCGTCGGATTATATATCCTGAACCCATAATCATACGCCGTAAGGCTGTTAATGTCTTTATCCTTCTCCTTCCCATTAAACCCATACCTGTACTTATCAGTACTGTAGTTCCTGGAAGGCATCTGCATTCCAAACGGATAGTAATCACCACCACTCACCACATCAGCTACATAACTGTCAATTACTCCATCTGTATTTGCATCCTTGGCCACTTTCCGGTCACTCACTGTTAACAGCACATTCCCTAAATGATTGCTTAACTCAAAGAACTTAAGTCCACGCTTGTATGTCCTGACCACCCCGGCAGATGACAGCCCCGTCATCGGATAAGTTACCGGTGCAGGTACCACCTGCACATTCCGGTTCGGGTTCCAGATACCAAGCCTTGAACTACCGTATAAATGTACTTCAATTTGCGATAAATTTCCTCCGTTGATATTGGCATTTCCGCTCTCGTATACCGCCATCACATTTCCGCTCGCATCCCGTACGTAGAAGGTGGTTTTTGAACCTGTTGTCTTACTGATCCGGTTCCCACTGGCATCGTAAGTGTAACTGGTCGTTACCCCGCTCTTCGTCACACTGGCGATCTTGCCGTAGACATTCCAGGTGATATTTGTTGTAACCGTACTTGTCCCGATCTTCTCTTTTTCAACAATCAAGTTGCCAATGGCGTCATAACTGTAGTTGCCCGGCAATTGCCCTGTTCGTAAATCATTGTAGTCGCTGTAGTTAGAAGTGGCATCGGGCGCTACATCCACCACATTATCCAGCTTATTGGTACCGGATATATAACTGTAAGTCATATTATCCATCGCAGTTCTCGCCGCATCCCCGTTCCTCGAATAAGTAAGGATATTACCGTTTCCGTCATAGCTCACTCTTTCCTGATAAGCCGTCATCGGTGAACCGAAGGTCCAGGCATTAGTGGCCTGGTTTAGTCCGCTATACGCGTCCATCTCCCTGATCCGGTTCAACTGATCATAGCGATATTTATAAAGCAATGGCTGGTTTAATCCTGCCCCGGCTGCCCCAAAGTTGACATGACTGAACGTCACCGCCATGGCGGCTATATTGCCATTGTAGAGGTCTTTAAAAGCTGGCAGGGCCGTATTGGTCACCGGTGCCACCACAGTCTTGCTCAGGTTGATTGCTTTATAATCCGTGCTGTTATAGTGCAGCGCAAAGCCGTACACATCGCCTGCCATCTTTCTGCCGGTAAGCGTACCATCCCCGCCCATATCCGCAGCACTCGTCACCGCAGTACTGTTTACCGTCTTCAGCCAGCCCTGCAGTGTATAGGCATAATCCACCCCTTGCACCCCTGTTTCTCCCAGTTCAACACGTGCCAACGGACCATGGCGGTAATAAGTATAATCAGCTTCCAATTCCCAGACAATCCGGTCAGGGGAAGTATAGGCCTTAGTCAGTTTGTTTTCCGCATCGTATGAATAGCGGTGATAAAACTGGTCGGAATAACCCGGCTGGTAAGCCACTTCATTCACCTTTCCGCTGATCAGGTCGTACTTGTACTCGATGCGCTTGAAGGCATTCCCTGCAATAGTTTGCATGATCCCACTGTTATAATGCTGCAGAAGCACATCCACATTCCCATGTATATCATAACTGTAATATGTCGCTGACGTATAAGGCAGGCTGTTATTACTGAAGGATGCGGTCGGTTGAACATAGGAGTAACTCACGCGGTTACGCAGGTTCCTCTGGCATAACACAGAAGGTGCAGGTGTACAGAGACTGGACTGAGACACATCATAAACTGTCCGGGTAATCTGTTCCTTGCTGGCGTTTACAGTAGTATTCATCCAGGTATTAGTCAGTGAAACACTCTGGGCAATGGCCTGGGTCATAGTCGCGTTGCTGGTCAGTTGACCTACTTCCTCGATACGTCCCAGAAGATCATACCTGGTATAGCTATACTGGTTAACCTGGTATTGCTTTTCATTCTGGCTGAAAACCAGTCTTCCTAACTGATCATACCAGAATTTACTCAATCCCCCATCCGGGCTCTTCTGTTCCACTACCTGGTTGAGGGAATAATACCGGTACTGGGTAACCAGCGTATGAGGCACCGGAAGCGGCTGATCGTAAACGAACTTTTCCGGCGTAGCCTTATCGAAAATTTTCTTATAAAGCTGATTAAATAAAAAGCTCCCCGAAATTTAAATTTCGGAGGGCGAACCCTCCTTCGCTAAAGCTGGAGGGCAAGTATTAGCGGACTTGTCCGCCGAAGCCCCTGGTAAAATTTGTTCAGAAGAGTGATTCAACAAAATGCCCTCCGTAGCTTTAGCTTCGGAGGGCGAATCCCCCCTTCGCAATAGCCGGAGGGCATAAAGAGCTGAGCGGATTTATCCGCCGCAGCCCTTTGATATTGTTTCTTAGCAAGAATATTCAAAAAAATGCCCTCCAAAGCTATTGCTTCGGAGGGCGAAGGCGGAGAGGGAGGGATTCGAACCCTCGATACAGATTTAAGTCCGTATAACGGTTTAGCAAACCGGCCCTTTCGGCCACTCAGGCACCTCTCCGTATATAAAAAATAAGCGGCTTTTACGCCTTTTTACTGACCGGCAGGTCAAAACCTGTCGGGGGCTGCAAAAATACTAATTACCGTGATTAAATACCAAAATACAGGGAACAATTCCTGAAAAATATAGCCGGCGTGCCGGATAAAGACAAAAAAAACCGGGTTCTGGAAAAGAACCCGGTATCAGTATTTTTTGGCTTGCGTATGAATCGTTTACATGGCTGCCAGCTGAACTTTCTGCTGCAGTTCGAGTACATTCTCCCTGAAAACGCCATCGGTGTCCATCAGGTCTTTTACGGTCTGGCAGGAGTGGATGACGGTGGTATGATCCCTGCCTCCAAAATGTTCCCCGATCGTTTTGAGTGAATTCTTGGTAAAGGCTTTGGCCAGGTACATAGTGATCTGGCGCGCCTGTACAATCTCTCTTTTGCGGGTTTTCTGCAAAAGCTTATCGTAAGGCACATCGAAATACTCGCAAACCATTTTCTGGATGGTTTCGATGGTAATTTCCTTGCTGGATGATTTTACAAAATTGCGTAACACTTTCTTGGCGAGATCTAAATCAATCTCTCTCCTGTTCAGCGAAGATTGTGCCAACAGTGAAATCAGGGCGCCTTCCAGCTCCCTTACGTTGTTGCTGATATTATAAGCGATGTATTTTACCACTTCCTTGGGCATTTCCAGGCCATCATTCTTCATTTTACGCTCCAGGATCTCGATCCGGGTATCGTACTCCGGCACCTGGAGGTCGGCACTCAGTCCCCAGCGAAAACGGCTGAGCAGGCGTTCTTGTACCCCATCCAGGTCTTTGGGCGATTTATCGGAGGTGAGTACCAGTTGCTTCTGAGATTGGTGTAAGTGGTTGAAAATGGCGAAAAAAGCATCCTGGGATTTCTCGGCTTTGGCAAAAAACTGCACATCGTCGAGGATCAGGACATCGATCAGCTGGTAAAAATGGATAAAATCGTTGATGGCATTGTTCCGGCTATGGTCCATAAACTGGTTAATGAACTTCTCAGAACTGACATATAACACCACTTTATTGGGGTGCAGTCTTTTTACTTCATTACCGATCGCCTGGGCCAGGTGTGTTTTACCTAATCCCACCCCACCGTAAATCACCAGCGGGTTAAAGGAATTAGCCCCGGGTTTTTCGGCCACGGTTTTACCGGCACGGCGGGCTACCCGGTTACAATCCCCTTCAATAAATGCTTCAAATGTATAGTTCGGATTCAGCTGCGGATCAATCTGCATCTTCTTAAGACCCGGTATTACGAACGGGTTCTTAACAGGGTTGTTTATGACGAGCGGAAAATCCATTTCGTTATTTGAAAAAGTTTTAAATCCCTGACCACTGACATCCATGGTAACCGGCTTATTCTTGCTGTTGCCGCTGTCCACCATGATCCTGTATTCGAGTCTTGCTTCTTTTCCCAGTTCCCTTTTCAGTGTCTTCGCTAATAAATTTACGTAATGTTCTTCCAGGTATTCAAAAAAGCATTGGCTGGGAACCTGGATAACGAGCACATTGTTTTTAATGGAAACAGGCTTAATAGGTTCAAACCACGTCTTGAAATGCTGCCATTCGACAATATCCTTGATGATCTTCAAACAATTTGACCAGATTTTATCAGCATTTTTCTCCATCAGTCTGTAAGCAGTTTATGTCGGGTTAACTATAGTTGTTGTTCCTGAATCACTCCGCTAAAAATCTTCTCGACAGGTCAGTTAAAAAAGTTGTACAGGGAGGCGAATATCACTATTTCTTTCCTAAAAAAAAATTTTATCCACCTGATTTTTGTGAAACAGAAATTGTGTGACTTTTCGCTAATTTTTTGCCCGAAAATTTGGTAAATTCAAAATCTAGTCTACCTAAAATCAGGCCGGCAAAACCCACCTGGTTGACCACCACATCGTCACCTGTTTTATTCTTGTACACCAGCGGCTGGTCAAGGAAGGTATGCGTATGTCCCCCAATGATCAGGTCAATATTTTCAGACTCTTTTGCCAGTCTTTCATCGCTCACTTTATCGGATTCCTTGTACTGGTTACCCAGGTGCGACAGGCA
>CAZFLL010000159.1:0-6864 GCA_964519865.1 uncultured Chitinophaga sp. | reverse complement strand
CATGCTTAAAAATACGCTGTTCGTCGTATTCGTATAAAAACAAATTCCGGTTTCTTGCAAGCGGATATGGCGACACAACTGCAGCCATTTCCGGTGGGTCCTCTCACCAAACCATTAATCATTTAACCCTGTCATCCTTCTCATGAAAAGAGTGTTTATTTCCCGTTTTTTCCCCGTACTGATAGTCCTGTCCCTGGCTGTAACTGCAGACGCGCAACTGAATCCCTTTAAAAAGAAAAACAAAGAAGAAAAAGCGGTGGCGGATACCCTGTCACCCACCGAAAACCAGGCTGAAGAAGGTGAAAAAAAAGAAAAGAAGAAAGGTGGTTTCTTTCAGAAAGTGGTCGCCAAAGTAGCCAAAGTGGGCAGTAATGCCAGTGGCAGTCTGCTCGGTACCACACAAACCACCGATGACCTGGATTCCTTTGACCCCGCTATTTTCCTGAGCTCAAACCTGTACCCGAAATCAGTAGGTACCATGCAGACTGATTTTTACAATGGCTGGCGCGAAGGGGGCGACCTGGTAGGTGTGATGCTGATGCCAAAAGATAAACTGTACTTCTATAAACTGGATGGAACGATAAAAGTCAATGGCGAAAAAGCCGATTACCAGGCGGCCGGGGCCTATACCACGGTGCTGGATGGCAGCAATGCCGCTAAGGTGCTTGAGTTGCAGACCAAGAAAGGGCAGACGGCCAGGTTCACCCTCCAGCCCAAACAGAATAAACTCAAAATCATTTCGATAAACAGCCAAACCAATAAACCGGTGGTGGATCTCAACAAAGACTTTACCATCCAGCTCGAGGGCTTCACCCCAGGCTCTTTTATTAAAGTGGAAGTGGTGATGCAGACCCTGAGTATCCGGGGCCAGTTTGAAGTAGGCAGTTACCGGGCCGCTCCTACGGTTACTATTCCCGGGTATATTTTCAAACACCTGAATACCACGAATGAAACAAAATTCAAGTTTGTGAACCCCTACATTCTTGTGTCTGAAACAGAAGTAAAGGAAACCCGGGATGAAAACGGAAATTATAAAAAACCCATCCGGTATTTTGCCGGTACCAGCAGTTATATGGCGGTGAATGTGATCAATCCCCAGGAAAACACCAATGGGTTTACGGTATCAGAGTCGGGATTCAGGCTCGAAAAAGGTAATGCCTATTTTTCACCACCCCTTTCCATGGCCACTACTGTGGCACCGGTAATGATGCTGGTAAAAGGCACCACCTATTATTATGATGTATCCGAATCAAAAGCCATCGACCGCACTATCACCACGACCAGGGAAGTAAAGTTCCCGCAGATACCGGATGAAAAACTGGATGCCGTGTTATCAGAACTGTATAACCAGCTCTCCGGTATATTAAAAGAAGAACTGAATACCACGATCATTGCCCCGGAAAAAGTAACCAGTGTTCCGGCCTATGCCCTGATTGATCCCTATACCCTGACCGATGAAAATACAGAAGAACATTTTAACCGTGCCTACAAGGGATTAAATGAAATTCCCTCAGCGGCCCCGCTGGCCCTGATGGTAAACGGTGTATCACTTTTATTTGAACCCCTGCAGGCCAATGCCCTGCTGAAGGCTAAACTGGAATTCAGGATTTCCTGGGATGGCAAAAAACCGGGTATCACCCCCACCTTGCAGGTGGACCTGCTCGGTATGCCCAATGGTGGTGTTTGCGGCGCCAGCCAGCCTTCTTACTTTTTTAAGGGCAGTATGAGCGGACAACGGGTGGTACTCAGCGATGGAACAGTGACCAATGAAACCATTAACCGCATTATGCAGGTGGATAATTTCACCAGTTCTTTCCGCAAAGCCCTGCAACAACTGAAAGAAAAGGAAAAGGGGCTGACCGAATACAAAGCCCTCTGGGATTTACAACGATAAACGATTAACGCCATCACACATGAACAGAGCACTACGTACAGCCTTTCTTTTAGTATTGATTAGCGGCTGGATCAGTATGGCTGGTCAGACAAAGCCCCCGACTGGCCCCGCTGCCGAGAAAATCATTAAAGCCTATAGCTCCGGTGATCTTGACGTAATTGTGGCCACCTTTCCTGCATTGGAAAAAGCCTGGCCGGATCATCCGTTCACCCATTTTTTCAAAGCTTTTATTGCAGATCGTAAAGACAATAATGTAAATGAGGCCCTGCGCGAATATTCAACCGTGATTAAAATGGCCCCGGATCTTTCAGACCCATTTTTGTACCGGGCCATCATTTTTAACGAAAAGGGAATGTATGAGAAAGCCGTGGAGGATTTGTCAAAAGCTATTGAACTTGAAGGAGACGGTAATCCCAATCTCTTTTCTTTAAGAGGAGACATATATAGCAACGCCGGTAAGAATGCCGAAGCCTATGCGGATTTTAAAAAAGTGATCAGTCTTGATCCGGGCATAGCCAAAAACTACCGGGGCCTGATGAATACCGGTTTGGCACTGAATAAAAACACGGAACTGATGGCCATTATTAAAAATGCGGTCAGCGGAACCGAACAGAAAAACGGGGCTGTCTGGGAAGTATGGGGCGATGTGAATCTGCGCACCAAGGCCTTTGCCGAAGCAGATAAAGCATACAGCAGTTGCTTGTCCCTGAGCCCGGAAGCAGCCACAGCCGATACCTACAATAATGCAGCGATTGCTGCTTTAAATACCAACAGTTTTCCCCGGGCTAAATCACTCAGTGAAAAAGCCATTGTCCTTGAACCCGGCAACTACCTCCTGTATACGGTAAGGGCAGAGATCAGTACAAAGGATAAAACCTGGGAAGAAGTATATGAATGGGCCAAAAAAGCCCTGGCGGTAAATGAAAAAAGCGCCAGGGCCAATATGCTGATGGCCGTCGGGGTAAAACTCACAGGCCGCGGGGAAGCGCTAAGTGCAGAATACCAGCAAAAAGCGAAAGCCTATGAAGCCCAGGGATTACAATAAAAACGAAAACAAGTTTATGCCTCGGTTCATTTTTTTACTTCTGTCCTTCTTTTACCTGCAGACAGTAGCGGCGCAATGCCTGTCGGGCGATTGTAAGAATGGCTGGGGCAAAATGGATATGGGCTATGCGGTATACGAGGGACAGTTTAAAGAAGGTAAACCCGATGGCAGTGGTACTATGGATTATGGAGAAGGAAATAAATACAAAGGAGAATGGAAAAACGGGGTGGAGCATGGACGGGGTTTGTTATTTGAAAAAAACATGGCCACCCAGGTCGTATATATCAATGGTGTAAAGCAAGGAAAACCGAAACCCCTCATTATTATCGGCAGTGACGGTGTGCAGCAAACGAAAGAAGATATTCCTGGCTGCATCAGCGGGGATTGTGCCAATGGTCATGGGGTGATGCAGTTTCCCAGCGGCAACCGCTACACAGGATCTTTTAAAAATTACCAGTTCCATGGCAATGGAAAAATGACTTTTCCCAGTGGCAATTATATCGAAGCGGAATTCGTGGAGCATGTCCCGGTAAAAGGCGTCTATTATTATAAAGAAAACGATACCCGTTTTACCGGCACATTTGGTCCCGACGGGCAACCCCTCACCGGCACGTATGTAAGCGCCGCCACCACCGGTATTGTGGAAGTGATCAATAAAGCCATTGTATCGGTGAAGAATCCAAGAGCTGATTCCTTGCGCCAGGCGCTGACCGCGCCGCAGAAATTTGCCTGTCCGCAATGCAGCGGGAAGGGCGGCAGCAGTTACACCACCCCGGGCAGCACTTCGTATCTCGGGGGCATCGGTACGGCCAACAGCAGTGGCTATGTCACCTGGGATTATCCCCCGCAGAGTTTCAGCCGGCCCAGTACCACCACGTATACGCCCTGCAGTCATTGCCATGGAAAAGGCTATCTGGTTTATTAAAATATGCTGACAAAAAAATATAAAATGAAAAAACGATTCACGCTTGCTTTATTCCTGCTCTCCGTCATTCAGTTAACGGCCCAGGAAGTACATGTGGCCACCGCTAATCTTGAACGGCTGAAATATAAGACCGGTACCATGATCCTCTATTACGGGAACAACCGCCTGGTGGGTTATTGTTCCTTATTTACGGTGGATTTTAATAAGGATGACAACCAGGATCAGATCGCAGAAAAACTGAAAGCCCGGGTGGCCGGCACCCTGCCCTATATGTATTACGAATTCAAAGAGGGCTTTGATTGTGCAAATGCAAAAAGCTACCTGCTGAAAAAAGGTGTTAGCTCGATGAATATCAGTTCCTGTATCGATGTTTCTTTTAAAACCAATTCCGGTGGCAGCGTTGCACAGCCCGGTACGAATTACTGGGACAATCCCGCCAATGAATCCGAAAAAGTAGTGATGAAATTACCCACCTATAGCTGGATGCTGGTGAATAAGGTAGTAGAGAAAAGGGTGAAAGAACTCGAAGCAGCCGGATGGGAAAAAGTTTATACGGAGTTCAACCTGGCCGGCGGGCCCAAAACATTATGGGCCGGAAAACCCCTGAGTTTTGAACCCGATTATATGTATAAAGCCATCGGGAATGTGCAGCGATCGGATTTTATCATGAAACTCTCCAATTTTGATAAGCCTTTCCAGGATGGAGCGGCCCAGGATGAATTGTATTATGAGTTTAAAGCAGACAGCCTGGGGGAGACCCGGCTCTTTCATTCACCGATACCGGTAAAGAAAATTGTATTTGCCACGATGTCGCTCGATGCGGTGAATACCAATAATGCCGGGATTATTATTTTCCGGAAAAAATACAATCTCCGGGATGAATTTCAATCCATACTGGATGACGCCAAAAATGATTTTGCGGATTTTAAAGGATCTGAAACCACCGATCCCAATGGGGTGGTTGTGTATAATGCGCCCAATGTACTTGGGTTGAAGAAGCAGATGGTTTTCCAGGCTCCTTCTTCCCGTGAATGGATGTTCAGTCAGTTCTGCGACGCAGATGATGCCTATGCCGCCACAATCAAATCATCCATACAGGAACTGATCAGCAGCTATGTGGCCACTGGCCGTTACAAGACTGAGAGCGGCACCCATGAAGGCGCGATGGTTTACCGGCTCAAGGCCCTGGATGATGAAATCCTGTTCCAGTTGGCGGTTGGACCTAAAAAGATCTCACTCAATTTTTTTGCCACGGATAAAAAACAAATTACCGCCACGGTCACCACAAAGCCCGATACCGAGATCCGTGCCACCAATAACAGCGGACCGGTAAAAGACACAAAGCCGGTTGCTGAAACGCCCTTTATAGATCCCAATGTCAAATATGTATTCCAGAATTTTAACTGGGCCAAAATAACCTTTAAATGGAACTGGCTGGAAACCCCGGAGACCGATGAAAATGTTTACCGTCGCCTCTCGGACGAAGTCCTGACGATCGATCACCGGGCATCCGATTATACCTGGGCCGTGGCAGAACCCACTGTTAAAACGGGTGATGATTATACCTACTCCATGCTGGTCTCCATGGTAAAACAGGAACACCAGGATGCCGCGCAGGGTATCATCATCCGGTACCGTGACGGCAAAAAGGGACAACCCTGTAACCTGTTCTTTATGGTCAATCCCATGCAACAGCGGTATTGGTTTGGCAGCAACAATCCCAATAACAACGAATGGAAAACGTATAATAAATTTACCGGCAACATATACGATGTAAAATCAACCGCTATCAATGAACATGTGGCGGGTAAACCAACGGATAACCTGTTGTCGGTAAAAAAGTCAGGGAATAAATTTTATCTCTATATCAATAAACAACTGGTGGAAGAAGTGGAAATCGGTAAAAAAGACCAGGCGCTGACAAATTTTGCCGGTATCGGCATCGTTACCAATCACCGGCAACAGGCCGCCATCAGGAAAATCTCTTTTTCAGAATAATCACCGTCCATAGAATCCTTGCTCCGTCTTTCCTCCTTAACAGGGGGAAAGACTTTTTTCTAACTGTAATGTTAAACCACATTACATTAAGAGGTTTGATTTGGTGGAAAGGAGTAACTTCCCTTTCAAATAACCACCATGATCAAGAACCTGCTTATCCTTGTCACCCTTTCCCTGCTCTCCATCACCGTTCATGCCCAGGACGATATGTCCAAAATCCGCGATGAATATGAAAAAATGCTCAGGGACCCTTCAATAAAATACGGGAAGGATAAGACGGCCGGTAAATACTATAATATACGCGGCTTTAAAATGTACGCGGAGACCTACGGGACCGGGCAGCCGCTTTTATTCATTCATGGCAATGGAGGTTCTATCAGCAGTTTCATTAAACAGATTCCTTATTTCAGCAAGAAATATAAAGTGATCATTGCCGACAGCAGGGCCCAGGGCAAATCCTATGACCTGAAGAATGATTCGCTGACCTATGAGCTAATGGCCGATGATTATGCCGCCCTGCTCGACTCCATGAAGGTTGACTCAGCTTATGTCGTAGGCTGGAGTGATGGCGGTATCAACGGACTCCTGCTTGCCATGCGGCACCCGGAGAAAGTAAAGAAGCTCGCCGTTACCGGTGCCAACCTGAGGGCAGATACTTCCGCTGTGTTCCAGGAAGTATGGGATCTTGTTCGTCCTTCTTACCATGAAATGAAAGCAAAGACCAACCGCAATCTGATGGAGAACGCGGGTTTCAAACTCCTGCGCCTGCTCTGCGAACAACCCAATATCCCCGCAAATGATCTCTCGAAAGTGCTTTGTCCCACCCTCGTCATCGGCGGCGACCACGATGTGATCAAAGAAAGTCATACACTCGAAATCTACCAGCATATTCCCAACGCCTATCTCTGGATACTCCCCAATTCCGGTCACAGCACCCCGGTGGTGTACGCCGATGAATTCAACCAGAAGGTCGATGCGTTTTTTGGAGCGGGGTACAGGAAG
>CAZFLL010000158.1:0-6920 GCA_964519865.1 uncultured Chitinophaga sp. | reverse complement strand
TTTAAAGTTGAAGTAAACCAGGGTGCTCCCCAGGTGGCCTATAAAGAAGCGTTCCATGCAACTGTTGAGCACCGTGAAACCCTGAAAAAGCAAACCGGTGGTCGTGGTAAATTTGCCGATATCCAGTTCAGTCTCGGACCGGTGGATGCAGAATGGAGAACAGAAAATCCGGATAAGCATTACCAGTTTGTAAATGATCTGTTTGGCGGATCTATCCCCCGTGAGTTTGTACCGGCTATCCAGAAAGGATTTGAACAGGCGATGACCAATGGTGTACTGGCCAACTATCCCGTGGACAATATGAAAATCCGTGTATTTGACGGTAGTTTCCACGCGGTTGACTCTGACTCCATGTCTTTCGAACTTTGTGCCAAGCAAGGTTTCCGTGAAGCAGCCAGAAAAGCCAAACCGGTATTACTGGAGCCGATCATGAAAGTGGAAGTGATCACACCTGCCCAGTACATGGGTGATGTGACCGGTGACCTTAACCGTCGCCGTGGTATGCTGGAAGGTATGGATACCCGTGCAGGTGCCGAGGTGATCAAGGCCAAAGTACCCCTGAGCGAAATGTTTGGTTATGTGACCCAGCTTCGTTCACTGAGTTCAGGCCGTGCCTCTTCTACCATGGAGTTCTCTCACTATGCTCCGGCCCCCAACAATATCGCTGAAGAAGTGATTGCGAAGGTGAAAGGAAAAGTGAATGCATAATTGATTCAAACAATCCAGATAAAAACCCCGGGAATTCCCGGGGTTTTTTTATTTAATTAACCATGATCAATCGTGTTTTTACGAAATGGCATTGTGTTTGCTGTTAAAAAGCGGAATTCCCCGTTTTTTAGCCAATACCTGTTTAAAGGCCTGATTCAAAAAGTATGAAGAACTGTATTTCAAGAGATTAAGGGCTCATCACTGGGCCCTTTTTCATTTAATGGGTTTTTGAACAGCCATACCGCCCCAATCCCCGAAGTCATCAACGTAATTAAATAGAAAAGCAGACTGACCAGCACGGCAGTCTCCCCGTTTGTATGAAAGAAGGTGGCTCCCTGCAGGAAAACAAGCTCCCGGATACCCAATCCCCCGATGCTGAGTGGCAACACAGCTGCAGCTGATGAAAGCAGGAATAAAAAGAGATAAGCAGGAATCAGCAGATTAATATCCAGCGAACGCATGATCAGGTATACGGCAGCTAATTGAATGGCCTGTACGGCCAGACCCAGCAGCAGGGTGCTGCTGAAGCTACCCCTGAAATCAGGAAAGAATTTTCTCAGTACGGAATAAAAGAGCAGGGTGGAAACGACTGCACCCAGGCAGAGTAACCAGGGTAAAAAGGAGGGCAGGGGGGCAAAGAAAGCGAGCCCGGCTAATAAAATTCCCAATCCAAGCAGCCCGCTGAACCGGTCCAGCAATACTGCACCGGTTAATAATTTATAGGGGGTTCTGTATTTTTTTGAGAGCAGGAGTACTTTATAAATATCCCCGCTGATAGCACCGGGTAAAAACAGGTTATAAAACATGCCGAGCCAGTAAAGACGCAGGTTTTCGATGTTTGAAACGGGTAAATGAATATTGCTGAAATACTGCTGAAGACGGATAGCGGATACCCATTTGGAACCAATGAAAAAAAGCAGGGCTGTGAAAAGATACCATCCGTCTGCCTGCCGTACAACCGAACCGGCTTTGCTGAAGTCAATTTTTGTGCTGATATACCCGATGCAGACGCCGCTCACAACTATTTTTAGTGCTAACTTCAGCCAGGCATAGCGGGTGGTATTTGCGGCGTTTTTTATATTCATCCCGGGTAATAATCCTGCAAGTAAATTCAAAATGATGACAAAAAAATGGCTGGTTGTATTACTGGTTATCTGCACTTCGTTTTGTACAGCCCAGGAAGCTGTTCTCAAACAGGGTATGCGAATCAGTAAAAGCCTGAAAATAAAAAAAGGAGTCTACCTGGTGGAGGCACCCGTGGATACTTCCCTGGCTGTTATTCAGATTGAGGGGAATAACCTGGTGATTGATTTTAATGAAGCGGAACTCCGGGGTGGGGCAGGAAAATTGCCAGATGCGTTTTATGGTGTGGCAATCCGCATACGCAACAGTAAAAATGTAACAATCCGGAATCTTTCGGCCCGGGGTTATAAAATTGCTTTACTGGCCCGGAATGTGGAAGGCTTAACAATTGAAAACTGTGATTTGAGTTATAATTACCGGCAACACCTGAACAGTACACAGGAGAAAGAGGATATATCCGATTGGATGAGTTATCATCATAATGAAAAAGATGAATGGCTCCGGTATGGGGCAGCGATGTACCTGCGGGATTGTGATAAAGCCGAGGTCAGGAATTGCCGCGTAACCGGCGGACAGAATGGCCTGATGTTGACACAATGCGACAGTGTAAAAGTGGTCAACAATGATATCTCCTTCAATTCAGGTATTGGAATCGGGATGTACAGGAGCAGTTACGGACTGCTTTATTATAACAAACTCATGTTTAACGTGAGAGGGTATAGTCATGGGGTGTATAACCGTGGGCAGGACAGTGCGGGTTTCCTGGTATTTGAGCAATGCGGTAATAATATCTTTTATAAGAATAATGTAACACATGGGGGCGATGGTTTTTTTCTATGGGCGGGTCAGTATACTATGGATACCGGGGAAGGAGGTTGTAATGATAATCTGTTGTATGGAAATGATTTTTCCTATGCTCCCACCAATGGGATAGAAGTCACCTTCAGCAGGAACCAGATCATACAGAATATCCTGCGGGAATGTGATCATGGGATATGGGGAGGTTATAGTTTCGGGACCACCATCCGTAATAACCGCATTGAAGAGAACCGGATCGGTGTGGCGATTGAACATGGACAGGAAAACACGATCTACATGAATACCTTCCGGAAGAACGGGGAGGGGATAAAGCTGTGGTCCCGCAAAACCCAGCCGGCCGACTGGGTGTATGCACAGAAAAGGGATACACGAAGTCATAATGTGAATATTACCAATAATTTTTTCATGCAGAATGGGCGTGCTTTAAACCTTCGTTATACAGACAGTATCACGCTGGCAGAAAATTTCATGGACAAACGTGAAGCAGATGAATTACTGAATGACAGCACCCTTACAAACTGGGGTACTGTTTACCGGAATGACTCATTAGCCCGGCCGTTTATGGAAGAAACCCGTTTTAACTGGCCTCCTGAGTTGAGCCTGGAAAAACCCCATTATCCGGTTACTGAAGACCGGTATGCCGGTCGAAAAAATATCCGGATCACAGAATGGGGTCCCTACGATTTCAGGAGCCCAATCATCTGGAATACCAACCCAACAGATACTTCAGGTCTGATGAAGTTTGAGATACTTGGGCCATCCGGTAAATGGAAGGTCCGGAGTTATACCGGGGTGGGAGAGTTGTCTGCTTTCAGCGGGGTGATTCCCGCTTCCATTACGGCCCGTAAACTGGCCGGTCCGCGTACGGATATCCGGATTGAACTGGAATATACCGGGAAGGAGAGCATCAGTCCGTTTGGGGAGGTCGTGAAAGCCGGTCGCCCTGCTGCATTCCATTTCAGGAAATTTTTCCAACCTGTAAAATGGGAAGTAGACTGGTTTAGTTATGATTCCCTTTCAGATCTGATAAAAAGGCCGGAAGCCATGTACCAGCTAAATAAACAACCTGTACTAAAACATGAGATCACCGACCGGCTTGATTATGCCTGGTGGGGTGGAATCAGGGCCGGGGAGAAGCAGTACCCGCATTTCTTCACCCTGGCCAGGGGGCAGGCGGATTTTCTTCCCGGGGACTATGAGTTGTCTGTAACCTGGGATGATGCGGTCAGGGTGTACCTGGATGGAAAATTACTGATCGATGAATGGCAACCCTCAAAATATACGTTTGACGAATCGCCTAATCGGAAAATAAAGATCCATTTAGCTGGAAATCATAACTTTAAGGTTGAACATGTGGAGTTGAACGGATTTGCCACCCTGGCCCTGAAGCTACGCCGGCTGGACTAATCCACAGCTGGGGATAAGAGTTTGTCCACAGGCTATAAAATTCTTTCCCAAGTATTTGGAAGGTATATGTATCGCCCTTACCTTTGCACTCCCAAAAGAAAATTGGGTTTTTACACATGTCTCAGCGAATCAGAATCAAATTACAGTCTTACGATCACAACCTGGTAGATAAATCTGCAGAAAAGATCGTAAAAACGGTACGTAGTACCGGAGCCGTGGTAACAGGACCAATTCCCCTGCCTACCCGCCGGAAAATTTTTACTGTATTACGTTCCCCGCACGTAAACAAGAAGAGCCGTGAGCAGTTCCAGCTGGCGACGCACAAGCGTCTCCTGGATATCTACACATCTTCCAGCCGTACGGTGGATGCGCTGAGCAAACTGGATTTGCCCAGTGGTGTTGAAGTAGAGATCAAAGCGTAGTACCCTGCGTATTGATTCCTGAATAGTTCTTATAAATTGTATTTAAGTAATTGCTATCTCTCAACTGGTAATCCATAAGCAAACCGAAGGGCCCTCCTTCGCTGAAGCTACGGAAGGCAAGGAAAAGAGCTCTGGCTGATAAACATAAAACAAGCCATTCAGGGTTTGTTTACTGCTGGTACTTCCCCATAAAGGAAAAGGTCGGCAGCAAACGGGGATTGACTCTTCGACAAGTCAGGCGGCAAGCCGTCAACTGATACTGCGAAGAATGTCCCAATAACCTTGAGGCATAAACTCACAAACATGAAAGGTATTATTGGGAAAAAAATTGGGATGACCAGTATCTTCGATCCCTCAGGTAAGCAGACGGCCTGTACGATCATTGAGGCCGGTCCCTGTGTAGTGACCCAGGTAAAGACCAAAGAGTCTGACGGGTACAATTCTCTCCAGCTTTCTTTCGGCGACAAGAAAGAAAAGCACTCCACTAAATCCGAAGTGAATCACTTCGCGAAAGCGCAAACCGCTCCTAAGCGCTATACTAAAGAATTCAGAGATTTTGCAATTGAAAAAAATATTGGTGAAACCGTAACACTCGACATTTTCGCTGAAGGCGATAAAGTGGAAGTGGTAGGTACCACAAAAGGTAAAGGTTTCCAGGGTGTGGTTAAACGTCATGGTTTCCATGGGGTAGGCCAGCAGTCACACGGTCAGCACGACCGCCAGAGAGCCCCGGGTTCACTCGGTAACTCCTCTGACGCCAGCCGTGTAATGAAAGGGGTGCGTATGGCCGGCCGTATGGGTACAGACCGCGTAAAAATGAAAGGCCTGAAAGTGGTGAAGATCTTTGCTGAAAAGAATTACATCCTGGTCAGTGGTTCAGTACCGGGTCATATCGGTTCAATTGTATTAATTCAGAAATAATTAAAATTACCGGGTATTGCACCCCGTTAGTTTGAAAAATAACAGAAAATGAAAGTCGAAGTTTTAAATACAAAAGGTACAGCAACAGGAAGATCAGTGGAGCTGCCGGAGGAGATCTTCGGTGCAGAGCCCAACAATCACGTTATTTACCTGGCTGTTAAACAATACCTCGCCGCCCAGCGTCAGGGTACACACAAAGTGAAGACCCGTGCTGAAGTACAGGGTGCCAGCCGTAAACTGCACCGTCAGAAAGGTACCGGTGGAAGCCGTAAGGGTAATATCCGTAACCCTTTATATAAGGGTGGTGGTACCATCTTCGGCCCCAAACCGCACTCGTATGATTTCAAGCTGAACCGTAAAGTAAAAGACCTGGCTAAGATCTCTGCCCTGAGTTATAAAGCCAAAGAGAATGCGATCCTGGTGGTGGAAGACCTGAACCTGGATGCACCTAAGACCAAGCAGTTCATGCAGATCCTGGGCAGCCTGAAAGTGGCCGATAAAAAAGTAATGTTTGTGCAGCCGGAATACAATGATAATGTGGAATTGTCCTTACGCAATGTACCTTCTGTTTTAGGTACCCTGCTGAGTGATATCAACACATACGATATTGTAAACTCAGAAGTGCTGATCCTGACAGAGAGTGCAGCGAAGATTTTCGCAGACGACGAGAAAGCAGAAGCGTAAGCATCCTTTGGCAGGCATCCTTCGGCAGGCTCAGGATGACAAAAAAAAAGAGCTTATTACAAACAAATAAATTGAATTCAGATGAAACTTTCTGAAGTACTGATAAAGCCCATTTTAACGGAGAAAGCAAACAGCCAGCAGGACAAACTGCGTCGCTATGCTTTTAAAGTAGCCCGCAAGGCAAACAAGCTGGAGATTAAAAAAGCGGTGGAAACTTTTTACGGGGTGACTGTTACAGGAGTGAATACTGCTGTGGTTCCCGGTAAAAACAAAAGCCGTTTCACCAAATCCGGTGTGATCTCCGGTCGTAAACCGGCTTACAAAAAAGCTTTTGTAACGGTGGCAGAAGGGGAGAATATCGACCTGTATTCGAATATTTAAACCACCGGTCTCCAGGGCTGAAGCTACGGAGACCAACATAATGGCAAACAACCGCCGCGAAGTGTTGGAATAAGGAATCATTAAAGAGAACAAAAAATGGCATTAAGAAAATTTAAACCCGTTACAGCCGGTACCCGTTGGAGAATTGGTAACGCTTATGCAGAAGTTACCACCAATGTACCTGAAAAGACCCTGGTGGAAGCCAAGCCGAGAACCGGTGGCCGTAACTCTTCCGGACACCTGTCCATGCGTTACAGGGGTGGCGGACACAAGAAGAAGTATCGTATAATCGATTTTAAAAGAAATAAAGCGGGTGCTGCTACTGTGGAATCAATCCAGTACGACCCGAATCGTACCGCTTTCATCGCCCTGCTGAATTATGCAGATGGTGAGAAACGTTATATCCTGGCTCCCCAGGGACTCCAGGTTGGCGCTGTGGTGGAAAGTGGTGCTGATGTGGCTCCTGAGGTAGGTAATGCTCTTCCGATGAAGAAC
>CAZFLL010000157.1:0-6986 GCA_964519865.1 uncultured Chitinophaga sp. | reverse complement strand
ATTCACGCTCAATTTGCGCTCAAACCCAAAAGATGACACGGCAATGGTTTGAATATGAATCAGTTATAGGAATAGCGAGGGAAGGGAATTACTTAATGTTCGCTATATGATTGTATTTCAACTAATTAGATAGTCCTTTTTTGGTACCGCTATACCCTATCTCTTGGTCTTCCCTACACTTTGTCTTACTCTCCTCCGGGACTTGCCTAGGGATAAAGCGCATGATGCGCTTTATCCCCGGCGCAGGTATAGACTTGTCAATGACCAGGTATTAAGAAGTGTCGGAGAAATGCTGAAAATTGGGTTGCTGATTAATTGATTATTAATTGTAAGGAGTAGTGCCTACGAGCCTGCTTTACTTCTCGTCATAATATGTATACTCAGACAAAATAAATCCTTTGATGTAATTAGTATACGGGCCCTTCATCACTGTTTCAGCAGGATTCCCGTGACGATCCACCTGGTTGATTCTATAAATCGTCTCATCCCACCCGGGATCATTGCCCAGGTATTCCACCCGCTTTTTTACCAGGAACCCGTTACTGTCAATACTGTTCTTTACTATATAATGGCTTAACTCTTTGCCATTGAGAATACCGAATGTTTTTACCTCATAGGAAAGCTCCCTGAAAGAGGGGGTCAGTGTAAATTTAGTTTCTTCAACCAGGGTCCGCTTTTTCCCTTCAACGGTAAACTGGTAATTCCGCTGTACATAATGAAGGCTGTCTTTCCATTCGAGTTCACCATCATCATGAAGCTCTTTATTCCCGGTATAAAATTTAAACCCGGTATTGTAGCCTGATTGGTCTTTTGTATAGACCATGAAATTGACTATGGGAACCACTTCCTTCGATACCGGACTGATATAAGGATAATGTGTTACTACCGAGTCGATAGTACCTTTTGGATTGAAGTGATAGACTCTTTTATATTCATATCCTCTGCCGGCCCTGATCATTATATTGGCTGAATCCTTAAGCAATACGCTGTCTCCATAAAACCTGTACTGAGTGACTGTCCTTACTGCACCATGAAATCCGTATTCTGCCACATCAGAGTGGTGCGGAGAAGGTTGTGCTTGTACAGCAATCGGTAAACTGAAAATACTCAGCAGGAAAAAGGTTATTCTGACCATCGGTTACAGGTTTAGCAGCAGCTACAGTTGTTGGTAATTAAAATACCCTGATGATATAAACTGATTATTATATATGCAAATCACTACTTCAAAAGGATCTCCACATCCCCCTTTCTTTCCACAGGCAGTACATTTAACATCTGCAGCTTCCCATCTTTCCACTCCGCTTCCACCGTTGTATTATATGGTGCATGGAGTTTGAAATGTACATCTTTATCCTTTGGCCAGGCTGGGAACAACAGTATCCGCTTGCCATCGGTTTGCATTACCATTTCCTGTAAACCGATCATGGCACTGCCACCCCAGTTGTGGTCGGGTACCCAGTCGAAGCCGGGACCCCAGAAGGCGGGGAAGCGGCGTTCACTGTTTTGTAGTTTTAACGCCGTCAATCGCCAGGCTTCGTTGGTAAGACCAAGACGGGCAGCCCAGATATTGTCCTGCTTCCAGCCGATATGACTTCGGAATTTATTGACAAGTGAGTCGTATTTCCAGGTGTTGAGGGCCGTATCAAGACCGGGCTTGCCTACTCCATAGATACCCCAGGGATAAACGGGATAGAGCTGGGGAGATTCCACATTCTGGACCCGCTCCCAGGATTTGGCCGGAGCAATGGTAACGGGACCGTATACCCGCGTATAGGGAATCGGCGGGATGCGATGACTAAAAGAATCCCAGTACGCTCTTTCCTTTTTAGTTAGATACTTTTCCGGTAGTTCGAGTAGCCGGCGGGTTACGGTTTGTAATGCCGCAATGGTGGAACTGGCATTATTGGCCATTTTGAAGGTCTCGGCTCCACTGCCCGGAAAAAGTATCAGTTTACCATCCCCATCCAGCGACTTGATACCACGTTGACGGGCCAGGTACTGATAGTGCTCATCGAAGAACTGGAGACTTTTTTGTATAAATGGAATATAATGGGTGATGTCTTCCCCGGTATAACGTTCCTCTTCCAGCATCATCAGGCAGAATTCAAATACGGTATCCCAGGTGTACTCGAGCCAGGCATTGTACTCCACTCCTTTATCAAAATCAGCTGGTCTTTTGGTACCGTACTCCGCATAATCAGGTAATCCATAATTTTCCATCTGCTCGGTAAAACAGGCCCCTTCATGATTCCAGTAAATCTTTGATCTTAACTCCGCATTCCTGAGTATCCTTAAATAAAAATTCAGTTGGCTCTGGAGCATATCCCAATCACCCGCTTTGATCATCGGGAAATACACCAGCCGCTGGTTCTGCATCGTGTGCAGTCCGCCACCCCAGTTGCGGTAATCGGGGGTGAGTTCGTTCTTATCTGTATATACAGGATCCACAGTCAGTAATCCGCCATTAAACTTGGTGGGCCATTCTCCCTTTGCATTTATACCCAGCATATAGCGGAAGAGCTGGTAATTACGGCCAGTCTCCCAGGCCTGTTTATCTTTTTGTTGCGGATCAACCTGTATAAAACTCCTGTTCCAGAATTCAGTCCACCACTGAATATTCTGTTTAGCATTGGCGGGAGAGATTTCCTTCTTTACCGTTTTATGCAGGGCCAGTAATCCCTTCCAGAGGGATGGGTCAGCCACCTGTGAATTATACAGGTAAAGATTCAATGTATGCGTGACAGCCGGTTTCCTGCTTTTCAGTTTCCAGGCTTTGAAATCGGTATTTACATAGGTGCCGGTATCTGTTCCTGCCGGTATAAAATTTTTCCCTTCGAATGACCCGCCGAAAATCAATTGCTTCAAGGGATTGTACAACTGATCCTTCACCAATTCCA
Organism: uncultured Chitinophaga sp.; assembly: GCA_964519865.1. Classification (GTDB taxonomy): domain Bacteria; phylum Bacteroidota; class Bacteroidia; order Chitinophagales; family Chitinophagaceae; genus JJ008. The sequence goes on along the minus strand of CAZFLL010000157.1, from coordinate 4,089 downwards.
TTCCCTGCTGTGCCACAGTTACATCAAAAATTGTTTCCGCGGCATTCTGATGATAGAACAATACAGCGTTGCCTTCAAAACCGATCACATCCTTCTTGTATACATTATTCTTCGGCGCTCCCCATTTCCAGCTGTTGGCAAAATTTTCCCTGGCTTTTACCACCCGGTCCTGGTAACGCCAGCTTTCATAAGCTGCTTCCACCGTGATCTTTTTATTACTGCTGATATCAACCTGTGCCACGGGATTAAAGACATCGGCCCAAATTTTCAGTTTTGCTTTCACTCCATTGTTTTCTCCTTCCACTGTTACATAACCTTCCTGCAGGTGGAGTTGTTGTTTGAAAATGGTTCCGGTAAATGGATTGGGGTACAGTTTTAACCGCAACCGGCCGGTTTTCATCAGTGTATTGTGTTCATCGAAGTTGCCGCTGCGGGTTACATAGATGAGCACATCGCCATTTTCCACCCAGACATTCATGCCGATATCGCCACCGCCGCAGGGCATGGATTCGGAGGGGTTGTTGCTCGGAGTTGTCCAGATGATGTCGTAAGAAGAAGGAAGTTGTGCTGCGGCCTGGAAGTGGAGCGGGCTGACAAGTTGAAAGGTTAAGAGGTTGATAAGGCAGAACCTCAACATGCCGTTTCCCTGGAATAATTTTCTCATTGCACAATTATTTTAATGTTGCCGGTGATACCCGCAGGCAGCAGGGGTTTATCTTTTAAGCGGAAGGGAGCCGTGGTCCAGGTTACTCTTTTGGATGGAGGGAGCGCTTCATCCAGGATGAGGCGGTTGTGCCAGGTATTGATGACGGCAATCATAATGCTGTTGGGACCTTCCTTCAACGCTTTGCTGATATCGACCTGGTAAGGAGCTGTCCAGATGGTTCCGCAATCAATCCCGTTTACTTTTACGGAAGCTATATTATAGATTGAATCGATCACGAGCCAGGCCTGGCTGAAAGATTCCGCCGGTGTGAAGTCAATCTTCTTCATATACATGGCCATACCGGAATAATACCGGACCATACTGTCCGGATCTGCGGTCCAGCTTTTAAGTCTTTGAAATTTTACCGGGACCTTCGGTCCTCCATAAGCAGGATCAAACTGCAGGGTCCAGTCATTACTGATATCCGTTTCGTATGGCTGACGGAACGAGGCTGTGACTTCACTCTGTGGGGAGGCTTTTTTCTTACAGATAAAAAATAAAGATTGTCCCGGTGACATCCAGGTTTTAATATGGATCCCGTTAGCTGAAGTATCATAATAAAAGGCGGTGAAATATTCACCGGTAACCGGGTCCAGTGCTTCGATTTCTTTATTTCTTACCCGCAGGTTAAATTCTGTACGGAGTCCCTCGCCTGACTGATTGCTGATAAAATATATATCGGCATCCGTTGTTTTCCGATGGGTCCAGGCCAGTTGATTCTTTCCTTTTACCACTTCCACATCTTTCCCGATGAAGGGGAGTTTATCCTCCTTCCAGGAACCACTGAGGCTCCATCCTTTAAAATTGCCCGTTCTTATTTTATCCATCAGCTTCCGCAGTTCCCTGTCCTCATCTTTCAGTCCCCGTCCATGGACCACTACCTCTTCCAGCAGGATATTAGCACCTTGTTTCAGCAGTTCCAGTATTTTACGGGCCACCGGTAATGTCATCCAGAGCGAATTGGGATTTAATTTATGTGCAGCCGGGAATACAAGCAGGGCATAACTGGCTCCGCCGGGAGTGACTACCCGCTTATTCACCACTTTCATCTGCATCAACACATCGGGGTTGAAAGAGTCGTACGCATAACCATTCAGCGGATCGATCCAGTCTTCCGGGTCGGCCATATTGGCTGAATGAGTCACTCCATCCGGGATCGTACGTAAGGGCTCTCCTTTATTTTCCAGGCGTATCTTCTCCGCTTCCACCTTTTCCTTTCCGATTAATCCGGGCAATACATTCACCAGCCGGTCGGGCAATACCGCCCGGCGGGGCAATTCATCACTGGTGAATACGGCAATGTCGGTAACGGGTTTACCCAATTGCAATAAAGACTGGCAACGGGTCAGGTACTCCATCCAGGCCTTGCTATGTCTGAACCAGGGCTGATCACGTTGAAAATACAACCCCACACCATCAAGTGTCATCCCGGGTTTTTTATCCATCCATGGATTGTGTGCGAATACATGGAATACGAGTTTATTGATACCAAGTGCAAACTGGCGGTCGCCAAGGGCCTTGAGTTGGCCGGGGTGTTCGCTCCAGTCCATGCGGACAGTAGTGAAAGATTCAGCCTGGATAATATTCTTCCCGTAAATATGAGCCCCGCTGATGGCATCGAGCATATCGTTTGGTTTGTCATGGGTAGGACTGTTATTCCAGAATTCGCCCATCGGGAGGTCAGCATATTTGTAATGGGACAGTCCATCGCTGAGCATGGTGGGAGCAATGGCTTCAGCGCTGAGTAAACAACCCTTCGCCTTTGCTTCATTCTTTACTATTACATAAAATACTTCATTGACCAGTTCAGCGATGGTCTGTCGTACATCGTACAAAATCTTTTCTGAGGTTTCCGCACTGTTCACCGGTACACCGGTCATCGTGATCAGCCAGGGAAGCAGGTCATAACCTCTTCTCTTTTTAAATTCCGCAGGAAAATTGACGGTCCAGTTCTGACTGCCGGCTTCCCAGCTGTCCACATGCAATACTTTCAACACCTGCTTCGCCAGCACCGGATCTGTTTTTTCATAAAACTGTCCAAACCAGTTTTTCAACTGAAGTTTCACCGCAGCGGGATTGAACTTATCACATTCCAGTCCCAGTCCGCCACCACCTGTATAGTTAGTATGACCCTGGGAAGTATGACCTATCCGTACAATGATCCAGTTACCGGGCGGTGGGTTCCAGTTAAGGTTTCCAGCCGTATCCATTTTTGAAGTAAGGTTGATAATTTTTTCGAGCGGTACCGAGTTGGAAACAGTTACAGCACCATCATAGGTATTACGGGCCACCCGCCAGACGGAGCCATTCTTGGCCTGGTATTGATTGATCACCGGTTCATCATCCAGGTAAATCCCTTTAATCTTCAGGGATGGCTTCCACTTGGCGGCATCCAGGTCTTCGGAGCCGGGTTCGGATCCTTCCTTATTATATACAAAGCGGAAAAAGCGGGCGGACACTTCAGGGATGGACCAGGTATAGTCTTCATCCCCATCCTGCCAGCCATGACGCGGTGCTTCGAGCCGGGATACCGTATGAAAACCGGTTCCATCACTCACCTGCAGTTCGAGACGTAAAGCCTGGTAATTATTACCGGATGTTTTTACAGTTACAGAGCGACAGGTTACAGGCTCCGCATATTTATACTGAATCCAGCAACTGCTGTCCGATTTAAAGCTTTCGTTCTCTTTATTGTGAAAAGCGAGAAAGGAGGGTCTTTCGCCTGTACTGGTGGTGACTGCCGGCACCATGGTGATCTCCGCATAGGGTGTCTGGCAGTTGGCAGGATAGGCGTAAACCCCAATGTCTTTATAAAAACCGTTGAAACTTTCGGGTTGTGTAAGATTGATTTTATCTTTTTGTCCTTCTTTAATATAGGTTTTCGTCCAGACCAATTTCTGCATCGACAGTTCAGGAGTAATCCAGGGACCGCCGGCCAGGGCAAAGCCATCACTTACGTGCACGCCCAGTTGTAAATTCAGTCTTTGGGCCTCCTGCATGGCAAATTTCACCAGGGACCAGAATTCGGGAGTCAGTTGTCTTGCAGTTGGCGTAAAAGGGATTTTCGATGTAGTGTCTTTAATGGGCATCAGGTAAGCCCCGCCGATACCCACCTTCTTCATGGTTTCAAGGTCAGCTGTGATACCCACTTTGGATATCGCGCCGTGCATCCAGTACCAGAAGACCCAGGGTTTGGCATTATCTCCGGGCTGACGAAAGGCTTTGTCCACCATATCCGTCATTCCCTGCTGGGCAAAAGGGGCTGATTGATTAAAAAATACAGTCAGCAGAACCAGTATATAAATTTTCCTCATCCACATATAGCAATCTGTCGTTTACCAGGCCTTATTTTACTTAAATGTTATACTACTTTTCCCTTTGTC
>CAZFLL010000156.1:0-7073 GCA_964519865.1 uncultured Chitinophaga sp. | reverse complement strand
ATAGCCAGGTCTCATAGCCCCTGCCATCAAACTGGATCCAGGTCATGTACCAGTAATTGCCTTTGCGGAATACGGAGGGGCAGTCGATCTTCTTGGTGTCGTTTTCGGGAGTTACCACGAGGCCGTATTTATAGGGCGTTTTCACTTCTTCATAAATCTTTTGCATCGCTTCGGCCGGTACTTCCTGCTGGGCATTTAGCAATGAGGATATAAAGAGGCTCAATATGGCTATTCCTTTCTTCATTCCGGTATTTGTTTGGGGAAAATAACCACTTCCTTACCGTCTATCAGCTCCGTAACTTTTACCACTTTATCCCCTTCTTTATTATAAAAACTTTTACGATACCTGTCTGACTGATCATTAAATTTAATCTCTGAATAGATAGTACGGATTTCATTGTATCCCTTTTCCTTATTCCAGACATTATAAAAAACAGCATACTCCCTGGTAATGCCGCTAATAAAATACTCATGCCGGATTTTATACCCGGTATTGGGTTCAGTCACCAAAAGAGAACGCAGTTTCCCGTTCCTGTAAAATGAAATCTGATAACTGATCCGTTCCGAGTCATCGAATACACTCATGTTTTCCAGTTGACGACGCTGGTTCCATGCATAAATGGTATCCTCCGGAAACTTAGCCCCATATTCCACTACTGTTGTAATCGTAAGATGCTTCCTGGATGTATCCACCGGGTACCAGGTTCGAAGAGTATCCACCGCCTTTTCATTTTTAAACCGGCCGTTAAAAATAATATTCCCAAAAATATCCCAACGCATGGCCGGCCCGTTTCTTTCGCCATTTTCATAGTCGTACCTTCCGAGCAACCTGCCTGAACTGGCATACTCTTCTCTTACACCATCGGCAAGCCCATTTTTATAAAAAGCCCTGCTGTAAACCTGGCCATTCTTATACCAGACAGTTGATTCCCCTTCCAGCAGACTGTCTTTATACGCATACCGGGCAATCATTCTTCCTTCTTCATCGTATAAGGTAAGGAAGCCATTTAATTTTCCCTCTTTCCGCTCAGCTGTATAGGCTTTTTTTTGATTGAGCCATTTCCCGGTATATACTGCCTTTTCGGGGTACTGTACAAAGTGATTACGAAGAAAGTTCAACGTGTTGAGGCCACTTGAATACCGGAATTCATTATAACCATACTCCGTTTCTCGCTGCAGGTACTGTACACTATGTCCACAAGGGAATATACTAATCTGGTCATTATACAAATTGGCAAAAAAGATCCAGGTTTCACCCGCCGCCACACCCATATCACAGGAGCTGCGTACACCGCTGATCAGTATAGTTTTAGTAGAAATACCTCCTTTGAAATACTCCAGTGGTTCGATCTCAGCCAGCTGGTAACCGGGGAAGCCCCGATCATCCATTACCGGTTCTTTCAGGCTGATCACTTTCGCGACAAAAATAAAGGAGTACCGGTTCAGCACTTCTGCCGAAAGCGGGTCGGGAAAACATTTACAGGCATTCACTGTATATGCCTGTAAAACCAAAGTCAATATGAATAATCTGTGTTTCATCCTACTTTATATATTTCACTATTGATGCAGGTGTTCCTGATTTTGCATTCAATGGGACTATATAAAAACAATATTTGTAATCCTTCGCCTTCACCTGGTACTTCTCCAAAGGCGCTGCCACCTCACTCCAGCTGTCATTCCCCCCCATACCCATCTGCACCAGGTCAATATTGAGGGTGATATAAGGTGCTTTTACCAGCTTATTCGTGTGTTTGGCATTCAGGATATTCTCCTCTGTATAAGGCCAGGCACTCATACTGAGTAAACTATCGGCCACTACCAATAAACCGCTTTTCGTTTTTGGGTTGCTGAGATACATCCATCTTACGTCGGTCCGGTTGCCGTTTTCCTGTGGCACCACATAGGGCTCCATGAATGCATAAATATCCTGTTTGTAGATACCGGCATCGGAACCATAGTTTCGATCGGTATAATTTTCATAGGGGCCTTTACCAAAATATTCAAGCTGCTGATAACTGTCCGCTGTTCCCATCTGCATCCCCACTTTAGGTATATCAGGCAGTCCTGGTTTTACTGTTAAACTATAATCCACTTTCACAACGCCGCCGCCAGTGAATGTATACGTCACCAAAACCCTTGCACTGTCATTGATCAGCGAATATTCCGCTTTTACCTGTGGTTCCTGATCTGCCGACTCACCTGTGGTCGTACTGATCAGTTCAATACCTGATTCGTACCATTGCTTCAGTTTACGTTGCGGCTTCCAGCCACGACGGTCATTATCCGTCAGTGGTCTGGTGAAATCAGGGAGCAGTGGCTGGAAAACAGTTTCCTGTCCTTTATAAACCAGGGAAGAAAGTCCACCCAGTCCCGTTTTCTTTACAATAGCGGTATAATCTTTTGCCTTGATAATGATATCGTTTTCGGATAAAGTCATTCGTACACCTGCTTTATGACTGATCTCCGGTTCTTTCTTCATCGCTTTTTGAATCACTAATTGATCGGAAGCCATAATATGACCTGCGGGTGCCCAGGAAGTTGTTTTTTGTATTACAAACCTGATATCAGCATGGTATTCCGCCTCCGGATTCATCTTCGGCATCCAGTTACTAATGGGAAAAACGGCTTCCACACCTGGTGGTACATCAATACCCCCAATCTGTTTTTCTGAAATGATAAAGCCATCTTCACGGATAACTATATAGGCGGTGTATTTATTTACATTCACTACCTGGCTCAGGTTCGTGATCCTTAATAAGCCTTTTACTGAATCAGCCCAACTGCACTGAATGGGCTGGAAAATCCGTTTGCATTCATACATGGCTTCCTTCGGCCTGCCATCCGCTGTTACAATTCCTTTGATGGTGAAATTGTCAAAATACTTTTCGCCATAATCACCGCCATAGGCATAGTATTCCACGCCGGCAGAATCTTTCTTTAATAAACCCTGGTCCTTGAACTCCCAGATACAGCCACCGATGATACGGGGCGTGGCCCGCCACTGATCCCAGAAGTCTTTCAGGTTACCGGCACTATTGCCCATGGCATGCGCATATTCGCAGAAGAAGATCGGACGATGATCACCGTTTTGCTGATTGGCCAGTAAGGGGGCTGTATAATCGGAAGGATACATCCGGCTCACCACATCCACATAATACTGATCGAGGGGATTCTGGATGCGGTGGGAGTGATCGTTTGATTTTAAATATTTCGGATCGGAGGGATCAATATAACCTTCTTCTTTCGGACTGCCCATGGCCGGTTCGTAGTGCAGGGGCCTGGTGATATCAAAGTCCTTGATCCAGCCAGCCATGGTGGCATGGTTGGGACCACTGCCGGCTTCATTGCCCAGGCTCCACATGATGATGGAAGGATGATTCTTATCGCGCAGGGCCATCCGGCTTACTCTTTCAATATAGGCGGCGGTCCACTGCGGATCATGATCCAGCTTACCTCCCAGCCCATGCGTTTCTAAATTGGCTTCATCAATGACCATGATTCCATATTCATCACAGAGGTCCAGTAAATAAGGGTCAGAAGGATAATGACTGAGGCGGATACAGTTAAAATTGAATTGTTTGATGGTCGTGATATCCTGCCGGATATCTTCCCGGGTCAATGCTTTTCCGCGTACAGGGTGATGATCAGGGCGGTTGACGCCGTATAGATAAGTCAGTTTCCCGTTGATCAGAAGTTTGCTGTCTGACTGCCTGAATTCAATAGAGCGAAAACCAATTTTTGCCGTCTTTACTTCCAGTATATTACCAGCGCTGTCTTCCAGGCTTAGTATCAACTGGTAAAGGTTTGGCTCTTCCGGGCTCCATTTCTTCGGATCAGTTATAGTTGCTTCGAGTAAACCAAATTTAACGCGGTCGAGACGGGGATGGATCTCGTTGATGATCTCGTCTGCTTTTTTCTCCAGAGGATTAGCCAGTACTTCCAGTCCCTTATCATCGTATAACTGAACTTTCAGTTTATACCCTGCCATTTCATGTCCGGTGAGGTTCTCGATCCGGGGACGGATACTGAGCAAAGCATCTTTATAGTCTTTATCCAGTTTAGTCTGAACAAAAAAGTCGGCAATACGTAACGTCGGTTCCGCCATCAGGTATACTTCCCGGTGTATGCCGCTCATCCGCCACTGATCCTGGTCTTCGAGGAAACTGCCATCGCTCCAACGGATCACCCAGACCGAAATGATATTCTCGCCTTCCTGTAAATACGGTGTGATATTAAATTCAGAGGGAAGGAAGCTGTCTTCGGCGTAACCGGCAAACTTTCCATTCACCCATAATTTATACGCCGAACTCACTCCACCGAAGTGCAGGGTCACATTCATGCCTTTCCAGTTGGCCGGGATAATAATGCTTCGCTGGTAACAGCCCACGCCATTATAGTCTTTCGGTACATGTGGCGGATTTACCGGTCTGAAGGGATAGACCGCGCTTTTGTAGATCGGTTTATCATAGCCCTGCATTTCCCAGCTGGATGGGACGCTGATCTTTTTCCACCCGTTGACTTTATTTTTAAAGAAGTCCTTCGGTTCATCTCCGGGTTTCAACGCAAAAGAAAAATCCCAGTCACCATTAAGTGATAAGTAACGACCGCTTTTCTCCCGGTCATTCTTCAGTGCATCATCAACCGATGCATATGAATACGCCGTGGCCCTTGACTGATCACGGTTGATGCCGCTGACCAATGGATCCTCATATGGTTCACGGTTATAAATGGAAGGGGCAACGGGGATGGCTGCGGGGGTTTTGTCTACTAATTGTGCATTCAGGACTCCCCAAACCTGCCTGTCCGGCAGGCAGGCCCCTAAAAAGGAGGGGCTTAGTAAGATCACTAAAATTGAAAATATCCTTCTCATTTATCTACCAGGCTTTATTAATATATATTCTGCAGATTTTGCTTCAATATTCAGTGCTATAAAATTCCTGATGTGAATCAGGCTGTCATTTGCTGTATAGTACGCTCTCAGAACCGGACCATTATTGATTTTGAAATCAAACCCATCATCATAAAAAACCAAACCGCCACTCCCCGTCAACCTTCCTCTTATAATCATATCAAAATGATGATCCGGGTATACTTTTAAAACCGGGAATGCGGTAGTATCAACCTCTGCTTTTGAAAAATAGGTCTGCATTCTGTATTCCCCTTCGGCTATCTTTTTGCGTTGCTTACAGGAAACTAAAGTGATCAACAGGAGTAAAAAACATATATAAGAAATCAGTTTCATACTTTATAATACTGTCAGACATTCATCTTTAAATCCAAATCCCCAGCCTGGTTTGTCATGGGGAATGGCATATCCGTCAGTAAACTTCACCGGGTTGTCGATCAGCGGGTCGATCCAGTCGAAGGATTCAGTACCACTTCCGTTTGGAATGGTCGCCAGCAACGGTACATCATAATCCTTATAATAATGCGGCAACACCTGGATATTGAACGCACCTGCCACGGCCGCACTGTTTCGCCAGGCTTCCACTCCTCCCAACCTTAATATATCCGGCTGCCAGATATCCAGGGCATTCCGTTGTGCCAGTTCCCGTAAAGGTACAGTGCTGTATTCACGTTCGCCCATGGCAAGTGAAATGCCGGCCTGGTTACGCAGCAGCCGATAGCCTTCATAGTCGGTATGACTGATCGGTTCTTCAAACCATTGAATACCGAGTTCCCGGACCGCCCTGGCCAGCGCCAATGCATCCGGCACATTCATTCCCTGGTTCGCATCCATCATAATATTAATATGTGGGCCGACAGATTCACGGACCAGCCGTAAACGCTCCAGGTCCTCCCTCCAGTCGGGTTTGCCTACTTTGATTTTTACAGCTTTAAATCCGCGCTTGGCATAACCGGTCACTTCATCGATCAGCTCCTGTTGGGTATAACTGATCCAGCCACCGCTTCCATACGCTGGGATCTTTATTCCTGATGCACCCAATACTTTCCAGATGGGTTGTCCGAGGGTTTTACACCAGGTGTCCCACATAGCAATATTATAAATACCCTGCGCCCAGCGATTGACGCCTTCCATGCCGAAGTATTCATTGTCATGATCCAGCCGACTGAAGGCTTTCGTGGTATTAAATACATCTTCACCAATCAGACTTTCCCGCTGATCTTTCAAAGCACCCAGGATGGCCTGGGGACTATACTGAAAACTGAGCAGGTAGCCTTCACCGGTTATGCCTCCTTCTGTGTGTATACGTGTGACAATAAACGAAATCTCAGTCAGGGTATGCGTGGCATCGGAGATCGGTTTTTCCAACACTGACTTCGCAGAAAATAATTCAATCTGTTTGATACGGGTTCCTCTACTCATCATTATCTTTTTTTAGGTCAACTGGTCTTTTTCTCCAGAAATTGGCCAACAGGCTGCCGCTGATATTCATCCAGGGACTGAAGACAGCAGCGGGTAATCCCACTGTACCCAGTTTACCCATACTGCCGGCAATACCACTGGCCATGCCCCCGTTCTGCAAACCTACTTCAAAAGCGATGGTCCGACTGGCGTTTTTATCCATCCCGAATAAGCGGCTGAGCCAGTAGCCAAAGAAATAACCCGCCGCATTATGAATGACGGAAGCAATGAATAACAATACCCCCACTTTCATCAGGTTATCCCGGCCCGCGGCCGTGGTAACCGTGGTGAAATAAATAATCCCGAACATAGAAATCAGGGGCATGATCTTATCGAGTCGGGGAAAACGGTTATAAAGCTGGTGATAGAGCCATCCTGCGATGACTGCCCCGGCAAAGAAAGCCGAAAGGGTAATGCTTTGCCGCCATTCCGGCTGATTGATTGTCTTCAGCAAATAAAACACAACCAGGATTATCCAGGTGGCTGAAAACAAAACGAGCAAGTCTATTTTTCGTTTTTGTGTTATCGAGGCTCTCTTTAAATAATCATGTAAAAGTGCCGCCCCGATTGGTACGAGTACAATTTTGATGATCTCCATCATCATGTCCACAAACTTTATCTCGATCAGGGTGCCGGCCAGTTCTCTCCTTTCCCTGTGGTGGTTCCCATCCCGGAAATCTTCATATAAAAGCCCGGATACTTCGCC
>CAZFLL010000155.1:3595-7248 GCA_964519865.1 uncultured Chitinophaga sp. | reverse complement strand
TCAAGATTCCGTTTTACTGCATTTCTGCGCAGGTCAAGAAAACGGTATTTCATGCGCAGGTCATCTCCTCCGTCGGTGTCGTCCTGGATGGTAAAGGGAGGTACAGCGGATTTATTCAGTACCTTGAAGGAACTGACGATGATTTCAATATCTCCGGTAGGGATATTTGGATTCTTATTACTCCGTTCATTTACAGAACCGGTTGCCTGCAATACAAACTCACGCCCCAGGGGATTTTCCTCCAGTACTTTATTCAGTTCTTCCCCAAACAGCAGTTGGGTGATGCCGTAACGGTCACGCAGGTCCACAAAAGTAATGGCGCCGAATTTACGAACGGTTTGTACCCAGCCGGCCAGGGTGACGGGAGTGCCACTATGGGAGGATCGTAATTCGCCGCAGGTATGAGTTCTGTACATAGTCAGTTGAAAAGTTGATAAGTTGAAAGGTTGACAGGGGGTGTTCCATTGGGAGTTTTGCCCTGATCGGGGCATTTTCCCCGGGGGGCAAAGATAGCAAATCAAGGTCTATTTTCCGGGGGCTTTCAGGGCTTGTACGGGAGGATAAAACCAGTAAATTTGACCCTTTATGCCCGGGGATACCAGCACCATACCTTATCCTGATTTTGACAGGAACACCGACTATATCATAAACTCGCAGGGAGATACTGTTTTCCTGCTGAAAAATAGCGATCAGTCCGGGGCATACAGCGTGCATATAAATCTGCCGGATAAAGAGGAAAAGGAAGTGCCAGATCATACCAACCTGGTATTAGTGATCATCATCTTTTTTGTGCTTTTTATGCTGGCCGTAAGGAAAAGCACTGGCCCTGGCCAGGAGGAAGAAGAAGTACTGACGCCCAAAATGCGGAAGAAGCGGGCTGAAGATAAAGCGGCTGAGAACGGCCCGGTATATGACGAATGGCTGAGTAAGTACAATCCATACTACAAAGGACTCAATCCTGATATGCGGCAACGTTTCCTGTTACGCACCATCGAGTTTGCACAGGTGAAAGAATTCCGGTTCCATGAAATTGAAGAGAAGGATTATATGCTGATTCTTATCAGCGGGGCAGCCGTGCAAATGACATTCGGGCTGAAGAACTACCTGATGGATTATTTCCCGGTGATTCATGTGATCCGGAAAGAGTACACACTGGATTACGACAATGAAACCTATTACGGGCATGTAAGCCGTAATGGTATTTATATTTCCTGGAATCATTTTTTGGCCGGCTATGAGGATTATACCGACTCGGTGAATGTCGGATTACATGAAATGGCACATGCCGTTTCCTATGATGTATTTTTAGGGATGCAGGACCGGCATGACCGGAAATTCAAACAACGGTTGCAGGAATTCAGGCTGGAAGGAGGTCCTGTTTTCCGGGCCTTAAGGCAGGGAGATAATCACGTGCTGGATGACTATGCGACCACCAACTTTGATGAGTTCTGGGCCGTATGTGTGGAAACATTTTTTGAGAATCCGGAAGAATTCAGAAATGAAGAACCGGGTCTCTATCAGTCCATTTGTGACTTGCTGAACCAGGATCCCACCCGGCCGGATAAAATCATAGATAAAAAGATCGCGGGTATAACCGAAGCCTGATCACATCGTGGTGGTTTTATGCTCCCTGATTTCCCTGGGGCGCATGATCGCATAATAAAAAAGCAGGATGGCTGCCCCGATCAGGAAAGGGATCAGCGCCATATGTTTGCCGGTCCAGTTTCCAAAAACGATTTTATCATCAAAGTGGAAAAACTCACTGATCATCCAATAACCGTTAGCACAGATCCAGAAAGCGATAGCGAGATTGTGCGCCAGTTCTGATTTAACCTGCCTGGTGCGCCAGGCAATGATGATTGCCACGGTCAGCGTGGGGATAAACATGGCCAGTCCCAGTTCCCGCCAGATCATACACCAGCTGATATCCTTTACCAGCCAGAAAGCGATATGCATATTCTCCATCCGGCGGTATTTGGCCGGGATGCTGTAAACAGCTTCAGTGTTTTGGTTCATCCGCAAAAATTAAAGCAAGGAAGTTAAGCAATGTTGCGGGAAAGTATGCGGGTAAACCGCTTCACATCTCCTTCCGGGTGGATCGGGCTGCCGTGTACCAGGAAACGGGTGAGTTGTTCGGCAAAGAAAGGAGCCAGGGAACAGCCCTTGGTGCCCATGCCATTCAGGATAGCAATAGCCGGATGCAAAGGATGCAACCCGACAAATGGTCTACGTTCAATCGTAGCGGGCCGTATACTGGCAATATGGTCCTGAATAGTATAAGGAAGTTTCAGCCATTGATTGAGCAATTGCTCCGCTTTGTTCCGGAAATCAGCAGAGGGGAGGGCATCTTTAAATTCCCACTCATAGGCAGAACCCAGCCACCATTGATCGGGTTGAACCATGGGAACCAGTAACATTCCTTTTTTATAGATCCTGTCTTTGGGCAAATCCGGAATATGAAGAAATAAGGCCTCACCTTTATTGGGGGCAAAGGGGAGCAACTGAAACCAGGGATTCTGGCTGCAGACAGCCCCGTCGCAGAATATGATTTTCCCGGCCTCGATATCCCTGTACCGGATATGGTCTTTTTCAATGATCAGTTCGCTGAGTTCCAGTTTTTCATTCCGGATCAGGTTATCCGTTTCCAGCTTGTTCCGCCAGGCAGGAATAATACTTTCCAGGTGCGCGGTATAAACGGGTTTGATTTCCCCGCAACCGAATTCATAATTGAACAGGGGGAGGAACTGGTTGGGGTTTTCTGGTTCTGAAACATAATCCCCTTTTTCTTCCACCCGTTTGATAAAACTTTCCCGCATTTGCGGACTGGGAAAAAAATCGGTCACATTTTTCTGTGAGATGGCGTTTATGCCTAACTGTTGCCCCAGCCTGGTATAATTGTCCCAAACATAGGGCAGCAGGCTGTCGATCATCCAGGTGCTTACATGACGTCGACCGGTAACGGGGTTGATGATGCCTGCGGCCAGCCGGGAGGGGGCATTGGGGTCTTTATCATCGATCACCAGTATGGTCTTGTTTTCCTGCAGCAGGAAATAAGACAACCAGGTGCCGGAGATACCCTGGCCTACGAGGAGATAATCGACTTTCATGGGGCAAATGTAGCTTACCAATGAACACTATGCTAATTCTACGGTCGAATAAGAAGAATTGTCCATTAGTTTTACTTTATAGAATTCTTCCACCGGCCAGCCATGCAGAATGGACAGCAGGACTTTGATCAGGTATCCATGTGAAACCACCACAACGGTTTCGTCTTTATGCTTTTGTTTTATTTCCTGTAAAAATTCATTGAGCCTGGCGGCCATGGCGGCGGCTGTTTCCATGCCTTCATACACTTCTTCTTCCGCATAGGGCACCGGGTAGGGAGTTTCCTGCAGTATCCCGAGGTTTCGTTCTTTCAGCCTGTCTTCCCGGATCAGGGGAATGCCGGGATGGTATTGATGTATGGCCATTGCTGTATGCCATGCACGCCCCAGCGGGCTGGAATAAATACAACTGAAAGAAGCCTCTTTCAGTTGCAGGCCCAGGATTTCATTTTCCCGGATACCCTGCTCGGATAATGTACCATCCGTTTGTCCCTGGGCGATGTTGGCTTTGTTTTCGATGGTGACTCCGTGGCGGACGATGATTAAGTT
>CAZFLL010000155.1:0-3495 GCA_964519865.1 uncultured Chitinophaga sp. | reverse complement strand
GGGCGATGTTGGCTTTGTTTTCGATGGTGACTCCGTGGCGGACGATGATTAAGTTCAAGATAGAAGGTTTATAGGGTTTATGAGGTTTATTGGGTTTATAAGGTTTATGAGGTTTATGGGGTTTATAAAGTGTACGATAAACCTTATTAACCCTACATTCAAACTCTTTCTTCTTTCAGAATCCATAAACCTCATAAACCGATCTCTCAAACTCTTTCTTCTTTAGGAATCTATAAACTTTATAAACTTCTCACTCGACGTTTATCCTGATCCCTTCCGAATGCGCACTGAACTCCGGAGCATACATACACTGGATACTGGTGACTCCATTGCTGAAATTACCGGCATGTGTGGCGAAGAGTTCATATTCGAAAACATAAGTGCCTTTCCGCAGGTAACTGAAGAAGAAATTGGTACTCGCGTCCTTGGTGCTTTCGTAATAACCCAGTCCCCCCTGCCATTTGTAACTGCTCAGCACATTCACCGGTTCCAAAGCGGAAGCCCTCAGGTCTTTCATGTGCACATATTCCATATCCCGGTCCACGCGCAGTTCAACCCGCACTTTAATTTTGTCACCCACTTTAATAGCATCCCCTTCATTGACGGGAGTAATCACAGGTCCGCGGTCGCTGTTGGTCTGAACAAACAGTTTTTTCGACAGTTTCAGTGGTGTTTCAGCGGTAGTGATTTTGTCGAGGTCTTCGAAGTATTGCCAGTAGACGCTGCCCCAACTGGTTGGCAGGTTAACAGGTTGAGAAGTTGACAGGGAGGCTACTGTTATAGCAATCGTTCCCATTTGGGGGCTGACTTTTTCTGCCGGGATACTTGATTTGAAGTAACCAGTGCCGGCTTCGGAGCCTGTCTCAGTGGATTTGAAGGAGGTATTGCCCAGTTTGATTTCCACTACCGGTTCATTGGTCAGCCAGTTTGTGCCCTGAACTAATAAGGCATAACAGGCTTCAGCGGTGGCCTTGGTGGTTTTCCAGTTATTGGTCTGTTTATTTTTCAATAACCAGGTTTTGAGTTCATCCACCGTTGTATTATCCTTACCGGCTTCCGCAAAGGCTTCGATCAGCAGGGCATGTGTTTCGATGGGCATTTCGTACCAGAACCAGCCATAGCGCTGATCTTTCCAGTAGCGGCCCAGTTCTTCATTGCTGATGGAAGATTCCTTCAGGGATTTCAGGATGGCCGCGGGTGTTTTCAAATCACCGGTACGATACAGGGCCAGGGCGATCATGCCCTGCATGTATTTGCTTTGTTTTGTCCAGTTAGTGGCCAGTCTGCCCCGGTAGAAATTATAGGCCGTTTGTGATCCTTTGGCTATTTCATAATCGGGGAAGAAGCTGCGCATGTAGAGATACTGGATATCGGTATAGCCAGGAGAATATGTTTTGAGGTTGACTTTGTTTTTAATCAGCCCGTCATAATCTTCTTTGATTTTCTTATCGAGATAAGGGATCGCCAGGGAAAGAATGGATTTGAGATAGCCTTCCTGTCCGGGGGCAATGCCGTTCAGTTTTTTCAGGTGACCGATACCTGTAACGATATACTGGGTGATATAACGGTCATCGGGACCACCGCTGAACCACACAAAGCCGCCATTGGGGCTCTGCATTTTTTTCAGCTTGGCAAATGAACTGTTGAGGGCCTCGCTCATTTTCACCATATCAAAAAGCAGGGCGATATTCTTTTTCTGCTGGGCTTCTGTTTTGGCTTCGAGTACCCAGGGTGTCTCCTCGAGCAACACAGCTTTCAGTTCCTGGTTTTTCTCCAGGTTGCTCATCAGGGCCGCCGTATCCTTTATTTTCCATTGCTCAAATACCTGTTTGATCTTCGGACTGGCATTGGAAATAAAGCTGGCCAGTGAATTGGCATAATAGCGGTTCCAGGTCTGCTCGGCACATTCATAAGGATATTCCATCAGGTAGGGCAGGGCCTGTACGGCGTACCAGGCGGGATTGGAACTGTATTCCACCGTGAGTGACTGGTGCTGCAGGGATTCGCTGCTGCCGCTGTTGAGCAGCTTTTCAAATTTAAAGTTCTTTGTACCGCTGCCCTTCATATTGATCGGGAGACTTTCGGTCACCAGCATCCGGTTGGTCAATACAGGCATACTGTTTTCCTCGCCATCGCTGTAGTTTCCGGAACGGGCCACGATCCGCCAAACCAGGGCTTTGTTAAAGAGGTACGGCACATCAATCGGGAATTTAACGGCTTCGCTTTGTCCGGCCCCAACCGTAAAGTACTGGGTGGGGAAGGCATTGCGGAACCAGCCGTCGATGGATTGATTGGTAGTGGCATCAAACAACTGCAGTTCGGCGGTACCGGTTAATTCCTTATCAGTCACGTTGACGATCTTGGAACTGAATTCCATCCGGTCCCCTTCACGGAGGAATCGGGGGGCATTGGGTTGAACCATCAGTTCTTTCTGGGTTACGATTTCCTTGGTACTGTAACCAAAGGCAGCATCCTTTGTATGGGCCAGGGCCATGAATTTCCATTTGGTCAGGGCTTCGGGCATGGTGAAGGAGAATTCAATGGCGCCGGTGCTGTCGGTGCGGAGCTCGGGGAGGAAGAAAGCAGTTTCGTTAAAATTTTTGCGTATGGTAATATTTGAGGTCTGTGACTTGCTGATTTTTTTTATGGTTTCCCCGAGTATTAATAATTCTTTATCAGTATTAAAATTGACACTATCTGAAAAACTAATTAAGTCTCCAACTATCCCGTCCCTTTCTTTAGCTGCTGGTGCCGACATTGCCATATCTTTCATTCCTGCTTGATTGACCATTAAAATTCTCCTGTAATTAGGTTCATTAAAACTGGTCCCAATTCTATGGTCTAGAAACTGATCATAATTTTTTTCAACATACTTGCCTGTTGATTCGTGTATATATCTTTGAGAGGAATTAATACCAGTGAAATTTGTTCTTTCGATCCATGCGCTTATCCTTGAGTTATTCGGCCAGATGCCAGGGATAGACCAGTAATGAGCTACAAACTGATCCAGTGAAGCGTCATACATCGCTGCTAATAATTCCGCGGCCACTTTCTCTTTCTTGTTTCCACTGATCCGCAGTTTCCATTTTTCTTCAGATCCAGGGAGTGTTTTGTCCCTGAAGGTTGCATATTCTATATCCAGCACTTTATTGGACCATGGTACATTCGTAATATCAGTGTATTGGAAAAACCGGTTATTCTTAACAAAGGCCCATCCGCTGCTGATGCCGCCCCGGTCTTCTTCTTTAACGTGTGTATCAAAGGTTTTTTTCTCATTGGTTAACCGGATAAAGGAATAGCTGTTGGTTTTGTTAATTTGTTGCCGGATCACAAACAAATTTTCCGCCGTTGTTCCTATGTTGAATTTCGCCGTTTCTCCCGGCTCAACAGGGGCCTTCTTTTTATTTGTCCAGAGATATGCTGCGCGGTTAAGCTGGCTGCTTTTTTCATCAAACAATTCTGTGTATTCAACAGACTTCACTTCGTCACCATTTT
>CAZFLL010000154.1:0-7520 GCA_964519865.1 uncultured Chitinophaga sp. | reverse complement strand
ATTCCCCTTTAGCTCAGTTGGTTAGAGTCCCGTACTTACGGGATTAATCAGAGGGTCGGAAGGAACACTGGTTCAGACAGTGCAAAAAAGCTGGAAAATATTCCCCTTTAGCTCAGTTGGTTAGAGCATCTGACTGTTAATCAGAGGGTCGTTGGTTCAAGTCCAACAGGGGGAGCAACAAAGGGAAAAACCTCAGCATTTGCTGAGGTTTTTCTCATTTCAGAGAATTCCAATCCAACGAGTTTTGCCGGATGGCAAATCAATTTTATATCTACATTCTCTATACTAAAGAGTATGACAAGTATTATGTGGGCTATTCTTCTGATCCGTGGAGAAGACTCGAAGAGCACAATACAAAGCCGTTCAATACATACACATCAAAGTACAGGCCATGGATAATCAGAGCAGTTTTTTCGTGTGGAGAAAAGGAGAATGAAGCAATAAAGATTGAACGTTTTATCAAAAAACAAAAAAGCAGAAAAATTCTTTTGCAACTGATCAATCCTGAGACAATACCTCATGGTCCTTTGGTAGTATTAAAAAGAGTTTTCTGGTAACGAAAACGACGCTTCCGACATAAAACTCTCCACCCTGATCAGAATTGTGAATAAAGGGTTTGGTGGTCAGATCAGGCTGGTGTTGCCGGGTATAAAATTGCAGGGGTAAGTACGACATCATATGGATGGACTTCTCTAATTTTATTTTTGGAAAGAATAGACCTGGGATATAACCATAGAAATGATTAGACTTTCTTATTTCATATTATTATTTATAACTCAAGCTGTTTCATCTCAAAAAAACTTAGTGATAAATGGAAGCTTTGAATTTTCTGCAGACTCTTGCTGTACATTAAAAAACAGAATTAATTTCTGGAGGTATTTAGAAAACTATAACGATGAAAGCCCCTGGATTGATTTATTCCAGGCCAATTCAAAAGGGAAGGAATCAACTCCGCTCAATTCTCTAGGTTTTCAGATTCCATATGATGGGAACAGTTATGGAGCATTAGGATTATATGATAAGCATTTTGAAATGCGGGAGTATCTTGTTGGGAATCTGAATGATTCTCTTAAATCAAACAAATTGTATAGGGTTTCCTTTTGGCTTTCTCTTGCAGACTCCAGCAAATTTGCAATAAATTCTATTGGAGTTGCAGTCTCAACGGATCAGCGACTAAAATCCCTATCAGATAGAAGCCACAGACTGCTAAGCGAAATAAAACCCGTGTATAATTATAAAGACACGATTTTGAATTGTATAAGCGATTGGATTTTTATTTCCGGAACATTTAAAGCCACAGGAGGTGAAAACAGAATAGTGATTGGTTGTTTTAATAGCGATAAAGAAATAAAAGTAGAGGATAACAAATCGTTCAAAAAAAGTAAAACAAACAAATCAATGGGCTTGTCAAATTCGGCATACTACATTATAGACGGAATTAAACTGGAGTTTGCTGAATAATATAACTACATATAGACAATTCCAATCCCTCACAACCGCTGCTTCTTCACACCCCGGAAAGTCTGTTTTACCGGGAGTATCTTACCCTCTTTATCAAAGTACATTCTGTCGATACAGGTGGCTCTGTTGTTCGCGGCTGTTTCATTCAACGGGCGCCGGTGATAAACGATGTACCAGCTGTCTTTTTTAGCATTGTGAATAATGGAATGATGTCCGGAGCCGCGGGCCACTAATGAATCCTGTTCCAGGATCCGGCCGATCCGCTGATAGGGTCCAAACGGATTGTCTGCCATCGCATAAGCCACACTGTAATCGGGACCGGTCCAGCCGCCCTCACTCCACATGAAGTAGTATTTATTATTCCGCACAAACATAAAAGGACCTTCCACATATCCACCTGGAGTTATTTCTTTGAATATATTGCCCGCAGAATCAGGTACGAAACCGGTGAAGGTATCATTGAGCTGCGCGATATTACAATGTCCCCAGCCTCCGTAAATAATATAGTACTTGCCGTCCTGATCCTTAAATACAAACTGATCGATGGGTTGCGCTCCATTATAGAACTGACTGATCAGGGGTTTACCTAAGTGATCGGTATAGGGGCCTTCCGGTTTGTCGGCCACAGCGACCCCGATGCCGCCATATTCCTGGTTGTTCTGGATATCATTTGCGGCAAAGAAGAAATAATATTTGTCATCTTTCTTCACCACGGCCGGTGCCCACATGGCCCGTTTGGCCCATCGAACCACGCTGGTGTCCAGTATATGCTCATGCTTTTCCCAATGGACAAGGTCAGTTGAGGAAAAGGCGTCAAAGAAGACCTGCTTATTGTATTTGTCAGAGTACGTGGGATAGATCCAGTATTGATTACCGAAAACCACCGCTTCCGGATCGGCGTACCAGCCTTTTAACACCGGATTTCCTGCATAGTTTTTTTGCGCATTGACTGCCTGCAACAATAAAGAGAATACAAAGATCAGACCGCCTGTATATTTCATAGCCAATTTTGTAATAAATGTATCGCTTTTGTATCGGAATTAGAGTTCACTTTTTTTTAAAATGAAATAATGAATTGAGCATAAATGCAGATCGGAGAAAGTGTTGTTCCGGTGTTCATCAAATCACGTTTTAGTTGCCAGCGTGATCAGCTCCTGGTAACAATGGCACTGCAGGTAACTGTTGTCAAACAAAGGGTAAAGCGGCGGATTAAATCCGGAACCTGTTTTCACCCCTTGCCGGGTTTACGATAACGGGTGTTTGATCAGTCTATGACTTTAAAACAGGTATCCTGCTGACTAATTCGTCCGTTTGGCAGCATAAAATCCCTCTTTTACAGGAGCTTTTTCCCCGGCAGATTAGTCCATATTTGTCGGCATATGTATACATGCACCATCAAACCAGGAGTAATGCGGATTTTTTTCTTTTTCCTGTTGCTCCTTAACTGGCAAATAATTTCTGCCCAAAAATGTACCGATGAAGCCATGGCCGCCAAAACCGGCAAATGGAAACCGGGTATCCAGGGCTCTATCCACAATATTGCAGCAGCAGACCTGGTAAAGGAAAAAGCCTTCCTGACCGGCATGCAGAAAAAACTAAGTGCACAGCATGTGCCCGTGGGACTTGATATTGATTACAGCACTTCCTGGAACAAGGACCAAAGCCCAGGGTATATAGCCGATCCCTATAGTCTTTCAATGTACCTCCTGCGCTATCTCTGTGACAATTCGCCCAAAGGGTTCTATGTGGAATATTCCAGTGCTACCAATGTGATGGTTGGGGTGAACCAGCTATTCACCATGGACAATCTTTATGCCGCCCCGCTGCCGGCTGATCATTTCAGGGGATACCTGCGGCTGTTTAAAAAACCGGAGAAAAAAGACGGTGCCATTTATATGGGAACCGAATTGTCTGACAACGGAAATATTAAAGAAGAAAACTGGCTGATCACCCGGGGTGATTCACTGCCCTTTCGCTTTCTTTCCCGGAAAGAATATCTGGCTCTGACAAAAAACAAACTGGAGAGTAAAATAAAAGCAGGGGAAAGCTACCTGCAGCAATACCTGGATAGAGTAAAACAACAATTACAACAACCTGAAAAGGAACTATTGCAACCGGCTGTTTGTAACTGGAACGATGAAGAGCGTTTCACCGGTTTTTTGAAAGAAGGAGAACGGTCGGCCTTTTACCCGGTAGTGCCGGACTTAAGTTATTATAAAAAAGGTCTTCCTAAATCAGCCGCGCAGTTTATTTCCGTCAAATACAAATACAGTGTCGGGAATGCCGTCTTTGATAAAAACATACAGGGACTGAAACAGGCCCTTTCGGTGGCGTACCTGCGCAGCCTGCTGGCTAAATAGAAAACAGTGAGAACCCGGTTTTCAGCATGGGCATGGATGATGAGATAAGATTCCGGAAAAAAGTAGTAGAAAAATCACATCAGGACTGTTTGGGAATTGGGTTATTTTCCAGCACTTAAACAACAGCCATATATGAATCGTAAATCAAACCCGGTTATCTTGTTTTTGTTTTTTTGTTGCTCAACTTTATTGAGCTATTCGCAGGGATATGAGATCAAAGTAAAAGTGGATGATTATACGCAAGGAAAATTGTTATTAGGTTACCAATATGGTAATAAATCGTATTTGAAGGACACGGTTGAAGCCGATAAAACGGGAAATTTTATTTTCAGGGGCAAAGAGCCGCTGAAACCGGGTATGTATTATATCACGTCGTTTCAGGGTGAAGAAATACTCACGATCTTATGTGATGAAAAAAATCAGCGTTTTTCAGTGAAAACCACCTTTAATAATTCCGTTAAGAATGCGGTATTCACCGGTTCGGCTGAGAATAAGGACTTCAATGATTACCGGCAATTCTTAGCTGTCCGGAAACAGAGTGTGAATGAACTGAACGCTAAAATGGAAGATCCTTCTATTGATGCAATTGCCTCTGCAGCTATTGAAAAGAAACTGAAAGCCCTGGATTCTGCGGTTAGAAAATATCAAAGGAATTTTATAGCCCAAAACCCCACCTCCTATACAGCCCTGATAATAAAGGCGGGCATAGATCCTGTTCCACCTGTATTTACAGGATCAGAGAAAGAGAAAAACCTGCAGCTTCTTTACTGGACACGCGACCATGTATTTGATAATGTAAACCTGGCAGAGGAAAAGTTGCTGCGCACGTCAATTCTGACCTCAAAAGTTGATTATTTTTTAGACAATCTGACCTCACAAAATCCGGATTCCATCAAACCGGCCATTGACAAAATTGCCGCTCTTACCCGGGCCTCAAAACCCAACTACCAGTTTTTCATGACAGACCTGCTGAATAAATATGCCAAGTCAGAGATAATTGGCATGGATGCAGTATATGTGCACATAGCCCTTACTTACTACGATAATGGTAAAGCTGACTGGATGGAGAAAAATAATCTGGATAAAATCCTGACGAGTGCCAGGGCGCTGGAACCCGTGCTGATTGGCAAAATCGCTCCGGATTTTGAAATAAGTGATATGAACAATCAGAAAATTACGTTGAAGGATTTTAAAGCAGAATTTACTATCCTGTTCTTTCTGAGTCCCGGCTGCGATTACTGCCGAAGCACTGCGGGGTATGTCCGGAAGGTGGCTGAACGGTTTAGTGATAAAGGGGTCAGGGTGTTAACGGTTTATGGCTCAACAGGTTTAACTGAGAATGTGGAAGACTGGAAAAGATTTATCACTCAGAATAAGCTGGAATCGTTTACAAATACAGCTGATTTCCTGAATGGAGGACTTATCAAAAGCCGGTATAATATCAGGGCAACCCCGCAACTCTTCATATTGGGTAAAAACAAAAAAATACTTTTTAAAAACCTGAGTGGGGAAAAACTGGAAGAAGTTATGGTATATGTGCTGCAGCATGCAGGATAAGATTTTATACAGACCTGAGAATTACCAAACAGGATTAGTGGGCCCGTTTCAGTTTTAATTTAACCAGGCCGAAAGAATCAGCAGGGATATTTCAATCGCCTGCCCGTTTTCTTTCACCCGTTCCAACGCACTAAATTTAATAAATGGCTCAAGCGCAGCTACAAACGGCGTTGCCATAATACGCTGCGGGGTGGCAATAATAATCGTTGATCCTTCTTCCAAAAACCGGTTGATCAGTTTCAGTAATGCATCAAACTCCTCAGGGGCATAATTAATGTCACTTAATAAAACAATATCTGCTTTTATTTCCTCCGGGAATTGATTCCAGTCCAGGCATAAAGCCTTTGCATTGCCGAGTCCGAGATATTCAATATTCTTTTCCATCAGTTCCACTGCTTCTGGCGCATGATCGCTGATGATCATTGATTCAGCTACATGGGCCACTGTGAGTGATGGTAAACCGATCCCAGCACCGATCTCCAGTACTTTCTTTCCCTCAACTAGCTGCAACTCTTTTTCCAGGTAGGAACTTAAAGCAAGAGAGGAGGCCCAGATTTTTGCCCAGAACGGAAAAGCTGTGGCCGGGTCTTTTATAAGTTGATTTTCATACACAGGCTTTACCTGGTCCGGATCGGGAATAAAAAGGGTGAATTGGTCCTGTATGTTTGCCAGTTTAACCGGGTAAAGCATTTTACATTCTTATAGCCTGCAAGATATTCTTTCCGGCCGTCCTTTCCCTTACTGCAGCACCAATTTAAACTTTGGTAACTTGCAGTCACTATCA
Source organism: uncultured Chitinophaga sp. (assembly GCA_964519865.1). GTDB lineage: Bacteria > Bacteroidota > Bacteroidia > Chitinophagales > Chitinophagaceae > JJ008. The sequence continues at coordinate 1,358 of CAZFLL010000154.1, read as the reverse complement.
ACGCATAATATAAAAGCATGGAAGCTGAAATGAATTTTCATACCCGCAAATGGGTAAAGCCGGAAGACCTGAATCCCAACCACACGCTGTTTGGCGGACGATTACTGCAATGGATCGATGAGGAAGCAGCCCTTTATGCCATCATCCAGCTGGAAAATCCGCATGTGGTGACCAAGTATATTTCGGAGATCAACTTCATCTCGGCTCCCCGACAGGGCGATATTATCGAAATCGGTATTGTGGCCACCCATTTTGGCAACACTTCCCTGACCATGCGCTGTGAAGTGCGCAATAAACTGACCCGGGAGAAACTACTTACGATCGATAAACTGGTTTTTGTAAATGTAGATAAGGAAGGCCGCCCGGCACCACATGGCAAAACAACAATCACCTACGTGAAAGACAGGTTGAGTGAGGACTGATCTACGGGAAAAATACCGGAATTAATTATTTACTCATAAACCGCTTCGTCAACCATTTCCTTAGCGGCACATCATACCATTTTACACAGGCACGGGCCACCAGCAGACTGGAAGCCAGCACACAGATACCGGCAAGGATAGTAGTCATAACCGCATCGGTTGAACCACTCCTGATATACTGCTCATTCTTCGCTGCCCAGGCCATGAACATATAGATAAACGGGTAGTGTATGATATAAAGGGGATAGGATATTTCTCCCAGCCACTTACTGATCCTTGAAGCAACACCTGTCTCCAACCGGCCACTGGCGCCGATATATACGATCAGTGGAAATAAAGCGATAATCACCAGGGAGTCATAGAGTCCATTGACCCATAAATGGGCATGTCCGCCTAAGCGGGGAAAGGCCAGTATGACCAGTAAGAGTAAACTGCACCAGCCAAAAGCATTGTTGATCTGCCCGGGTTTTATGATCCTGGATAACAGGAGTCCGGCCAGGAAAGGATACATCAACCGGGTAAACCCGATCCGCAGCTGTGCAGTTTCAAGCGACCAACCCCCGATCACATCACCCTGTGGCCCGGCCACTGCCAGGTGAATCAATGCGGCCCCCGCTAAAAAAGCCAGCACGGCCAGTATTTTATTGGAAAGCCTGCGGAGGACCAGCGCATAAAGGATATTGGCAAAATATTCAAAGAAGAGGGTCCAGGCCGGTCCGTCCAGCGGGTGCATCTCATTCCAGCCACGGATATCCATTGAAACAGGTACGGGTAATAAGGTAAACCCGATCAGCATGATCAGCAGCATTTTCCAGACCGGTACAGCATGAATACCCGGGAAAAAGGAAGAATCCTGGAAATAGAAAGTAACTGCACCGATTAACATACCCATGATGATCATCGGGTGTAAACGGATCAGGCGGCGTTTGAAAAAAC
>CAZFLL010000153.1:0-7770 GCA_964519865.1 uncultured Chitinophaga sp. | reverse complement strand
CTGGATGAAAAAGTTATAGTAGGGTCAAAATCCGCCTGACCCCTGAAAAAAGGGCTGGGAGAAAACAAAGAGTAAGGACCGATATCGATACCGGGAATCATCGGTATCGATGCCGGAAAAAAATAAATTTCCGGTAACCTGATTTCCATAATCAAGCGTGTACCTTACAGGAGCAAATTAATTGATCAGTAAACAAACAGACGACATGAACACGTTAGCATTATTCAATTTAGCAGGTAAAACTGCGCTTGTAACCGGTTGCGATACCGGTCTTGGCCAGGGTATGGCCCTCGCCCTCGCCGAAGCAGGCGCCGATATTGTAGGGGCTTCGATTGTGGACGATTATTCGGCCACCAAAGAAGCGATTGAAGCAACCGGCCGGAAATTCACGTATCACAAAGTGGATATCGGCGACCGTGAGGCCCTTTATGCATTTATCAATAAAGTAAAAGCGGAAAATAAAATTGATATCCTGGTCAACAATGCCGGGATCATCATGCGCAAACCCGCAGCGGAACATCCGGACGAATATTGGGATAAAGTAATTGCGATCAACCTCGACGCCCAGTTTATCATCGGCCGCGAATTTGGCAAGCACATGATTGAAAACGGGGGTGGTAAGATCATCTTCACCTGTTCCCTCCTGAGTTTCCAGGGCGGTATCAATGTACCGGGATATACGGCCAGTAAATCAGCCGTTGCTGGCCTGGTACGAGCTTTTGGTAATGAATGGGGCAGCAAGGGTGTCTGTGTGAATGGTATTGCTCCAGGTTATATTGCCACGAATAATACCCAAGCCCTTCGTGAAGATCCGGAAAGAAGTAAATCGATCCTCGACCGTATCCCCCTCAGTCGTTGGGGTGTACCGGCCGACTTTAAAGGCCCGGTGGTATTCCTGGCTTCAGCAGCCTCTGATTATGTAAATGGTACAATCCTTTTTGTAGATGGTGGCTGGATGGCCCGCTAAATTTAAACATATGAAAAAGACAATTAAAAATACCGGCCCGCAACTGAAGGATTATAAATCCAACACCTATATGGATGGGGATATGGAAATCCGTTTTGCGATCGGCCCGGAAGAAACGAAAAACCTGGATACTCAAAAACTGGCTGAAAATTTCCTGGTTAAAGAACTGATGATTCCCGATACACTCAAACTGGTTTATTCCCACTACGACCGGGTGATCATCGGTGGTGTGGTGCCGGTGAATAAAACACTGACCCTGCCCAATCACCCTGAACTGAGGGCGGAGTTTTTCCTGGAAAGAAGGGAACTCGGAATTATAAACGTAGGTGGCACCGGTACGGTAACCGCGGATGGCAAGAAATATAAAGTGGACCAGCTCTCCTGCCTGTATCTTGGTAAAGGAACAAAGAATGTAAGCTTTGCTTCCGCCACAAAAAAGAATCCCGCGCTCTTCTACCTGCTCTCTACCCCGGCACATGCGGAATACCCGGCAACCATGTTTACCAAAGAACAGGCTTCCCCTGTTGAACTCGGTGCACCGGAAACAGCCAATAAAAGAACCGTATATAAATATATCCACCTGGATGGTATCCGGAGTTGTCAGCTCGTGATGGGACTGACCGTAATGGCCAGCGGCAGTGTATGGAATTCCATTCCGCCGCATACACATACACGCCGGATGGAAGTGTATTTCTATTTCGGTTTACCGGCCGAACACCGCATCATGCATTTCATGGGTAACCCGAAAGAAACCCGTCATATTGTGATGGCCAATAACGAAGCCGTGATCTCTGCTCCCTGGAGTACGCACTATGGCTGCGGCACCACGAATTATGGATTTATCTGGGGTATGGCCGGTGAGAATTTAGTGTACACAGATATGGATCCGGCACCGGTAGCGACTTTATTGTAATATGGAAAAGGTATGCTGTTTTGGGGAACTGTTATTGCGTCTCCCGCCTGCAAACGGCGGGGAATGGCTGCGTCATAACCAGCTGCCTGTATTTGTGGGTGGTGCGGAACTGAATGTAGCCACCGCCTTAGCCACCTGGCAGGTACCTGTGAAATACTGCACCGCTTTACCTGATAATATTATTTCAAAGGATATCCGGGATTACCTGGATCAGAAACATATCGATACCTCCGCCATCATTCTCTCCGGTGAACGCATCGGCCTCTATTATTTAAAAGAAGGGGCCGATATGAAGAGCCATGAGAATGTATTTGACCGGAAGTATTCTTCATTCTCCACCCTGGGCACCGGTGTCGTTGACTGGGACAGTATCTTAAACGATGTGGACTGGTTTCATTTCAGTGCCATTGCCCCGGCTGTCAGTGCTTCTGCCGCGGCCCTGTGTAAGGAAGCCCTGGAAGAAGCGAAAAAAAGGAATATCACCATTTCGGTTGACCTCAACTATCGCTCCCTTCTCTGGAAATACGGAAAAGAACCCATTGAAATCATTCCTGAACTGGCCACTTACTGCGATGTGATCATGGGTAATATCTGGGCAGCACATACGCTCCTCGGTATTCCCTTGAACCAGGAACTGATTGATGCAAAATCATTTGCTGCACATGCACAGGAAACCGCGCAGGAAATATTCCGGCGTTTTCCTCAAAGCCGTTGGGTGGCGAACACTTTCCGCTTTGACGGCAAAGCAGATGAGATCAGTTATTATGCCACGCTCGATAACCGGAATGAACAACAGGTATCCCCCGTTTTTAAAACCGATTCCATTGTGGACAAAGTGGGCAGCGGGGATTGTTTTATGGCCGGTCTGATCTATGGCATCCGTTCCGGTTTCCCGGCCACAAAGATTATCAGTTATGCAGCCGCCGCGGCCTTCGCCAAGCTGCATGAAAAAGGCGACTCCACCCGCCATAGCGTGGAAGAAGTGGAAGCATTTTTAAAACCCTATAGTGTATTTGTATAACCAACATTCTTAAAAATAAAAACACGACGCAATGAGCAAGAAAGTAGTAACCCTCGGAGAAATCATGCTCCGGTTATCCACTCCCGATTTCAAACGTTTTGTACAGGCCGATACATTCGATGTGACCTATGGTGGCGGTGAAGCCAATGTGGCGGCCGCACTTTGTAACTATGGTCTCAACGGGACCTTTGTCACCAAAGTACCTAATAACCCGATAGGGCAGAGCGCGATCAATCACCTCCGCCGTTACGGGGTGGATACACAGTTTGTCGCCCGCGGCGGTGACCGTTTGGGTATTTATTTCCTTGAAACCGGAGCTTCCATGCGTGCCTCGCAGGTGGTGTATGACCGTGCCGGTGCCTCCATCGCTGACGTTAATCTGAATGAATTTGACTGGGATAAGATCTTCGATGGTGCTGACTGGTTCCATACCACCGGTATCACCCCGGCCCTGAGTGATAAAGCCGCTGCATTAGCCGAGGCTGCCCTGAAAGCCGCCAAAGCCAAAGGCATCACCACGAGTATTGATCTCAACTACCGCAAAAAACTCTGGAGTAAAGAGAAAGCCCGTGAAGTGATGACCAAACTCTGTCACTATGTGGATGTATGCATCGGCAACGAAGAAGACGCCGACACCACATTAGGTTTCAAAGCCGGTGAAACAGATGTAACCAAGGGTGAACTCCACCTTGATGGCTATAAAGATGTATTCCAGCAGATGAAAGCCAAGTTTGGTTTCAAATTCATTGCTTCCTCCCTGCGCGAGAGCCATAGCGCCAGCGATAACGGATGGAGTGCCCTGGTGTATGACGGAACGGATTTCTACCATACTAAAAAATACAATGTACGTATCGTTGACCGGGTGGGCAGTGGCGACAGTTTTGCCAGCGGCCTGATCTATGGACTGGTAACTGGTATGTCCATGCCGGATGCCGCTGAATTCGGTGTAGCCGCTTCGGCACTCAAACATACCATCCCCGGGGACCTGAACCATGCGACACTGGGTGAGGTGAAGGATCTGATGAAGGGAGACGGAAGTGGTCGGGTGCAGCGATAAAGTTGACAGGTTGATAAGTTAACAGGTTGACAAGGAAGTTTCCTTAGAAGGTCCCCTGTCAACTTATCAATCTTTCAACTTGTCAACTTCAACCAAATAAATAACAGGATAAATAAAACTTGTATGATTATAGATACACTGGCAAACGCTCCGAAGTACTTCTCCGCACACCCCCTGTTTGAAAAAGCTTTCGCCTTTATCAGCAGCACCGACCTGGCCAATGTGCCGGACGGGAAACAGGAGATCAGTGAAGGACTGAAAGCGATTTTCAGCAATGCCCAGGGGAAAACAGCGGAAGCCAGCCTGGCCAAATTTGAGTGTCATAATAAAAATATCGACATCCAGCTTTGTATTAACGGGGTGGAAACGATCGGATGGACACCCCGGGAAAAATGTGTGACGCCAAACGGGGAGTACAATGCAGAAAAAGATGTGCAGCTGTATCACGACAAAGCGGATACCTTCTTCCAGCTGACCAATGGCCAGTTCGCGATCTTCTTTCCGGAAGATGTGCATGCGCCAATGATCGGGGACCCGGAGAAATTTATTAAAAAGCTTGTAATTAAGGTTAAGATATGAAGTGGCGCAGTTGACAAGTTGATAAGATAACAAGTTGACAAGGAAGTTTTTTTAGAATGTCCCCTTGTCTACCTTTCAAACAGTCAACCTATCAACTCCCACATCAACTAATACAGTTAAATAAACTACCTAGAAATGAGTAATACTAAAAAAATAACCGACGCCATCGTCGCCCAGGGTATCCTCCCCCTCTACTTCAATCCCAGTGAGGAAATAAGCCTGGATACATTGAAAGCGATTTACCGGGCCGGCATCAAGGCCGTGGAGTATACCAACCGTGGGGAAGCTGCGTTGAGCAATTTTAAAAAAATGGTGCAACTGCGCAATGCCGAAATGCCCGGTTTACTGCTGGGTGTGGGTACCATTAAGAATATGGGACATGCCAATGATTATATGGCTGCGGGTGCTGACTTCCTGGTTAGTCCCGGATTTGTACCAGAAGTGGCTGCTTACTGCGTGGCCAATGATATTTTTTATGCCCCGGGATGCATGACCCCCAGTGAGATCATTGCCGCAGAGAATGCCGGCATCGGGTTTATTAAATTATTCCCGGGAAATATGCTCGGAACCGAGTTTTTAACCACAATAAAAGATATCTTCCCTAAACTGCTGTTTATGCCCACCGGTGGCGTGGACACCACGAAGGAAAGTATTGAAAGCTGGTATAAAGCCGGTGTTTGTGCCGTGGGTATGGGCAGCAAGCTGATCAGTAAAAAACTGATGGAAGCAAAAGATTATGCCACCATGGAAAGCGAAACCAAGAAAGTGCTGGAACTTATTGCAGAGATTAAGAAGTAATCATACCTCACAAAATACCGATCATGATTAAAGCCATAGGAAAATACCGCTGGACCATTTGCACACTTTTATTTTTTGCCACCACGGTCAACTACCTTGACCGGCAGGTGCTGAGTTTATTAAAACCCACACTGGAAGAAAAATTCGGATGGACAAACAGCCAGTATGCCGATATCGCGGCTGCCTTTCAGTTCACCTACGCTATCGCTATGCTCTTTGCCGGCAGGATTATAGATAAACTCGGAACGAAGAAAGGATATACCTGGGCCATTGTGCTCTGGAGCCTGGGCGCCATTATCCATGCATTGGCGATCCCGATCGGTGACGGATTGATGAGTATCCTGGGCTGGATTGGCATTGCAGCATTACCCGTATCGGTGCTTGGATTCATGTTCTCCCGGGCGGTTCTGGCCATTGGTGAAGCTGGTAACTTCCCCGCAGCCATTAAAGCGACGGCGGAATATTTTCCCAAGAAAGAAAGGTCATTTGCAACCGGTATATTTAACTCCGGAGCGAACGTAGGTGCCATCCTGGCTCCGCTGTCCGTTCCCTGGATTGAAAAAAATTGGGGCTGGCAATCTGCCTTCCTGATTATTGGGGGTATTGGATTTCTCTGGATGTTTTTCTGGTTATTCTATTATGAAAAGCCGGAAGAGCAAAAACGGATGTCAGCTGAAGAACTGGCCTATATCAACAGTGATCATGATGAAAATGTAGTGGCTGCAGCCGGTAATACTGAAAAAATCGCCTGGACCAAATTGCTGGGTTATAAACAAACCTGGGCTTTTACCTTCGGTAAATTCATGACTGACGGCGTATGGTGGTTCTTCCTTTTCTGGTTACCCGCCTATCTGAAAGATCAGTACCATATGACCGGTACCGATATTATGATCCCGCTCGCTGTATTATACAGCATGACCATGTTTGGCAGTATCGGTGGTGGTTATTTCCCCACTTATTTTATCAATAAAGGGCATACACCTTATGATGGACGGATGAAAGCCATGCTGCTGATTGCACTAATTCCGCTTGTGGTTCTGGCCGCCCAGCCTCTTGGTGGTATTTCTTACTGGATGCCTGTATTGCTGATTGGTATCGGCGCCTCTGCCCACCAGGCATGGAGTGCCAATATTTTTACCACGGTAAGTGATATGTTCCCCAAAAAAGCCATCGGCTCTGTTGTGGGTATCGGTGGAATGGCAGGCGGTATTGGGGGTGTGATCATAACGAAAATAGGTGGCGCCCTGTTTGATCATTACAAGGCCCTGGGACATATCCAAACCGGCTATACCATCATGTTCGCTTTCTGTGCCGTAGCATACCTGATCGCCTGGCTGGTCATGAAGAGCCTTGTACCAAAATATAAAATCATTACAGACCTCTAAGCTTACTATTCCTTTATATATAAATACGGCACCCGCGGTTTCGCTGTGCCGTATTTTTGTTTGACTCCATCACTGATCAGCAACCAGCACGCACCAGCTATCCTGCTTGATCACAATGATGAAACCGTGACAGGCATTGCCGCTTAAACACTGGTATCAGATATAGACTTGTCAGTGATGCTATGTGCTCGGCCCCGATGTGCTGCCGGATGCGTTTTTGATTGACCTGGGGAGATTAAATCAGAGTTATGGGTGACTAAAGAAACAAACTGAGATCGTTCATATTTTTATTACTTTTCCTATATGTCATTCAACTCAAGGCTCATTACATTTCTCCTGGCACTCACGGCCTACCTGCTGTTCGCCTTTCAATGGGCCCATAACTATCTGGCAGCCTGGTATGCCAATATTCCCGAAGAGACACAATATATAAAAAGCTCCCGTCCCAATACTTATGTTTACTATGCCTGGCTCTGGGGTGGTACATTCCTGCCTTTCCTCCTGTTCAGTATTATTTACCTGGTCCGGGCTAAAATATCCCGGCCTTTACTATATGGCCTGATCGCTATCCTCCTGTTTACAAGTTATGTCGTCTTTCTATTCTCCTCAGCACTTCCCCAATGGCGATCTGGCGGACCGTTAAATTACCTGGTCCTGCTGTTGCTGGCTATTTCAGCGTTCCGGTTTTATTTAACAATAAAAGCAACAAAAAACGGGTAAAATCAGTATGTTCTGTAAACAAAATCTGTAAATTAGTAGGCCAACCTGTCCGAAAATTCACTCCCCATTCCGGGCTGGTCAGCTATCTGAAACCGGCAGCGGCTCCCCTGCTGATTTTTAGAAAAAAGGTACCGGTCATAACCTGGCATGTGACTGAGGTGCACGAAGTGTGCAAACATTTCACCGGTAAAAAGGCAAAGCCGGAGGATTGTATAAAATCAATCAGATTGTATTGTCCTAACGACAATACAAAAAGTATATTCATATATCCGGGAGTATTAAGTCCCGTAAATTTTAAACCCAGCGCCTAATTGCATAAATTAACGTGTT
>CAZFLL010000152.1:0-7798 GCA_964519865.1 uncultured Chitinophaga sp. | reverse complement strand
CCCAGATGAGCTTTGGTTTCAGCCGCGATGATATCGGTGGTTTCTTACCGAAATATCTTGACCTGAAGATCCTCCCCGATGATCCGTTCCAGACCATCGACCAGGAGGGTATCGGCCAGCTGATCAAAGTGGGTACTGAAAGAGGCCGGGTGACCAAACCCAACCTGAAAGTAGGTATCTGTGGCGAACATGGTGGCGATCCTGAAAGCGTCAAGTTCTGTCACCGCATTGGTATGAACTACGTAAGCTGTTCTCCTTTCCGTGTACCAATTGCCCGCCTGGCTGCTGCTCAGGCCGCGATTGAAACGCCCAGGAAACAGAAGAAATAAGCAGTTTTCTCTCTCACTATAATCCGATAGAAACCGTCTCAAGTCTTTGAGACGGTTTCGTTTTATACGGCCTTTTTTCCTGCCAATACCTTGCAGTTTCACTTCCGGCAGCAACCATTCAGGTAAATATCCCCCGAAACAGGGATTCCCCCGGTTAATTCCAGCTCTTACTTTCATCCCCTAATAAACAAAGCCGGTTATGAAAAAGAAAATTCACCTCTGTACCATTCTTGCCCTGTTAACAATTTTCAGCATAAATGTGGCCGCACAAAAAACAGCCGTGTATGCACAAACAACCACCCAGTTGCAACTGGATAAAAATAGTATACAGGTTGATAATTTCAGTTTTTCTGATGTATTGGGGCCTGAAAATCAGTTACAGCATACAGCCAGTTTTGATTTCGTCCTATCTAATGACGCAGCGAATCAAAACATTCTCAGACTTCTTCAGATGTATATTAAAGAAAAGGCCAGTCGCCAGCTGACTTTTGTCACGGTTAACTACATTGGTGAGCCCCTGCAGGAAAGATCATATGACAATGCAGTGGTTGAAGAAATAAATTTTTCAGTCCTGGATGCTGTTTCTAAGAGTGCTTTTAAGGCCAATGTCAGAATACGTGCCGGAGCCGTTAAACTACAGAAAGGGGGCACCAGCTCAGTTCTGGTGAAAAATAAAACGGCTACGGCCATTTCAAGTAATTACAGTGTAACGATTGGAAATCTGCCCACCGCCCGTGTCACTAAAATCAGCGGACTGAGTATAAAACCAGATGCCGGGCAATACAGCAATTTTACCATAGAAGTTGTGGCGGTTGACGGGGCTGCCTGGAATCAGTGGTTTCTTACTGGTGCGGCCGGGCTCAAAACAGAGCAGGGAAATATCCGTTTACTGGCAGGGAATCTTAAAGATATCCTGATGACTATCTACCTGATGGATGTAGAGATCATTTCTTATTCCGTGGCATCCGGCAACCAGCAGGGCATTGGTAAGGCTACCATTGGACTACGACTGAAAGGAATGGCGGTAAAGTGAATGTTTGCTTGTTGGGGATAACAGCAACAAGGCTCAAACGCCAGCAGGCTGAAACCGCATACCCTGTATTGGCAGAAAGTAGTTAGGATGACAACTTAGCGCGCCATCTTCCTCAATAGTTAAATCAATGCCTTTAAAACTGACCTGTTCCAGGGAGGGGTTTAATGATAACTCAAAATGATTATGCTGATTTCCCGGTTCTTTTACCTGGGTGACAATATCCGGATATAGCAGGTGTTGTATATAAATGCTGTCGCAATGCGGGATATCCACCTGTACCTGGCCTTTGCTGTCTGAAACAGCTTCCGTCCGCTGATCACCAGTCTGGAATATACAACGGATATTCTCAGTCAGATAAGTATGCTGATGTTTAAATTTCAGTGAATATCCGGCTCCCTGCCTGGATTGGCTGGTTACAGTAAAGTCTTTCCCGGGCTCCTTATAACTATTAAGTTTTAACAGGTTTCCTGCCACAGAAAAAGTACCGGCAGCACTACGGTCAACCGCTCCATAGGAGAAGAAGAACTGAAAAGTTCCATCGACGGAAAATTTAAAACCGGCGACCATTTCTGTTTTGCGGAAATAATATTCCCCTTCTATGATAGATGGTGTCATTTCAGACAGGTTTAAAGGGGTAATTTATAGTATGTTGAGGATACTCCCAACAAAAAACAGCCTGTCCCTTCCGGTTACAGGCTGTTCTTGTTGCTTGCTACTAATGTTATGTTATCTGCTTGTTACTGAAGCCTTATCTGGTGCGAGCTTTATAGCCAGTTCGGTGACGCGATTGAGTAATTCAGGCAGGGCGGCTTCAACCTCTTCGGTCAGCTCCACCCCCTGTTGCTGGATATACTCAATACTCACCACGAATAAATGCATATCGGGAATTTTGCCTAGCAACTGGAGTGAATTAACCATATCCCGCAGGCCGATATCATGCGTGCTCATCGATTTGGGGAAATCAGCGGCAAATTTCGGCCTGATCAGGCGGATGGTACCGGCTTTCTGTCCGTCCAGTGTGGCATCCACGAGAATTACCCTGGAATACTTTTCAAAATACTCCAGCAGGTGAAATCCTCCGGTTCCTCCATCCACCACGTCCACATAATCGGGCAATCCGGATGACATGAGCTTCTGGGCCGCATGTACACCGACACCTTCGTCTCCCATGAGGTAATTCCCCACTCCCATGATCAGTACCCTGTCTTCCATGATCTATGATTTAGATGGTTCATTCGGCACATCAAGTCCCTTATCAAATACTTCTTCTTCCACAAACTTCCATCCTCCGCCCATACTGGAGATCTCACCACGACCTTCCACATAATCATGGTAGAATACCAGGTACACATGGATCACGGTGAACAGAATAAAGAACCACATGGTGACATGGTGTACCTGCCGAAGGTAGGTATCTCCACCAAACATCGCGGGTACCCAGGAAAAGAGTTTGGGGAACCACCAGCTGGTACTCATGGAGGCATACAAACCGAAACCAGTCACACACTGAATCAGGAAAGCGAGGAAGGTGAAGAAATAAATAAAGCCCGCCATCGCGTTATGTCCCACACTCATATGTTCCTTGCCACGCAGCATCAGGATATCCATTTTGAATACGTGCCACATTTCTTTAAAGAAACGACCAGAAGTCGGGATAAACTGTTTCCAGTTGGCGTATTTATTTCCTACAAATCCCCAGTAAATGCGGAACAGGAAATTGAAAAAGAAAATATAGGAAGCGATAAAGTGAATCATGCGTACCCAGCCCATCGTGAACTGGTTCGCCGCTTCTTTTGAACTCTGCAATGCCAGCGGATCGGCAATATAAAAACCGGTGGCAATCAGCACCAGGATCACCAGTGCGTTCAGCCAGTGGTAAATCCGTACCGGTTGTTCCCATACATATACCCGCCGCAGCTTGTGAACTTTATGAACAATTACTTCGTTTGCCATACTGTTGTTTTTAAAGGTTAATCGCCCAATACACTGATGCGGCTGATATGTTTTCCTTCCTCATCGTACAGGTGTACGGCACAGGCCAGGCAGGGATCAAAGGAGTGTACGGTCCTTAAGATCTCCACGGGCTGCTTTGGATCCGCGATCGGGGTATCCCTTAACGCGGCTTCATAAGCAGAAAGCTGTCCTTTGCCATCCCTGGGAGAGGCATTCCAGGTAGTGGGTACCACTAACTGGTAGTTGGCAATTTTTTCATCTTCAATATTGATCCAGTGTGCCAATGCACCACGGGGTGCTTCTGAATGTCCCACACCAAGTGCTTTGGCCGGCCATTTAGACGGATCCCGTTTGGTGGAATCCGCCATGCGGGTATCTCCTTTCTTAATATTATCGATCAGCTGATTGAAGAAATCAAGTCCCCATTGTGACACCAGGGTGCTTTCCAGTCCACGGGCTGCAGTACGGCCCAGGGTGGAGAAGAGTGCGGTAACCGGTACATTCAGATCTGTAAGCGCTTTGTCCACCACTGCTTTGAAGTCTTCTCTTCCCCTGGCATAACCCACCAGCACACGGGCCAGCGGTCCTACTTCCACCGCATTGCCCTTCCACCTCGGGGTTTTCAGGTAGCTGTATGCCTTGGTAGTATCCAGGTTTTCAAACGGAGGTTTAGGTCCTGTATACTTAATCTTGCTTTCTCCTTTCCAGGGGTGCAATCCGCCACCGCCTTTGTATTCATACCAGGAGTGATCAATGAATTCCTGTACTTCATCATCCTTGCGCAGGTCAACATCCATTATTTTGCTGATGTCTTTATTCAGGATCACACCGGCCGGGAATTTATAAGAAGACGCATCGCGGTATCCGTTCAGGGGCAGGTCTCCATAAGACATATAATTACCCAATCCGCCACCGATGGCACCCCAGTCTTTGTAGAAGGAGGCGATAGCCATCAGGTCAGGAATATACACCTGCTCAATGAACTCCTTGCCTTGTTGCAATAACTGTCCCACATAAGCCAGGCGTTCTGCATTCAGTCCGCTGATATCATCAGTACTGATAGCGCAGGCCATACCTCCCACCAGGTAGTTGGGGTGCGGATTCTTACCACCAAAGATGGTATGTACTTTCACGATCTCTTTTTGCCAATCAAGGGCTTCCAGGTAATGGGCCAGCCCGATCAGGTTCACTTCTGCCGGCAGTTTATAGGCAGGGTGTCCCCAATAGCCATTGCTGAATATACCCAGCTGGCCGCTTTCCACGAATTTGCCGATCCGTTTTTGCAGATCGGAGAAATAACCGGGCGATGATTTGGGCCAATGGGAAATACTCTGGGCCAGTTCGGAAGTTTTTTTCGGATCTGCTTTTAACGCATTCACCACATCCACCCAGTCCATCGCATGAAGGTGATAGAAATGCACCACGTGGTCATGCATATACTGGGCGCAGAACATAATATTACGTACCATTTCGGCATTGGGGGGAATCACGATATCGAGCGCGTCTTCCACGGCACGCACGGAAGTGAGTGAGTGTATGGAGGTGCAAACGCCGCATACACGGCCTACATAAGCCCAGGCGTCACGCGGGTCGCGGCCGCGGAGGATTTCCTCCAGCAGGCGTACCATGGTACCACTGCTGTACGCATCCTTTATTTTACCATTTTCAATATCGGCTTCGATCCGTAAGTGTCCTTCGATCCTGGTAACCGGGTCGACAACTATTCTTGTACTCATTATTTTTAAATTTTGGGTTGTTTGATTGCTGGTGTTATTATCACCAACAACAAGGGGGTTAGTCTTTCAGTTCCTGTTCGCTTTCCTTGCCTTCTTTTTCGAGGCCTTTGATCAGCTTTTTCTTGCGAACATTGGTCATTACCGCATGGGCGGCCAGTGCAACACCGGTAACACCCAGTGCCACTTTACCTACCGTATCGGCCGTGGATTCAATTCCAAAACCGGGGAAGGCGGAAGCCCGTTCATAAATGCGGCCATTGTCCCAGTAGTTTTCTTCACTGCAGCCGAAGCAACCGTGACCGGACTGGATCGGGAAACTGACCCCATTATTCCATTTTGTAACACCGCAGGCATTATAGGTAGATGGTCCCTTGCAGCCTACTTTATATAAACAATACCCTTTTTTCGCGTTTTCATCATCGAAACTTTCCACGTACAGACCGGCATCATAATAAGGACGACGGTAGCAGGTATCGTGCACGCGTTTGCTGTAGAAAGCTTTGGGGCGTCCCAGTCCATCGAGTTCAGGAAGGCGGCCAAAAGTCACTACGTGTACAATCACCCCGGCCATTACTTCACCGATCGGGGGACATCCGGGTACTTTAATCACCGTTTTTCCTTTCAGCAGTTTATGAATGGGTGTGGCGGAAGTAGGGTTTGGCTTAGCGGCCTGTACACAACCATTGCTGGCGCAACTGCCCCAGGCAATGATGGCTTTGGCTCCTTCAGCTGCTTCTTCCAGTATCTGGAGGGAGGTTTTTCCGCCAATCATGCAATAAACCCCGTCTGCGGCTGTTGGCACACTACCTTCCACACATAATATATACTCTCCTTTGTACTTGGTCATGGTATTCTTCATCGCATCCTCTGCCTGGTGCCCCGCGGCCGCCATCAGTGTTTCTGAGTAATCCAGTGAAATCTGGTCCAGCAGCACATCTGCCACAATGGGGTGAGATGACCGGATAAAGGACTCACTGCAACAGGTACATTCCTGGAAATGCAGCCAGATGACCGGGAGCCTTGGCTTGGTGGATAATGCCTGTACCACCTGGGCGGTAGAAGAATTCTCCAGGCCGAGATAGGCGGCCATCAGCGTACAGAATTTCAGGAAATCCGCTCGGGAATATCCCTTTCTTTTAAACTCCTCTAAATAGGTAGGGGCTTGTGGAACAGTAGGTTTGTCCATGAAAAGAAATTTATGGCAAGCAGCCGTGATGAATGGGAAATTGACAAAACAAGTTTATTGATTCTTATTGCCCTAATAAGTGACAATTGTCAGACATTTCTATGACAAAAGTCAGGCATGGGTCAGGTTATCAGGGTTAATATTGGTAACCAGAAAATGCCATTTATGAAAAAATACTTATTGTCACTTGCTGCTATTGCTGCCTCCCTGAGTTCATTTGCGCATGAAGGTCACGGTCATACCCACGGCTTTACCATCCAGCATTATTTTGTTGAGCCTGAGCATGCTTTGGCTGTACTGGCCGCTGTGGCAATTGGGGTATTGCTCTTTAAGCAGTACCGCAAGGCTGCTGTAAAAGAATAACCGATGCATGAATTGTCCATCGTAATGAGTATTATTCAGATTGCCGAAAAAGAATCGGCAAAGAATAATGCTGCAGGCGTGGATGAAATAGAACTGGAAATAGGTGCATTGAGCGGCGTGGAAATGTCCGCTTTTGATTTTGCCTGGCAACAGGCGATCAGGTCCACCCTGCTCGAAAAGGCAAAAAGAACAATCAATCATATCGCCGGGGAAGGAAAATGTATGGATTGTGAGGCGGTTTTCCCGATGCAGCAATTGTATGAACCCTGCCCTGTTTGCGGTGATCATTTTGTATCGGTCACGAAAGGAAAAGAACTCCGGGTGAAATCCCTGGTCATAAACTGAAACATTAACCTAAAACGATTTATCATGTGTGCTACCTGCGGTTGCGATTCCCATTCCCATCAACACGAACATGATCATTCCCATTCCCACAGTAAAACTATTGTGGAAGTGGAGAAAGATGTTTTATACGAGAATAACCTGCTGGCTGAACGTAACCGCGGTTATTTTGACGCAAAGAATATCCTGGCGCTGAACCTGGTCAGTTCACCAGGCTCCGGAAAAACGTCCTTATTGGAAAGGACACTGACTGACCTGAAGGATCAGTTTTCCTGTTATGTGATCGAAGGCGATCAGCAAACCTCACGTGACGCCGACCGTATCCATGCCACGGGTACAAAAGTGGCGCAGATCAATACTGGTAAGGGCTGTCACCTGGATGCCCATATGGTGCTTCATGCTGTTCAGGGAATGAAACCCGCTGAAAACTCTATCCTGTTTATTGAGAATGTCGGTAACCTGGTTTGTCCGGCCATGTTTGATCTGGGCGAAAAAGAACGGGTTGTTATTATCAGTGTCACTGAAGGGGATGATAAACCCATCAAGTACCCCGACATGTTCCATAGCTCCACCCTTTGTATCATCAATAAGACCGACCTGCTGCCCTATGTTCCTTTCAGCATGGACAAATGCAAGGAATATGCACGGCAGGTAAATCCGGCTCTTCCCTTTATTGAAGTCAGTTGTACCAGTGGCGAAGGATTGCCTGACTGGTACCAATGGCTGAAAGAAAAAGTGCTGGTTCCTGAGCGCGTTTAGCAGATTGTCAGTAATCATATTTTATGAACACCTATCATATCCATATTGGCGGGTTGGTTCAGGGCGTCGGTTTCCGGCCATTTGTTTGCCGGCTGGC
>CAZFLL010000151.1:0-7839 GCA_964519865.1 uncultured Chitinophaga sp. | reverse complement strand
TGTGATCCCGCTGGGACTCGAACCCAGGGCCCCAACATTAAAAGTGTTGTGCTCTACCAACTGAGCTACGAGATCAACCTTTTTCCCTTTTCCGTGTACCGGAATTGGGAGTGCAAAAATAAAGGCTTGAGGCTTTCATTCCAAAAGTTTTTCAATTAATTATCAACAGATTTTGAGAGGAAGTGGATTCTTTTTTTTCTGCCGGATTCTCAGCCGGTTGGGGGGTGGTTTCAGGGGAAGGGGTCAGCAGCCAGCCCATCAGTTTCTCAAACATGATGCGGTATTGCTCCACTTTTCCGTGTTCCGTCTCAATATTGATATAACGATAGCCCTTTTCACCACAATAGATACTTAAAGAGCCGTCTTTTTTGGCTTTTGTATTGTCCTGCCAGATGGTATTATAACCGGCGTCAGCCATGACTTTGTACACCAGGCTGTCTGTGGTCAGGGCAATATCATCCACATCTTCGGTTTCCACGTAGTTTACCGCTTTCGCATCCCGTTGCCTGATGCCGCCTGGTACGTAACTTTTGATGGAAAACAGGTCATTGGTATTGTTGTGGAGGGCAATTACGCAGCGCGGACTGTCGGGTATCAGGGAAAGAAGCCGTTGGCCGAATTTCTCAATTTCCAGCAGGGCCGCCTTGCTCATATGCCGGTTATCCCTCAAGGTCTGCTCAATGCCGATCCGGGAATAAATCCTGTTGGGGTCAAATCCATAGAGAATCCCGTTCAGCCGGAAATTAATCACCCGTTGTTTGAAATTCTCCACGCGGATCATAGTACCACCGGTTATCTCAAGTATTGGGGTGGCTCCGAGTACAGCGGTGCCTTCATTATCATGCATATTGATGCAGTATATGCCATTGGGCTCACCAAACTGCAGTACTTTAATAATGATGGTACGGTTGCCGATAGTATGGGCAATACTGCGGATCTGGGGGGTATAACGTGGTTTATTAATAACAGAGTCTGTTGTTCCAGGCTGTGCCTGCAGGCCCGACCAAAACAGCAGTCCGCATAAAAGGGTAGTGGAGTAAATTTTCAGGTTGCGCATTTGCACTAAAGGTAATCAGGCTTAAGTTAATTCATATACCCGAAAAAGGGTATTTATGAGTTTGTAGTTAGTGGTTTGTAGTTAGTAGTTGCCTTCTCCGTAGATCAGGAAGACAACCTACTGGCTGTCTGCTAACTTAACTCTTCCTTCATCCTCTGCATCACTTCCTTCTCGATCATTTGCTGGGCGAGGTGGATCATATTCATAAAGGCGGTGGCACCGGAGATTCCGTGACCAATGATCACGGGTTTGGCCACACCCAGGACAGGTGTACCGCCATAAATTTCAAAATTAAACCGGTTGAAATAAGCATTATCCAGTGACTGGGCCTGTGCGATTTCATAAAGCGATTCGGCCAGTTTGAGAATAATATTACCGGTAAATCCTTCGCAGACCATTACATCGGCCTTGTCGGTCAGCACATCCCGTCCTTCAATATTTCCGATGAAATGAATATGCTTGTTTTCCTTGAGCAGGGGATAAGTGGCCTGGGCTAAGAGGTTGCCTTTCCCTTCTTCTTCCCCTACGTTCATCAGCCCGACCTTGGGATTTTCAATTCCCAGGATCAGTTGGGCATAAACAGATCCCATGATGGCGAACTGGTTCAGTTGTTCGGGTTTGCAATCGGCATTCAGTCCTACATCAAGTAAGAGGCCGGTGCCGCCATTCATACGGGGAATAATCGTGGAGATGGTCGGACGGATCACGCCTTCAATGGCTTTGATACTGAAAAGTGCCCCCACCAGCATGGCCCCGGTGTTACCGGCACTGATAAAGGCATCCATTTTACCGGAGGCGAGCAGGTGGAATCCGATCGCAATAGAAGATTTTTGTTTTTCCTTTAAAGCCTTGGTGGGATGTTCATGCATATCGATTACCTGTTCGGCATGAATCACCCGCAGATGTTCTGTGGGCACCTGGTGTTTGGTCAGCAGCGCGTCAATCTGCGGCTGGTCACCGATCAGGTACAATTCAACAGGTACTGTATGACCGGATAAGTACAACGCAATACCCTTCACTGCTTCCAGCGGGGCATAATCGCCACCCATCATGTCGATACCAATCTTCATATGCTTAAAATTACAAAAATGACCCTCCTTCGCACTTAAAAATTATTTCAGCCTTATATTAGTGGTCAGTAAAATCCTTTAATCGGATGCTCCGGAGGGCAAGCTTTCTGCAGGAAGTCTTTCAATAATATAATGACAAATTCCAAATGCCATCACTTTTTGCAGGTAATGGATTTGGAATTAAGCGGTTGCCCGGGAAAATTATTGTGCTTTCAGCGGAGCTTTCTCAGCGACAACTTTTCCTTTGTAGTACAACTTACCTTCACTTACGTGAGCGCGGTGACGCGGGTGAATTTCACCGGTAGTAGTATCTGTGGTCAGTGTGGCAGAGGTTGCTTTGTAGTGCGTTCTGCGTTTTGCACTTCTTTGCTGACTATGTCTGCGTTTCGGATTTGGCATATCTCAAATATTAAAAGCGTTAATCTAAATCTTTAAATTTTTCCAATCCTTTCCAGATCGGGTTTTCTTTTATCTCTTTTGTTTCTTCGGCTTCCAGCTTTTTCAGCATTTCCAGGGCGGCTTTGTTACAATGGGGGCCATCCATCTTTTCAAAATCACAGGTCTTCTGCATCGGGAGACTGAGATTGATGAACTCATAAATCCAGTCAGCCACATCGAGGTGACTTTCTCCCCGGCTGATATAATAAACATCCGGATCTTCCTCCTGTTCATTCATCAGGTCCGGCTCTTCCACCATTTTAACCGTTATTGTGAACTCATCCCATAATTCCAGGGGAAGTTCATTATTACAACGGTCACAGGTCACTTCCAGGCTGCCGCCAATCTCGAACCGGAGTTGCATAAAACTGCTTTTCTTGTCGAGATGCAGTTTTACATTGGCTTTGCATTTCCGGAAATCCTGTTGCTGAAATGCTTCAAAGAACCTGTCATTGATCTCATAGCTGTACTCATGCACCCCGGGTTTTAATCCCACAAAAGCTATCTCAAACTCCCGCCGGCGGCTCATTGGTCAACTTTTTAAAAGAGTGTGCAAAGGTAAGGGATTAATTGGAAACATAATGGCCATTTTTCGATTATTTTTGTCCCTTTCCAGGGGGATAACCCCCTGATTTTGAAAGTACTTAAAATTTGAGCAATTGCAACAGCTGCTGACCAGAATATTTAGCCGCCTGATGAAAAGCTGGAGCTGGGTGCTCCTGATCCTCCTGACCATCGGGATCAAATGGGCTTCCTGGTACCCGGAGTGGGTGGAAAAAAACTATAGCCTGGGTATATATCCCTGGATATCAAAAGGTCAGCGTTATCTTTTTGGCTGGATCCCGTTCAGCATCGGGGACTTGTTTTATGGGTTCCTGGTGCTGGTGATCCTCTTCCAGACCTGGAAATTTTTCCGCCTGCTTTTTCGAAAAAAACTGAACCGCAGGATTTTTATTGAAGCCCTGCAGCAGGGCATTTTTTCCCTGCTCTTTATATATGTATTCTTTAACCTGCTCTGGGGGCTCAATTATAACCGGAAAGGAATTGCGGATCAGTTAGGACTGCAACTGAAAACATATACCCGGGATGACCTGGATACACTGACCGCTTCCTTACAGGCCCGGCTGAACAGTTATGCTGTTTATGTGAGCCCGGCCCAGCGTGACAGCTTTAACCGGAAACGGGTTTTATTCACACAAGCCACGGAAGCATACCGACAGGCCGCCAATACCTATCCTTTTATCTCGTATACACCCAGGTCTGTGAAGCCCTCTATATTCAGTTACCTGGGAAATTATCTCGGGTTCCAGGGGTATTACAATCCGTTTTCCGGAGAAGGGCAGGTCAATACCACGATACCCCGTTTCCTTGAGCCATTTGTGACTACCCACGAAATTGCCCACCAGGTCGGCTATGCCCGGGAAAATGAAGCCAATTTTGTGGCTTTCCTGGCCTGCCGCAATTTTGAATCAATGGCTTTTAAATATTCCATGTACCTGGATATGTATCTCTATGCCGCAGGCGAATTGTACCGGCTTGATTCTGTCCAGGCCAGGCATTACCAGGAAACCCTGCATCCACAGGTTAAAAAAGACCAGAAAGAATACCGAGAATTCCTTTTAAGCCACCGCAACCCGGTGGAAGAAGTGGTGACCTGGGGCTATGGTCATTTCCTGAGGGCCAATAACCAGCCGGGCGGAAAAAGAAGCTACAATGAAGTGGTGGCCTGGCTGATTGCGTATTATAAGAAGTTCGGGGCAGAGCGACTGTGAAGGGAAGTTGACAAGTTTAAAGGTTGACAAGTTTACAAGGACATCCTTAAGACGTATAGTTGAATTTTACGGAATGTCCATCCTTATCAGCCTTTTAACTTATCAACCGTTATATACTCTCCGAACAATAATCAGTCCTGCTTGTTAAATAAATATGTCTTCCCTCGTCAAACTTCTTATCGCCGTAGCCATTCCATTACTGGTTGGCGGAATCAGCGGATACTTTACTGTTACCGGGGTGGAAAGTTGGTACCAAAGCATTCAAAAACCTTCCTGGAACCCACCTGCCTGGATATTCGGACCAGTATGGACAACTTTATATATTATGATGGGGATTGCCCTCTGGATGATATGGAAAGAAGACACAAGCCGTGAACTTAAACTTATAGCTGTTTTCTTATTTGCCGCCCAGTTACTCCTTAATTTTTTCTGGTCACTGATTTTTTTCAAAATGCAGCAGCCTGGTTGGGCTTTTGCTGAATTAATCATACTGTGGATCGCCATAATTGCGACGATCTTCGCATTTGCTCAGGTGAATAAAACCGCCGCCTGGCTCTTGGTACCGTATATAGCCTGGGTTTCTTTCGCGGGAATACTGAATTATACAATCTGGAGACTTAACTGAGGGGCGAGAAGCGAGAAACTAGAAGCTAGAAGGGAACAGCCCTTGCTAAGAATTCATTATCTAAACCCTCTAAACCCTCCTTTTAGTATCGTTCTCCTTTAAACCGCAATAAACCTTCTAAACTCTTCTTTAGTTCTCATTCTACAAAGGGACTCTCTAACCTTACTTAAACTTAAACGACATCGCAATCTGCTCAAACTCCTTGCCTGTTACCGGTAAGTCTGAATCGTAGATCTGTTCCATGACGAGCATGGATTTATGCTCATCGGTGTAGATAAATATTTTGACCTGTCCTTTTAAAACACCCAGGATCTTTCCTTTGATCAGGATGCCTTTGCCTTTATAATTGCCCCAGCTATCGAATTTGGTAATGGAGGTCGGTTTTTTGATGACTTCCTTAGTCATTGCCTCTTCCTGCGCTTTCAGCATATCATCCGTGTCAATCACCGAATCAAAGATCATAAACATCATCGTTGCACCTTCTGCCGGGGCATCCAGGCTGAATAAAGCATCGGGATCATAATCCTCATCCTTGGTGTCAATGGACCAGGTGGAAGGGTATTTTACACTAAAACTGTCGCGGTCAATGGTTTTCAGGGTCTGGGCGCCGGCATTCAGGCCCAGCAGGAGGAAAGACAGGGTTACAAAACGGATCATTTTTTTCATGGGTTAAAATTTATTCTTCCACATCATGCTTTCCACCGGTTTGTCCGGCTGGTTGCTGTACTTGGAATTCTTTTTCTGGTTATATTTTATTTCAATTTCGCCATCCACCGGGAAATAGATCAGTTGCCCGATCGGCATACCCTTGTACACTTTTACGGGTTGTTTGACTGATATCTCCAGTGTCCAGTTCCCGCAAAACCCGACATCCCCTTTACCTGCGGTGGCATGGATATCGATACCCAGGCGGCCCGTGGACGATTTTCCTTCCAGGAAGGGTACATGGGCATGGGTTTCTGTGTATTCCTCGGTCACGCCAAGATAAAAAATATGCGGGTATAATACAATCCCTTCATCCGGAATCTCAAAATACTCGATCTCATTGTGCTTTTTCGCATCGATCATATGCTCTTTATAAGTTGCCAGGGTTTTACCCAGGTGTACATCGTAGGAATTGCTTCCCAGGCAATCACGCTGGTAGGGGACCACTTTGATCGTTCCTTTCTCAATTTCTTCCAGGATGCGGGTATCAGAAAGTATCATTTATCTTCGTTTTTATTCAGGGCAGCAAAGTAAACAGGAATAAGAAAGGAATGCCGGTTTTTTTTCAACAACAAATCAACGAAACCACCCGCCTGGGGGTTTGGAAAATAGAGGAAACAGAAGCTTTCTTTAAGGGAAATGTGCCTGTACACCGGGATGTGACCCATCCTAAAAAAAGATTGCAGCACCTGGCCGGACGATTCCTCCTCCAATACCTGTATCCCGACTTTCCTTACGCCCAGATTCAGATCGCGGATACCCGGAAGCCCTTTTTACCGGATGAACGTTATCATTTCTCCATTTCCCATTCCGGCGATTATGCCGCGGCAATCGTGAGCAGCACCCATCGGGTGGGGGTGGATGTGGAAGAAACAGAAGACCGGATTTTACGGATCAAAGACAAATACCTTTCCCGGGAAGAACAACAACTTTTTATAACAGATCCATCCAATCCTGATTTCCGCTTGCTGACCCTGCTCTGGTCGGCCAAGGAGTCCGTGTTTAAATGGTATGGGGCAGGGGAGGTGGATTTCAGGAAAGAGATACGACTTAGTACATTGGATAGTTCAACAAATACCCTCTGTTGTGATTTTGGAAAGTCGGAGGTTGCTTTATTGGTGAATTACCGGTTGTTTGATGGTTTGGTGCTTTCCTGGGTTATTTAGGGTTGACAAGTTGAAAGGTTGAAAAGGTAACAAGGACCTCCTTAGTAAGTCAGGCTGAATTTTACGGCATGCCTCTCCTTTGCAACTTATCAACTTTCAACTTGTCAGCCGGACATTAATCTAAAACGAGATCATCATTCCCGTCCCCGAGTAAGTTCAAATCCACATCGGTGCCCGAAATGCCTTCGATGGAACCGCGTATTCCGGTGGCATTGATCATAACTTTTTCCAGCTGTTTCTCCCGGGCCTTCCAGAGTTTTTCCATAGCATCCCTTTCTTTCTGGATGGAAAGTTTCATGCTCATAAACCCTTCCCGGATAGCCTGCCACTGTTCGGCAAATTCGCGGCTGGTAAGGTAATTATACAATAAGTGCATTTTATCCCCCTTATTCTCCTGGCTGCGGGCCGCATTGGCTACATTGATTATTCCGTAACGGAGCATTTGCACCACGGCTTTTACTTCGGCAAAACTGCAGATCCAGACCCCGTCTTTTTCGCCAAAGCGGTCCAGGTCTTTTGGCAAGGCCTGCGAAACGATCACCGCCACATCAGCCCCCTGGCTGCGCATATCCGCTTTTAATTTTTCAATCCAGTCGTTGGCAAAATCCTTGGTGCGTTTACTTTCAAAGATGATCCGGCCACATTCCTGACCGAAATTATTGCGTACTGTCTGGATACAATCAGCTCCGCGCACTCCTTTTCCCACTTCACTGATCAGGTCAAAAGGGAAGGCGGTTTTCAATAGTTCCTCCAGCAACAGTTCCTGTACTTCCCCCTGGGTCTGCATACTTCCCTGTTCGGCCTTACGGCGCATTTCATCGGCGAGTTTTTTCTGGTCTTCCAGTTGTTTCTGCAGTTCTTTCAGCTGCAACTGGAACTCGGTTTCCTTGGCGGACATCCGTTGTTCTTCCAGTTTGCGTATTTCAACCGACAATTTCTCTCTTTCTGACTGTAATTTTTGCTGAACGGAGAGTTCCAGTTCCGCTTCCTTATTTTTCAGTTCCTG
>CAZFLL010000150.1:0-7894 GCA_964519865.1 uncultured Chitinophaga sp. | reverse complement strand
ATGCCAATAACGGCACTACCTTCTCTATCCGTGATAAAGAGGATGCGGATGATTACCGGTATTTCGCGGACCCTGACCTGACCCCTTTCCACCTGGAAGAAGCATTCATCGAAAAGCTGCGCGCCTCAATACCTGTATTGCAGGAAGAACGGATAAAAAAGTATACCGCCTTACAACTTACCGAATACGATGCCACGGTACTGACTGAAGATAAGGCCATGGCCGATTATTTTGAAACCATACTGCAGCAGGGAAGCAACCCGAAGGCAGCGGCCAACTGGATGCTGGGACCGGTTAAATCCTGGCTGAATGAACAGAATAAAGAGATTACTGAATTCCCGGTACCTGCTGTTCAAATGGCCCGGTTGATTCAACTGGTGGAAAATGGTAAACTCAGTTTTACCATGGCTTCCTCCAAATTGTTTCCCGAATTAGTACTGCAACCCGCTGCCAGTCCGGAAGCCATCGCGACAGAAAAGAATATGCTCCAACAATCGGATGCGGCGGATATTGGTCCGGTGGTGGATGCGGTATTGGTTAAGCTCTCGGATAAAGTGGCTGAATATAAAAAGGGGAAAAAAGGCCTGTTATCCCTGTTCGTAGGAGAAGTGATGAAGCAGACCAGGGGGAAGGCCGACCCTAAACTGACCAATGAGTTATTACTCGAACGTTTAAAATCAAAATAATGAGAATTGTTTTCCTCGCAGTTGTGCTTTCCTCCCTCTTACTGTCCTGCAAAGGCAAAAAATCTTCCGGCAGTTTTGAGGTAAAGGGAACAATCACCAACCATACCGCCCGGATGATATACCTGGAGGAAGTACCCATGGTAACCATGAAGGGTGTACTGGTGGATTCAGCTGAGCTGGGGAAAGATGGTAAATACAAACTGAAGACGGGGGCCACGGAAGCCCAGGTGTATAATATCCGTCTCGATCAGCAGGAATATCCCATTGCCGCACTGATCAATGATGCTCCCTCCATTCAGCTGGATGCCACTTTCAGCAAGGAGAACAGCCAGTTCGTGGAATCGTATGAAGTAAAGGGATCGCCGGTCAGTCAGCAACTGAAAGAATTTATGACGGATTTCAATTCAAAACTGCAATCCATTATTGCATTGGCCCGCCGGGCGGATACGCTGAATAAACAAAACGCGCCGGATAGTCTGTATGCACCGTTGAATGCCGAAGGAATGAAAATTACCGGGGAGCTGAAATCCTTTACACTCAATGCCCTTCAGAACAGTAAGAATCCGGCCTACAGCATGATCATCATCGGATATTACCAGAGCACATCCAGGAGCCAGGGGCTGGGTCTGCAGCCGATTACCAATGAAGAAGTGAATAAAATTATTGATGACCTCGCCGCCGCTTTCCCTTCCCATAACGGGGTGGTCAGTATTAAAAACATGCTGGCCAAAGAACGGCAGCAACAGGAGCAGGTGCAATCCGTGAACCTGGTTGGCCAGTCCGCCCCGGAGATCAGTCTGCCTGATCCGGAAGGGAAGGAAATAAAATTAAGTTCGTTCCGTGGTAAATATGTGCTGATTGATTTCTGGGCCAGCTGGTGCGGACCCTGCCGCCAGGAGAACCCGAATGTGGTAGCTACATTCAATAAATATAAGGATAAAAACTTTACCATACTTGGTGTGTCATTGGATCGTCCGGGTCAGAAAGCTGCCTGGGTCAATGCGATCATGAAGGATAACCTGACCTGGCATCATGTGAGTGACCTGCTGGAATGGAAAAGTTCAGCCGTAAAATTATACGGATTCGGAGGCATTCCGTTTAATGTACTGGTGGATCCGCAGGGAAATATAATTGCGCAGGAGTTATTCGGACCAGCACTCGAAGCCAAACTGGCGGAAGTACTGAAATAAGACGGGGCTGAACGGCCTAAAGCGTATTATAATAGCGGACGATTTTAAGGAGGTCCTCCACTGATTTGTATTTAGGCTGGATTTTATCTATATAAGTACCCACCTGTTCTCCTTTGTCCCCGGAATATTTTACAAAAAAAGAGCGGCTTCTTTCCAGCTTTGTATATACCTCCCCGGTTGCCAGCCAGTACTCATTCTCAGTACGTACATATTTACGTACAGATCCGGCCTGCCCGTACTGGGTGTCATCCCGCCAGGTAAGTGTTATTTTCCGCAGCAGTGATATTTTACCTGTGTCAATCAGCTGGAAAACAGTGGCACCGGACTTATTGATTACACCTGCGCCTCCTGTAAGAATAACCTGGTTCAGCGAATCACCGTTGGTTACCAGCGGGTGAAAAACAATACGGGAGACGGGGGATACTGCGATCATTTCTTTTCCGTCTTCCAGCTGGTATTGCAACTGGTTTTCGAGCAGGTTGTATTTGACCAGTACATTTTTATAGATGGTGCCCTGGGGCATCGTGATGTCTGCCAAAGTATAGTTGTCATAGAAATAAACACTTCCTTCTGTTTTGGTTTCCATTTTCAGGTAAAGGGGCATGCCATTAATGTCATTGGCAAAGGCCGTACCTCCTTTTATATTCTCCTGTAAATAATTCTGGGCGGATAAGCTTTGAAAGGCTGACAGGAATAGGAACAGAACAGGGAGCTTAAAGTCCATAAGATAAAATTGTATACTTAAAGTTACAGCAGGGGATAAAGAAAAAAAAATCCGGCCATCGGCCGGATTTTAATATTCATAATATCAGATCAGTTAGTCAATCAGCGAGTTATACCTGGACTCTTCTGAAGGAGTCGGCCAATAATAAGCAGAAGAACTGGAGGGTACTGCAGAAACAGAGAAACCAGGAATAGATTTGGCCGGGAAATCAAGGCCAAGACGCAGGATATCAATACTGCGGATACCTTCTCCGAGGAACTCAATGTTTCTTTCAGTCATAATCGCATTCAGCAGCGCGGTGGAATTGGCGAAGCTGCCTGTAGTATAAGTGGTGGCGGCATCAGCACGGTTCCGTACTGCATTCAGCAGGGCAACGGCTCTTGCATCCACTGTATTGTTGGTTCTTACCAGGGCTTCTGCCAGGCTCAGTAAAACTTCAGAATAACGGATTAAAGGAGTCCAGTCGAGGAACGGACCGGGGTTGGTATACTTGGCTAACCATTGTTTACCACCATTGGTGATGATCAGGCTGTTTTTCCGTACGTCCGTAGCCGTCCAGGAAGGATCTGCCAGAATCCCTGAAGGGTTCAGGTAAAAGATTCCGCTTGCTCCGCCCACACCCAGGGGCATGTAGTAGAAACCTAACTGGTTTTGTGTACCAGGAGGATCAACTGTGGTGAAAGGGAAAGAGAATATGGACTCATTGGTAGTATAGGAAGTAAACACACTTACCAGGTTGGCTGATAATGCGTGAGGAACGCCAGTAGCAGAAACAAAAGGTGCCGTTGCAGGCACTATCTTATTCGCCTCAGTAATAGCAGCTAAATAATTCTGCATACTTAAATACACCCTTATTTTTAAGGCAATTGCAGTGTTTCTATGTGCTCTTGTTGTGTTAAGTGTAGCATTGCCATTGTTTAGTAATAAACTCTGCTCAGCATAATTTAAGTCAGCCAGGATTTGCTGATATACTTCACCAACAGTGCTTCTCTTTAAGTTATTGTATCCATAATTGGTAATTGCAGTTAGCCTCAGAGGAACACCTGGCTTACTGCCATTCCCATCCCAATATGGTCTGCAATAGAATTGAAGAAGCGAATAATACGAAAGAGCTCTTGCAAATCTGGCTTCACCATTGAAGCGAGATGAATCAACGCCCGAAATCGAATTCCCTTTATTCTTCATGCCCTCCAAAAAGATATTAACACGGTTTATAGCAGTATAACAAGCAGCCCAGAGGTTATTCACTTCATTATCGCCGGATGTTTCAGAAAATTCCCAGGCGGCGCGGGCAGTTACGCGGTTACCGTCATTGGAGAGGAAATTCTCAGGTCTTGCATCATTATAGATCAGGTAACGGCCACCGTAAAGCTGGCCGGATTTAAGTGCGGAGTAAATACCCATCACCTGCGCATCAATACGGGTTTTAGTATCAAACGCATTTACATCAGAAATTGATGTCTGTGATACCGGGTTCAGGTATTTGTCTTTTACACAGGAACTGAATCCGGCAATCAGAATCAGTGCTGCAGAAAAGGAATAAATATATTTTCTCATTTTCAATTTTTTAATTTTCAGAAATTAGAAACCAACATTCAGGCCTACCGTTATAGTCAGCGCATTACCTACTGTATTACGGTCAATACCCTGGTTGGTATTACCGTTACCATTGGAAGAAACTTCAGGATCCGGTCCCTGGTATTTGGTGATCATCGCCAGGTTCTGACCGCTCAGGTAAAAACGCATGCTGGATATCCCTGCTTTGGAAGTCAGGCTTACAGGCAGGTTATATGCGAGGGTAAGAGTCCGCAGTTTGATGAAATCTCCTTTTTGTGCGTTTTCGGAAATCGGCTGAGCAGATCCGTTTGACACGTTATCTGCGTAAACCACACGGGGGATGTTGGTTACATCACCGGGTTTCTGCCAACGTTTCAGAACTTCTGTTGTATTGTTCCAGAAACGCTGATCCAGTACGCTCGCGCGTGTACCATTGTACACATAGAAGTCAAACTGGTAGGTCAGCAGGGCGCTGATTTCGAAATTATCAATCTTGAAATTATTATCAAATCCGCCAACGTATTTAGGATTCGTTCTTCTCCAGATTTTCTGATCAAGACCGGGGTTGATGGCCGGAGCCACCTGGCCGTTGGAACGGTAAGTCCACCTGCTGGCCACGGGGGCAGCATGGTTGTAAAGTATTTCTGTACCGTCTGCACGGACAAAAATCCTTCTGCCGGTAGCAGCATCCACTCCTCTTGTTTCAACAACATAGATCATACCCACAGAATAACCAGGTTTGGTGATACTGGGGGTTTCCAGTGATGTGGCTGTTGTAATGAAAGGAACACCAGGTGCCAGTGCTGTTACTTTGTTTGTATTCTGGGAGAAGTTAAAGGAAGTATTCCAGGTGACATGCTTTCCTTTAACCGGGGTTGAGTTAAGGGTTAATTCAAAGCCCTTGTTATACATGGATCCAACGTTCTTTAAAACCGCATTCGGCATACCGGTTGAAGGTGAGTTAGGAACACTCAGCAGTAAGCCATCGATATTATTCTTGTACCAGGCTATTTCACCGGTGATCAGGTTATTGAACGCGGCAAAGGAGAAGCCGTAATCCGTCTTTTTACTGGTTTCCCAGGTCAGGTCAGTATTACCGGCCTGACTAAATGCCAGAGTTGGGCCGCCATTATAAATTCCAGAACTGAAGAAAGAGAAAGAGGAGAAGTTTCCAATACCGGAAATATTACCCACTTTACCATAACTGGCTCTCAGCTTAAAGGAGTTGATAACTCTGGATAATCCCTTTGACCAGAAGTTTTCGCGGGATAAGTCCCAGCCGCCGGAAACACTGTAAAAATCACCGAATTTCTTGCCGGACGCAAAGGCGGAATAGCCATCATTACGGAAACTGCCGCTTACAAAATATTTCTTTTTGTAATCGTAGTTGGCACGGGCAAATTTGGAAGCCAGGTAGTTTTCACCCAGCCCAAGACCTGCTGTCAGCGGGGTGTTGAATCCACCCTGGATAACGGTAAAAAAGTCATCACTCAGTGTCTGGCGGGATATACCAAAGCCTTCAAAAGTACTGCGTTGCTGTTCAGAACCCAGTAACAGGTTCACGGTATGTGAACCGAAACTATGATCATACTGGAGGGTGTTGGTCAGTGTTGAGCGTTTATCCTTGCTCAGGGTACTGAATGCAGTTCCGCCATTGGCGAAACCATCACCCTGGAGCTTTGTATAGAAGTTGCTGTTATCTGTATTCAGGTAGTCAATACCATAAGACAACCTGTAAGTAATATCTTTTACAGGTTTGATCTGGAGGTAAGCATTACCCAGCATACGGTTGTTTTCCGTGTTGGAATAGTTGTTATCCATGATCGGCTGCGGGTTCCAGAAAGTAGGTACTTCCACATTGTTCATTTTACCAATCGCGTTACCCACGATGTTATAAGTACCATCGTTGTTATAAACACCCACATTCGGAGGCAGGGTCAGTGCCAGACGGCCGATACCACCTGAAGCAAAAGCGGCACCGGGCAAAGAACCGGAGTTCAGGGCGGCTTTGTTCAGTTCATTCGCGTAAGAACTGTTTACCCCGATTGATAACCAGCTGTTCACTTTATGGTCCACATTAAAGCGGAATGTTTTACGGTTGAAATCATTCTTCTTGATCATACCCTGCTGATTGGTAAAGCCAACAGAGAAGAAATAAGTGGTGTTTTCATTCGCACCAGCCACATTCACGTTATGGCTATGGGAAACACCCTGGCGGTAAACCACATCTGCCCAGTTGGTATTGATCAGGCTGCCGTTACTGGTATAAGATGGGAAATAACGGGCTGCAGCACCTACGTTAGTCAATCCTTCATTCTTCATCATGATGTATTGATTGGCATCCAGCACATCCCACATACGCGTGGGTTGTGTAAAGCCTACCCAACCATCATAGTTCACCCTGGCTTTGCCTCTTTTTCCTTTTTTGGTGGTGATCAGCACCACGCCATTGGCGGCACGGCTACCATAGATCGCGGTAGCGGCTGCGTCTTTCAGGATCTCCATACTTTCAATATCGGCAGGATTGATATTGGAAAGCACGTTGGAGGCTGCCAGTGTCTGGCTGTTATCACCAGTATAGGTAACCATACCATCAATTACGATCAGGGGATAGGAACTCAGGTTGATGGAGTTCGTACCACGGATACGGAATACAGGCGGGTTATTTAATACTCCGTTCGCAGACGTAATCTGAACACCAGCCGCTCTGCCGGCAAGTGCCGCATCAAAGCTGGGAACAGGTTTATCAGCGACTGCAGATCCTTTCACTGTAACAATGTTACCGGTAACATCAGATTTTTTCTGAGTACCATAACCCACTACCACTACTTCCTGCATTACTTTATCTTCTGCTTTCAGGCTGACATCGATAATGGCCTTTGTACCAATTAACACTTCCACGGGTGTCATATCCACGGAAGAAATCAACAGTGCTTTTGCAGATGCGGGGACAACAAGGGAGTAGGTTCCGGTTGCACTTGTACTCGTGCCGACAGTTGAACCTTTAACCATCACTGAGGCATTGGCAACAGGATTGCCTTTATCATCAGTGACCTTACCAGTAATGGTTCGTTGTGCCATTGCCTGGGTAGCAAAGAACACAACCCCCATAAGGAGTAGATACAGTTTTCTCATGTGCATTTTGTTTTAGTATATAATGAAATCCAGTCCCTTCGAAAGGGGGCTTGAAATTAAAGAACCTTACACGAAAAACTCAAAAATTGACGGATTTTTTAACCGGCCTTCTCCCTGTTCATTCCCCCGGCATTCCCGGGTTCAGCTTCACCGGCAACTCTTTGACAATTAAGCAGAATCAAATGCTGCACTTTCGGCTCAGAAATTACCCGTCCTAGTCCTTGTAAAAATAGGGAAATAGACTATTTTTTAATCCGAATAAAGGAAATAAGAATAGCCGGTAAAAGCACCAGGTTGGTAAGCGTGGCTGTGACCAGGGTTAGGGAGGTCAGCCAGCCCAGGGCCTTGGTGCCCCCAAAGTCGCTGAAACAGAAGATGACAAAACCGGCAATCAGCACCATGGAAGTATAGATAATGCTGATTCCTGTACTGTGAATGGTTTCTATTACGGTCTTTTTCAGGTCAAACCCATGGGTGGGTAATTCCTGCTTAAAATTCACTAAAAATCTGATTGTCACATCAATAGCTATTCCTAATGCCACACTGAACACCAGTACGGTGGAAGGTTTCAGTGGCACCCCTGCCCAACCCATTATACCGGC
>CAZFLL010000149.1:0-7918 GCA_964519865.1 uncultured Chitinophaga sp. | reverse complement strand
GCAGCTGCTATTTCTGGCTGGCTGTTCTTTTTGTAAATGGTATATCCTCCCCAAACCGCAACTACCAGTCCGGCTATGATCAGCAGGAAAGCCAATGGTTTTTTCCATTGTACTTTGTCTTTCCGGGGATTCAGTAAATCTTTATAGTCATTTTCGCCTTCCTGGGAACTGTGGTCGGCCATCGGCTGATGACCTGGCTGTTCTTTCAGTACATCCGGTTGTAAAAATCCGGCCTGGAATTCAAGCGGCCCCGCCTGGGTTTTGATAAGTTGCCCGATTCCATCCAGCACAAAGGGCTTTCCGATATTCAGGAACTGTTGTCCCAGCCAGAGATGTGAATCGAGGTCGGCCGCCGCCAGTGCTTTGATTTTCCCGGTCTTGGAGGCAATGTAATCGGTCAGGTCCGTGTTTTCCTTGATCGAAGTATTATAATCAAACCGGATGCCCTCGATGGGCTCCGCTTTTTTGTTGTTTTTGTCATTTTCCGGGTCTATTACCACGGAAGGATCAAGATGAAATGTGCCAATGCCGGGGAGATCCAGCTTTTTATTAGCATAGAGGTATTGGGCAAGTAGCAGGGCTAATTTCAAGGTTTTGGTTTTTACAGAATACAATATATATATTTTAATGGATTGCGACAAGTTCAGTTAGACCGGAAGCTTTAATTTTGTATGAATTATGCTGAATGCCGAAGAAAAGGAATTTGTGGCTTACTGGGCGAAAAACAGGCTGTTAAAGAAGCGGGTATTGCACCAGGTCTATGCCGGTCTGCCACTCGCTATGGTACTCGTAGTGGCTATTTTTGCCAACCTTTTTTCCGGCTGGTACAGCCGGGCCGAAATGGTCTTTTTCAGGGAAAATTCCTCCCTGGTGATCGTTTTGCTGGTCGCCGCCCTTTCCATTGTCGTGTTTGTGGTCATTTTTTCGGCCCGGCACCGCTGGGAGCAAAATGAACAGCACTACCGGGAACTCCTGGACAAAGAGGCAAAAAGCTGATTTTTTTTATTTATTTGCAGCGAATCAGGCTTTTAACAGGTCTTATTCCGGAATTGCACCAACTGTTGAGTATGAAGAATATCATTGTAAGTGTATTTGTTCTTGTTTTATTTTTCCCGGGAACGGGCTGCCTGAAGGATAATAGCTGTACGGCTAAATCGGTGGAAAGTGAGATGGCCACCATGTTAAATTTCGCCAGTACGAACGGGATTACCACGACTGAGCACAGCAGCGGAATGCTTTATGAAATTGTATCTGCTGGTTCAGGACAGACCCCGACACTGAGTTCGAACGTTTCAGTCAGGTATACCGGCAAACTGATGAATGGTACTGTTTTCGAATCAAGAACCGGTACCCCGATATCTTTTAACCTGGGTGGGGTAATACCCGGATGGCAGCTTGGTTTGCCACTGATCCAGGAAGCCGGATTGATCCGCCTGATCATTCCTTCTTCACTGGCCTATGGATGTGTTGGGAACGAAGTTATTCCGGCAAACTCTGTTTTATATTATGAAGTTCAACTCGTAGATGTTCAATAATTGCTGAGCCTTTACTGCTTATGCTCTGCTACCCCGTCCTGCTCGCAGCGGCGGGGTTTTTTTTTACTGTATTTTTGACTTAAATCACCCATTTTGCCATACGAAGCCATTTCCGTTTTTGATATATTTAAGATAGGAGTGGGACCCTCCAGCTCCCACACCCTCGGACCCTGGCGGGCTGCCCAACGCTTTGCCCGTTCGCTCGAAGAAAGAGGCCAGTTACAACAGGTGACGACCATCCGGGTATTATTATATGGCTCACTCGCCAAAACCGGTAAGGGCCACGGTACTGATGTGGCCATCCAGCTAGGATTAAGCGGCGATGACCCCGTCAGTTTTGCCGTGGACCAGATCGATCACAAGATCCGGGACATTGCAACGATGCATAAGATATTGCTGCATGGAAAACATGAAGTGGAATTTAATCCGGCAGAGGATATTGAGTTTCTGTTTGCAGAGACCCTTCCTTTTCACCCCAATGCCATGACCCTGCTGGTGCAGTTAGAGGATGGGGCGGCCCTGGCCGAAACCTATTATTCAGTAGGCGGTGGTTTTGTGATTAAGGAAGGGGAAGAAAGAGTGGGTGGATCAGCTGTACAATTACCCTTCCCGATCAATACTGCGGATGACCTCCTGCACTGGTCAATCAAAACCGGAATGAGCATTTCGGATATCGTACTGGAAAATGAAAACAGCTGGCGGAAGGAAGAAGATACCCGGAAAGAGGCCCTGAATATCTGGCGGGTCATGAAGGAATGTATTTACCGGGGTTGTCATACCTCCGGTATATTGCCAGGCGGACTCAATGTGAAACGCCGCGGAGCCGCCCTGAATCAGCGACTGCTTACCGGTCAGTCATATTCGGATTATGACAGCTGGCTCAAAGCCATACGGGCTGGGGGGCATGATTTTAAATATACACTGGATTGGGTCAGTTGCTTTGCGCTGGCAGTTAACGAAGAAAACGCCTCCTTCGGCAGGGTGGTTACTGCACCCACCAATGGAGCAGCAGGAGTTATACCGGCAGTGCTGCATTATTATATAGCATTCTGTGACGGGAACAGGGATGAGAAGATTGTGCAATTCCTTTTATCGGCCGGAGAGATCGGCAGCATATTTAAGAAGGGCGCCACCCTGTCGGCGGCGATGGGCGGATGCCAGGCAGAGATCGGTGTTTCCTCGGCCATGGCCGCTGCGGGATTAACGGAATGTATGGGAGGCTCGCAGAAACAAGTGATGATGGCGGCTGAAATAGCCATGGAACACCACCTCGGTCTTACCTGCGATCCGATCGCCGGATTGGTGCAGGTGCCCTGTATCGAACGAAATACCATGGGAGCAATCAAGGCCATCACCGCTTCACAACTGGCGATGCAAAGCACACCTGATTTTGCGAAAGTCTCCCTGGATGCCGTGATAAAAACCATGTGGGAAACAGCCCTTGATATGAACCATAAATACAAGGAGACCGCCGATGGCGGACTGGCGGTAAATGTTCCGTTGAGTTTACCGGAGTGCTAAACGTACCGTACTTCCATCCGCTTTACGCGAAATGCTGTCGATAACCATATTTGTATATATACGGGCCCCGCTGTCATTTAAGTGATTGGGATCTGAAAACAGCACCATGTTTTTAGACAATTGCGGATCTTGCGAAAAGTCGAGAAAATCCACATTGTATTTTTTGGCCAGTTCTTTGGCCAGCCGGATGGAATATTCTTCGTTTTGCGCATCTACATAATACGGGGAACAAATAACAAACAGTTCCGTACCGGCTTTTTTACAATCCCGGAGGAACGATTCATAGATTTTCAGTTTGATACTGTCGATCGGGTAACTAGCCGGGTAAGTGATTTTGCGTGTACGGGCAGTTTCATGGTTGTACAAGGGGAAATAACCATCTTCTTCCTGGTGACTGGGTTTGCTGGATGAATGAACGCCCTGAAGGATCTGGAGTATTTCAGAATTATACGGGTATACTTTGGAAAGCAGTTTATACTTTTCATACGGGCCTCTCAGCTGGATAAGCTCTCTTAACTCCGGATGGCTTTCATAATAAGGCAGCAGGTTGGAGATTTTATCATAACATTCCCGGTTGATTTTAAACTCACCCGCTACAAAATCCAGGATCACCACCTTGGGCGTATAGTGTTTCAGGGCTCCTTTCAGCAGGGCATAATGGAAAAGTATATGTTCCCCGTCAAGACCGGTATTAAAAAATGAAAGATTGAGTCTTTTCTGAAAGACTTCGGGATGATAGTGATGTTCTGCCCTTGATGATCCGAATACCAGGATGTCTTCATGCGTTTTATCAATGGAATAAGTGATCCGGTAGAGTTCCCCGTTTCGTTGTTTGAAGTACAGTTTCTCCAGGATGGTTCCGAGTGTAAAATCCAGCACAAAAAGGATCAGGAAAAGCGTAAACAGCTTTAGCAGGAAAAATTGCAGGGGTTTCGACTTAATATTTTTCAATCGGGTATTCATGTGCATTAAAATTGGAAATAAATAAATTGTCCGCCATCAAATACACCGGCCGCTACAATGACCAGGATCAGGAATGCACAGGCAAACGTACGGACCGGCCATTTCGGATGATATAACATGGAAAATTGCTGCGGGAAAAATTCCTCTTTTAATTCTGTGATCACCAGTAAGAGTATCGCGCAGAATGAATAAAAAAGTAATACCGGGTCATACAGGAAACCGGGACTGTCTAATGTGACCACTTTTTTCACAACGACAAACGCATCCGATACACTGGTGGAACGGAAAAAGATCCGGGCAAAACAGGTCAGCAGGAAGGTGGACAGGATCTGGGTGGTCACCAGCAACCAGGGCAGTTTTGATAAACCGGTCCAGTTATTGATCTTATTCCGTAAAGGTTTGGAGAACAATCCGAATACTACATAGAATCCGTTCAACGCTCCCCAGATAATAAAGGTCCAGCTGGCACCGTGCCAGAGGCCGCTGACCAGGAATACAATAAAGAGGTTAAGGTACATCCGGGGAACTTTCACCCGGTTTCCCCCCAGGGATATGTACAGGTAATCCCGGAACCAGCTTGATAGTGATATATGCCATCTTTTCCAGAATTCACCGGTACTGCGGGCAAAAAATGGCCGCCTGAAATTGGTCATGAGTTTGAACCCCATCACCCGGGCTGCCCCGATGGCAATATCTGTATAACCGGAAAAATCAGCATAGATCTGGAATGAGAAAAAGAGCGTAGCCAGTATCAGGGAGGCACTTCCCTGGTGCGAAGGGTCTGTATAAACCGCATCAACATAAATACCAAGCCGGTCGGCAATCACCAGTTTTTTTACAAAACCCCAGAGCATGAGTTTTAATCCGGATGAAACCCGTTCATAGTCAAAATCAAATTTCTCCCTGAACTGGGTCAACAGGTTTTGCGGTCGTTCAATGGGTCCGGCCACCAGCTGGGGATAAAACATTACGTATAATGAATAAATACCAAAATGACGTTCCGCTTTTTGTTTGCCACGGTATACTTCAATCGTATAACTCATGGCCTGGAAAGTATGGAAGGAGAGTCCGATCGGGAGAAGGATATCCAGCCTGGGCAATGGGTTTGAGAGGGCAAACCCTTTCAGCATAAAACTGAAATTATCAAGGAAGAAATTGTAATACTTGAAAACAACGAGTACGCCGATATTCGCGATCAGGCTCAGCACCAATAATCGTTTCCGTTTTTTACCGGTGGAATTTTCCAACCCGATCCCGGCAAAATAATCGATCACTATTGTAAAGGCGAGAATAAGAATGTAGATGGGAACGAAAGCCATGTAAAAAAAGCAACTGGCTCCCAGCAAAAGGATCCACCGGTATTTGTAAGGCAACGAAAAATACAGGAGCGTTACAACGATGAAAAACAGGATAAAATCTATGGAATTAAAGAGCATAGATTATCAGTTTTAAGCAGCATAATTGAAAACATAGGTACAAATTGACTGACGGTTTAACGGCAGTACGGTTACTAAAAGATTACAGGTAGTTTCAGCGGATATGATTTTCCTTCAGTCACCGGATGCACCGGAAAGGCTAAAGGTTGTCAAACGCCTTGATTTTTAGCAAGGAAGGATAAAATTAATATGCGGTTTCTGTATTTCAAAGCAGGGAGGATCAGCGTCTTATTGTATAAAACAGGCATTATTTATACATAAATTTATAAAACATTGATAATCAGATTAATAGAAATAACACATGTATCCGGGGTACAACTCTTTTTCAACATTAAGTATATACTCTTACACTTTATTTGAGATGATCAACTTTGGCCAGGCCATCTTTAAAAATGGGCCGATGTCAAAAAGACCATGAAATTAATTATTAGCCAAAGGAATTAATGAAGGATGTCGTAAATTTAATTGAACTCCATTTACTGATTTTTCAAACATTAAATACTTAGCCATGGCTACTAAAAAGAAGACCAAAAAGAAAGTTGCAAAACCAGCCCCCCGTAAAAAAGCAGCTCCAAAAAAGAAAGCAGTATCAAAAAAAGCCGTCCTGAAAAAGAAAAAACCGGCTAAAGCCAAAGCTAAACCAGCCGCAAAGAAAAAAGCAGCACCTAAAAAAGTGGCGAAAAAAGCAGCAAAGAAAGTAGTGAAGAAAGCCGTGAAAAAAGTGACAAAAAAGGCGGCTCCTAAAAAAGTGGCAAAAAAGGTGGCACCTAAAAAAGTGGTGAAGAAAGCGGTTAAAAAAGTGGTGAAAAAAGCCGTGAAGCCACAGCCCAAGCCTGTTCCCCCCCAAAAGAAAACACGGGCCCCTAAACCCAAACCAGCAGCCGTTGTTCCGGCAGCACCGGTAGTAGTGGAAGAAGTAAAAGAAATATTCATTACACCCGAAGGAGAAATGGAAGTGACCCAGACGGTGATCGGCTTTGAGGAAGAATCCGGTGAAGAGGAAAACGGATTATCCGATGATCTGCCCGGAGATGAATCCGATAAAGAGGATGAACCTGCCTGATAGGTTAATCAATACTGAAAGAGGTTGCCCCGGAAGGAGACAACCTCTTTTTATTTGCAAAGGCATTCCGTACTGTTAATTCAGTGCAGGATCTGCTGTTGTTTCTTTTTTGCCAAAATTGCTGATCACATTATACAAAGTGTCCCTTTCCACCGGATTCCTTTTTGCCTGGCGGATCAGGGTTACCAGTTCGGCAGTAGACATCGAAGGATTCAACTCTTCAGAACCAGCCATACTGTAGATTTTGGTGGTGTCGTCAATGGTGCCATCAATATCATCCACTCCAAAGGAGAGGGACAACTGGGCCTGTTGCCTGCCAAGCATCGGCCAGTAAGCTTTCAGGTGCGGGAAATTATCGAGATAGATACGGGCAATGGAATAAAGCCGCATATCTTCAATATGGGTGCTTTCCGGCACATGGCTCATGTCGTTATCCATATTGCGGAACTTCAGCGGGATAAATGTATTAAAGCCTTTTGTCTGGTCCTGCAACTCCCGCAGCCGGCGCATATGATCCACCCGGTGTTCATATTTTTCAATATGACCATACAGCATCGTGGCATTGGAATGCAGCCCGAGCCGGTGGGCGGTTTCATGAATTTTCAACCAGCCATCCGCGTTTACTTTATCCGCACAGATCTTTTCCCGGATCTCCGGATGGAAGATCTCGGCCCCACCGCCGGGAATGGAATCCAGCCCGGCCTTGATCAGGAATTTTAATCCGTCTTCGACGGACATCTTTGCTTTGCGGAACATATAATCATATTCCACCGCGGTGAATGCTTTGATATGGAGGTCGGACCGGTGCGCCTTGATCTGCTTTAACAGGTCGGCAAAGAAATTCAGGTCCATCTTGGGGTGAACACCACCAACTATATGCACTTCTGTAACGGGCTGTCCATCGTATTTTTTAACGATATCCAGCATTTGCTGTATCGTCAGCTCCCAGCCGTCTTCCTTATGGGCATAGAGCTGGCTGTAGGAACAGAAATTACAACTGAATACACAGACATTGGTCGGTTCAATATGGAAATTGCGGTTGAAATATACCGTATCCCCGTGGAGTCTTTCTTTTACCTCATTGGCGAGGCTGCCCACAAAGCCCAGGCTGGCTTTTTCAAAAAGGGTTAAACAATCCGCATCGGAAATACGTTCCCCGGCTTTTACCCTGGCAGCAATAGCCTGCAGTCCGGGGTCTTGTACAGTGTCAGTCACCATAATTCAGACAGATTAATAGGCAAAGTTAAGCAGGTTCAGGCTTGGTATGCCGGAAAAATTGCCGGGCCGGAAAAATTCTTATCTTTCTTTTTTTTAAGCGTTCATTTTAAAATTTCCGTATGAATATTAAAGGCAGGTTAACAGTGCTCAGTTTCATGCAGTTTTTTGTATGGGGGGCCTGG
>CAZFLL010000148.1:0-7920 GCA_964519865.1 uncultured Chitinophaga sp. | reverse complement strand
CTTCCTCTCTTCTTCAATGGCAGACTTACGCAAACGGGCGGCTTTTACCTGGCTGTTACCAAAGCGGTAACTGAAATTCAGTTTTACCTGCTGCATTTCGCCATTACCGGTAAAGCGGTTCACCACGCCGGCAAAATCGGTATCACCTCCCCATTTCATGGTTCTGAAAATATCACTCATCGCCAGTTTCAGGTTGCCCTTTCCTTTAAAGATCACTTTCTGTAGGCCGGCATCGACACTTCCCATGGCATCCGAACGGATCAGTCCCTGCCATACAGAAGGTGAAATATAGAGCAGGCTCAGTTCCCCGGTCCAGCCCTTACCCAGGTTAAAGCTGTTCTGCATAAAATAGGTCAGGGAGAACACTTCCTGGTTCACTTTACGGTTGCCGCCACCAAAGTCGGCCACATAATGGGAATAGTTGGAATTCATTGAAGCAAAGAAACTATACCATTTGTACTGGAAAGGATAGCTGATATTCAGCGCCACTACATCCTGGGTGGCCAGGTTTTTCTTGGTCATGAAACTCTTGGTCTTGTCAACCGTATCCGGTATCTGCGCGAAAATATCTTTTACATGACTATAGGTCAGTTTGGTCGTAAGCCTGTATTTGTACACATGCGTGATATCAAAACTATTGGTGTACTGGGGTTGCAGGCGGGTATTGCCTTTCATGAAAGAATATTCATTCAGCTTGAATTCAAACGGATTCAGGTCCTGGTAAGCAGGGCGGTCGATCCGGCGAGAATAAGAGAATGTCCACTGCTTCATCGGGTTTTTATTGAAAGTAACTGCTGCGCTGGGAAATACATCCGTGTAATTCCGGCTGAAGGTTGAATCATAAGGCTGCATGACATGGCTGACCTGCTTGAACCCGGTGGAATTACCATCTGAGTGGGTGTTTTCCGCACGCAGTCCGGCCTGGATCATGAATCCCTTTTTAAACTGCTTATTGTAATTCACATACAGGGCATTGATATTTTCCTTGTATTTAAAGCGGTTACTCTTCAACGTATCCAGCACTTTCCCGCTGTTAAAAACATCGTAGCGCTGGAAATCATTATCGGATTCCACCACCCCGATCTTACCACCAATACCCAGGCGGCCGCCTTTGTAATTGGTTTCGTAATCGGCCTTTACCGAATAAAGATTGATATCCGTGGGGGCGATCATATTATAAATGGCCCGGCTGGTTTCGGTGGTACCGTTTGCCAGGTAATAATAATTTGGCTGGTACTGGTTAGAACGGATTTTGAAAATGCCATAATCCGCATCCAGGTTAAGCTCAGCACCCCCTGTCTTCGCATAGCGGTAGTTCAGGTTGGCATTGAGGTTATCCCGTTTCATATCATTATGATTGGTGGCTTTCAGTATCCTGTCTGTCTGCCCGGTAGGCAGGTAGATAAAATACATAGGGCCGGCCGTATTCAGG
Organism: uncultured Chitinophaga sp.; assembly: GCA_964519865.1. GTDB lineage: Bacteria > Bacteroidota > Bacteroidia > Chitinophagales > Chitinophagaceae > JJ008. The sequence goes on along the minus strand of CAZFLL010000148.1, from coordinate 6,488 downwards.
TCATTGGTGGCCAGGTTACCATTCACTACCGCACCGATTGTTTTTGTTTTGTCAATAAAATAATCCACTCCCGCCTTAAACCCGTGCGTGTTGTTGCGGAACAGGATCTCATTTTTCTGGGTGAACAAGGTGTCAAACTGGGTCCGCTCTGAATTCATTTTCATCAGGTAATCCCCCTTGTTATAATTGTAATTTCCAAAGATGTTCACGTTCTTATTGCGGTGATTCAGGTTGATACCGGCTGTTCCCTTGGCATAAACGCCCTGTGTATATCCGGCATTCACCGAACCATTGGTACCAAAGGTTTTATTCTTCTTCAGTTTGATATTGATAATACCGGCATTACCCGCTGCTTCATATTTGGCAGATGGATTGGTGATGATCTCAATGGCTTCAATCTGGGAAGATTGCATGCTTTTAAGATAATTGGCCAGGTCTGAACCGGAAAGCGGGGAAGGCTTGCCGTCGATATAAACCTGTACACCATTCTTTCCGGCCAGGCTGATATTATCATCTTTATCCACCATGGCGCCCGGACTGCGGCGGATCAGTTCCAGGGCATCATTGCCCACTGCATTAATGGTACCTTCCACATTCAGGATAGTTTTGTCAGCCCTGACTTCAATCACCGGCCGCTGGGCGGTAACGGTGACTCCCTGGAGACTGGTGGCTGCTTTTATCAACACGATTTCGGGCAGATTATTCGCTGTCTTTGTATCAAAAACGGGGGAATAACGGGTGCCATAGCCTACATGGGATGCACTTAACAGGTAGGTCCCTTCCGACACATCCAGGTGATAGCTGCCATCGATTGTTGTTACGGCCAGTTTGATGACCGAAGAGTCTTTGGTCCGGAGCAAAGAAATGGTGGTCTTATCCAACCCCTTCCCTTGTTCATCTTTTACCACACCTGATATTTTCTGAGCAGACGCCGAAAAGGATAAGGTGAAAGCGCTCAAAAAAATCAATACTAACTTTCTCATTATTAATGGTTTTTGTGTTTTGAAGGGCAAATATACCCTCGTGTCATAGTATTGTAAAAGCGTTTCCCGACCAATGGCCGAAATCTTACCCTGAACGGTATAAATTCTCCGGTGAAAATTCCGGGAGGCCGATTTACCAGACCCCTTATCATTTCGCTGTTTTCCCTTAGGTTTGCAACTCAAAAGCATTGATTATGAGTTACCCCGCTAACCTCCGCTACACCAAGGACCACGAATGGATCAGTTTAGACGGCACTACTGCCACTATCGGTATTACTGACTATGCTCAACGTGAGCTGGGTGACATCGTTTATGTGGAAGTGGATACCATCGGCAAAACACTGGAAGCCGGTGCAGTATTTGGTACCGTTGAAGCGGTAAAAACCGTTTCAGACCTTTTCCTTCCTGTCAGCGGAACAATAAATGAACTCAATCCGGCCCTGACGAATGCCCCCGAACTCGTTAACTCCGATCCTTATGGAGAAGGCTGGATGGTGAAAATGACCGTTAATAATCCTGCCGATGTGGAAGGTTTGCTGGATGCAGACGGATACCAGGCAGTGGTTGACTAAATCCGGTCTGACTGATTTCCCGTATTTATCATTGATACAATTGAACTGACAAGCATTGTATCTTAACCAAGTATTTGAACCTCAACACTACATACAGCGAACAGGAGCTGGTGGACTCATTGCGTCAACGCGATGAAAAAGCCTTTGCTTACCTGTATGATCATTATTCAGCGGCACTTTATAATGTCGTGAATACGGTGGTGACGGATAAAGAGTCAGCCAATGATGTGTTGCAGCAGGTGTTTGTGAATATCTGGCGCAGGTTTGATTCATATGACCCGGCCAAGGGAAGGCTTTTTACCTGGATGATGAATATTGCCCGTAATGCGGCTATAGATGAAGTAAGGTCAAAAGCCTATACCAATACACAAAAAAACCAGCCATTGCCGGAGAATAATGAAATTGCCGGTGCCATAACAGGACCGGTAATAGAAGACAGCGGGTTAAAAAAAGTATTGGGGAAACTGAAAGAAGAATGGAGGGTACTGGTGGACATGTCCTATTACCAGGGATTTACCCATGAGGAGATCGCACGGGCATTGGATATTCCACTGGGCACTGTTAAGACAAGAATACGGGCAGCCTTAATACATTTAAGAACTTTATTACAGTAATGCGTTGAATATACAGGACTACATATCAAGCGGGATTATTGAGAGCTATGTGCTCGGACTGGCCAGTCCGGATGAGCGGCAGGAGTTTGAACAATACTGCCTGCAATACCCCGAACTGGCCGAGGCCCGTAACGCATTTGAACTGGCCCTTGAAAAACAGGCCCTGTCTGCCACAGAACAACCCCCGGCTTTTGTAAAAGAACAAGTCTTCCGGGAAATCAGGGCTGAAGGCCGGGTGGTTTCTATGAAACCGGTTTGGGGATCAAAGGGAGTGAACCGCTGGAAATTTGCGGCAGCCGCTTCAGTGATACTACTGGCCGGCAGCATTGCCTGGAATATTGCCCAGATGAACCAGAATAAAACACTGGCGGTGAACCTGGAAAAAGCAAATGATAATATTACCGGGCTGGTCGCGGAGATCGGGAAACTGCAACAGAACCCGAATATTAAAATGGCCGCCCTGCGTGGTATGGAAATATCACCCCAATCAACGGCGACTGTATACTGGGATACCACTTCACATGATGTTTTCCTGCTGGCCAATAACCTGCCCGCTCCTCCTGACGGCAAGCAATACCAGCTCTGGGCACTGATCGATGGGAAGCCCGTTGATCTCGGTATGATGGATTATAATATCCGGCAAAAGAAATTACTGGTCCGGATGAAAAATGTAGGCAATGCCCAGGCTTTTGCCATCACCCTTGAAAAAATGGACCGCCCTGATCCTTCAAAACCTGGTGGCGACATGTATGTCATGGGTAATCTCTGATCTATGTTTGCAATCCCTTTTCCTGTTCTTACCGTATATAAACTATACAGATGCTATAGTCGCTTTGGTTCTATAGTTGGTTAAGAACAGGGGGCCCATTGGGGCTTCCTGTTTGTTTATACAGCCGTCAAATTCTTCCTAATATTGCCGAAATAAAAAAACATGAAGCGGTTTTTGGCTTTTTTACCGGGTATCAGTTGGCTGATCATCTGTACCATACTGCTGACATTGCCCGGCTCCTCCTTTCCCAAAGAAGACTGGCTGGATAAAATCTGGTTTGATAAATGGGTGCATATCGGGTTATTTGGCGGGATGGTACTGCTCTGGTGCTGGGGTGTAAATAAAGTGACGGACAAAACAAGAATACCGGTTCTGTTTTTCAGGATCATGCTGCTGGCAATTGCCTATGGTATCGGAATGGAGTTTGTTCAGAAATACCTGGTAGTAAACCGCTCATTTGATATCGGGGATATTTTTGCCGATGCGGCCGGGGCAATAGGAGGTTATTTTTTCAGCAGGAGGTATATAAAAAAATAGACCCCTGTGGAAACAGGGGTCGCAACCAAAACTAACTGCTTATGAGAAAATTGACTGTCTTTATAATGAGTTCAGAATTTCTTTATTTTTATTTATAACGCAAAAATACTGCCTATAGTATGAATGTTGCTGTTAATGAAAGTTTAAAAGAACAAACTCAGTAAAACCACTTAATGACTTTCGTATAATTTCTGTCTGTTCTTATATAATACGATGCAGTTACCCAACTTATTGCATAAACCACAATAACAGTTGTTAGTCTATGTGCAGGTTTTTTTGAAAACAACCTGACAATCAGGTGACAAAGAACTAATGGTTAAACTTCCTTCACTGTATATATCTAAATTTCGTGCCAAAGTAGGCAAGAAAAAAAGCTACCCTGTTAAGAATAGCTTTGTAATTTTTTTCAGCCCGGTTATTTAGATAAAAATCCCCGGATCATATCCATCAATCCTCCCCCTGCACCTCTATCACCGGAAGGCTGGAAATTATCCTGGGCTTTGCGAGTAAAATTTCCGATAATATCCTGTAAGTCAAATCCTCCACCAGTATTTCCGGCTCCGGACCCGCCCCCGGTAAACTGGCTCAGGATATCCTGTAACTGGGTACCCCCGCCACCGCCGGTCAGTGAACCGATCAGTCCATCCAGGGTAAAACCCGGGTTTCCGGGATTATTGGTTTCTGTGATCACTCCGTTCAGCACATTCGGAATCAGGTTATTGGCTACAGCGCTTGCTGAAGAAGGGGACATATTGTATTTACCCACCAGCTTGCTGATAAAATGACCAATCATCATGGTAACCATGGGATTTTTTAATAATCCGGCCTTGCCAATCCCTGCAGACGTACCGCCTCCTTTGAAAAGATCCATGATATTTTCAAGCCCGCCCCCGGCCAGCACATTCTGAAAACCGCTGGTGATTGTCCTGGTGGCATCAGCCAGGACTTCATTGTTTTGCTCATTGGGTATTTCAGGATTTTCCACTACGGTTTCTTTTCCGAAGTTCTTTACCAGGTCCATTAATTGTTCAAGCATAATATAGGTGTTTGGTGTTAGGTGTTCGTTGTCGGATGTCAGTTGTCAGTTGTCAGGAAACAGCCCATTCTGAACAAGTTAGTAGTTAGTAGTCAGTAGTTAGTAGTCAATACACCTCCTAAGAAGGTTTAAGCAAAATTAACCTTCAGCTTCTCGTTTTACGAAATCTGACTCGTAACCTGCCTTTGCCGGCAGGCAGGCTCGTAGCTTGTACTTTTCCTAGTTTTGTTTCGTCAGCTTCTCCGAATTCTCCGCAAACTGCAATGCGTCGATCAGTTCTGTTATATCGCCATTCAACACGGCATCCAGGTTATATAGCGTAAGTCCGATCCGGTGATCAGTTACACGGCCCTGTGGAAAGTTATAGGTCCTGATTTTTGCACTCCGGTCACCCGTACTCACGAGGCTCTTACGGTGACGGGCGATTTCATCTTCCTGTTTGCGCACCTGTTCTTCGTATAATTTGGTACGCAGCATACCCATGGCTTTCTCCCGGTTACCCAGCTGTGAACGTTCGGTCTGGCAAACCACAACGGTACCTGTTGGAATATGCGTTAGCAATACCTTGGTCTCCACTTTGTTTACATTCTGACCTCCTGCTCCACCACTCCGGGCCGTTTCCATTTTTACATCTGCCGGGTTGAGTTCAAAATCCACTTCCTCTGCTTCCGGCATTACAGCCACGGTAGCCGCAGAGGTATGGACCCGGCCTGAACCTTCTGTATCAGGAACCCGTTGTACCCGGTGCACCCCGCTTTCAAATTTAAGTGTGCCATATACATCATCCCCGGTTACTTCAAGCTGTACTTCCTTGTATCCACCCACGGTACCTTCATTCTCACTCAGGATCGCTGTTTTCCAGCCCCTGCGTTCGCAATAACGTATATACATTCTTAACAGGTCACCGGCAAAAAGACTGGCTTCATCACCGCCGGTTCCGGCCCTGATCTCTAAAATCGCGTTCTTTTCATCCTGCGGGTCTTTGGGAATCAGCAGCTGACGGATAGAAGCTTCCGCCTTCACTTTATTTTCTTCCTGTGCCGGCATTTCCATTTTCGCCAGCTCCCGCATTTCCTCATCATTGCCCGCCAGGGCTTCTTTATAAAATTCAATATCATCCAGGATCTTCCGGTAATCATGATAGGCCTGTACAATTTTCTCCAGGCTGCGGTACTCCTTACTGGTTTCCGTAAATTTCTTGTTATTGCCCACGATCTCCGGGTTGGTCAGGGCAACGCCTAACTGGTCGAAACGGGCTTTTATAGCTTCTAATCTGTCTAACATAATGGGGTTCTCTACTCCGGCAATTACCGGGCTCTTTACAGAGGTGGGCAAAGGTAACAAGAATAATTTTTTGGGAATTGGAAATTGGTTTTGGCAATTTTGCGCCATGGCATACAGAAAATTCAGGGCAGGCAGGTTGTTTGACGGTGACCGGTTCCGTGATGGTGAAGTATTGATTACCCATGATAATGGAAAAATAGAAGCGATCGTTCCGGAAAATGAAGCAGGAGCCGATATTGAACAGGTTGATGGGATCCTGTGCCCGGGACTGGTAAATGCACATTGTCACCTGGAGTTGAGTCACCTGAAAAACGTGATCCCCCCGCATACAGGGCTGATCGATTTTCTTTGTTCTGTGGTCACTAAAAGAGGTTTTGCCCGTGAAATCATCGACCAAGAAATAATAAATGCCGAAAAGGAAATGGCCGGTAACGGGATTGTGGCCGTTGGTGATATTGGCAATACAGCCGATACTGCTGCAGTAAAAAGTCACAGCAGTATCCGTTGGCAGAATTTTGTGGAAGTGCTGGGCTTTACGGATGAAAAAGCCATGGAGAATTTTAATCATTACCAGCAGGTGGCCCGGGATATGCAGGAAGCACTGGCCTCCTCTCCCATCCCGCACCGCAGTTCCTTAGTGCCCCATGCCCCTTATAGCATTTCGCCGGCCACTTTCCGGATGATCAATGAGGC